>NZ_JBEXSJ010000033.1:0-97462 GCF_040613535.1 Kribbella sp. NPDC006257
CTCTGTTTTATGAGGGTGGGTGTGGGTTGTGGCGGTGGGGCTCCCGTATCACGCCGTGTTTGAAGCCCTGTCGCGGGGGTTAGGGGGGCGCCCACCTCTCCCGCGCAGTACGGGTTACGGCTGGACAGTGAAGGTGTACGTCTTCTGGCCCGTGGTGACCGCCGTGCCTCCTGCCGTGGTGGCAGTGGCTTCGAAGGTGACGGTGTAGGTGCCGGCTGCTTCGAAGGCCCAGTTGGCGTGGGCGTGGGTGTTGATGGCGATCGCCCGCGTGTCCGGCAGCCCGTTGCCGCTGTCGAACCAGACGGTCGGGCTGCCGAGCGAGCTGGTGGTGTAGACGCTCACGTCAGCCGGTCCGCTGACCGAGATCAGCTTCACGTTGAGCGTGTTGCCCTGCAGCGCTCCACTAGGAACACCCTCGGTGTTGAAGCCCGGCCAGACGATGTTGCTCACCTGTGTCTGCGGAAGGATCCACACGGCCGACCCCGGCGTACCAAGGAACGAGTACGCCGACCCGGACGGCACCGTGGTCTTACTGGCCGACACAGCATTCAGTACGACGTCCGCCGGGTTCCGGTCGACGGTCGGCGTCACCGTGCCGTCGCGCAGATCCAGCGTGAGCGCAGAGCCGGTCCAGTCGACGTCTACCGCATCCACGTGACCCTGGGAGATCGTCGTGAGGGCGTGAGCCGGTGCGACCGAGAGCAGCGTGACCAGCGCGGCAGTAGCGGCGCCCGCGAACACCCGGCCCTTCACAGTGCGACCTTGAAGGTGTAGGTCGCGATGGCGGACGCCTTGTTGCCGGTGGCAAGAACTGTGCCGCTGACCTTGACCGTCACCTTGTACGTACCAGCTGCTTCAAACGCCCAGTTGGCGTGCAGGTGACCGCCGGCCGACGTGTTGATCCGGTCCGGCAGACCGTTGCCGCTGTCTACGAGGACGGTCGGCGCACCGAAGGCATCCGTGGTGAAGACGCTCAGGTCGGCCGGGCCGGTGACGCCGATGACGTCGACCTTCAGCGCATCGTCCTTGAAGACACCGGGCTCGATCTCCTCGGCGCCGATCCCGGCCCACAGAAGTTCCGGGTCCTGGACCTGGGGAAGCACCCAGGCCCGGGCGCCCGGCGTACCGAGGAAGCTGTACTGCGGGTCGTCGGGGACGGCGATCTCCGAGCCGGGCTTGGCGACCAGGTTGACCGCGGACGGCGCGTACTCGACGCCGTGCTCCTCGTCGTGCACATGCAGGTCGAAGGCGCCGTTCTCGAAGGCGATGCCGATCACGTCGACATGGCCCTGATCGAGGTTGACCCGGGTGGTGGCACTGGCTGGGACGGCCAGACTGGATAGAGCGAGCAGTGCCACGGCGGGCAAAGCTATTCTTCGCATTGACTTTCCTTTCACGGACGGGCGGGAACTGAAGCCGTTGCAGGAGTACTGCGACGGTGGCTGAGGAGGCCGTGCCGGGGTGCGAACACCCAGCAGGCGATGAAGACGGCGGTTGCCGTCAGCACGATCAACCCGCCGGCGGCGAGGTTGAGCGCGTAGGAGAGGTAGAGACCGGTCAGGCCGGAGAACGCGCCGATCAGCGGAGCGATCAGCATCATCCGGCCGATCCGGTCGGTCAGCAGCCGCGCGCAGGCGGCCGGGGTGATCAGCAACGCGAGGACGAGGATGTTGCCGACCGCCTGGATCGAGATGACGATCGCGATCGTCACCATCGCGTACAGGGCCATGTCGAGCCAGAAGATCGGCAGGCCGACCGAGCGGGCGGTCTCGCGATCGAGGCCGACGGTGACGAACTCCTTGTGCAGGGCGCCGCTGATCAGCAGCAGTACTGCGCCCGCGACGGCGACCGTGATGACGTCCGCGTCGCTGATCCCGAGCACCGAGCCGAACAAGAACGACTCGAGCGATCCGCCGTAACCGGGCGCCGTGCTCATCACGACAATGCCGAGCCCGAAGGCGGCGGCGAAGAACACCCCGATCACGGTGTCTTCCTTGAGCCTTCTGTTCTGCGAGAAGACGGCGACGGCGAGTGCGGTGATCAGTCCGGCGACGATGCCGCCGACCACCAGACTGGTATGCAGGACGAACGCGATCGCGATGCCGGGGAAGACGGCGTGCGCCACCGCGTCGCCGATGAAGGCCATCCCACGCAGGGCGACGTGACTTCCGATCACGCCGCAGACGACGCCGGACATCAGTACGACGAGGAAGGCGCGCTGCATGAACACGTGCTGCCAGGGTTCGGTGAAGAACTCGATCATCGGGCGACTCCCAGGCTGTGCAGCAGTTGCTCGGACCGGGCGACGCCGAACGCGCGCAGCCAGACGGCTGGATCCCTGAGCTCGTCGGGTGAACCGTCGGCGATCACCGTTTCGTTCAGCAGGCACAGGCGGCTGCAGGTGTCTGCGGCGGCGGGCAGGTCGTGCGTGGTCATCAAGATCGCCGTGCCTTCGGCGGTCAGGTCGCGGAACAGTCTCGTGAGGATTTCCTGCGTCGGTACGTCGAGCCCGGTGAACGGTTCGTCCAGCAACAGCAACTTCGGCCGCAACGCCAGAGCCCGCGCCACCAGCACCCGCTGCCGCTGCCCACCGGACAGCTCCCCGATCGGTCGCCGTTGCAGGTCGCTGAGATCCACCCGCTCCAACGCCTCGGCCACCGCCGCGCGATCCTCACCCCCCGGTCGCCTCAACCACCCGATCCGATGAGTCCGCCCGGTCATCACCGCCGTCCGCACATCCACCGGGTAATCCCAAACAAACTCATGCCGCTGCGGCACATACCCAACCGCCCCCCGAGCCTCCCGCGGCGACCTTCCCTCCACCGCAATCACCCCGGCGCTCACAGCCACCAACCCCAACAACGCCCGAAGCAACGTCGTCTTCCCAGCCCCATTGGGCCCAATCAACCCCACCTGTTCGTGCGCGGCGACCTTGAGATTCACGTCGTACAGGACCGACCGCCCACCGAGCTCGACGGCGACTTCTTCTAGTTGGAGAACGTTCATGCCCGCCTCCGCCGAATCAGCGCGAAGCTGCCTACAAGCAACAGAACAACCGCACCGGCAATCCATAACCACGGAAATTGATCGTTTGAATCCACGACAACTGTTGTTTTGAAGGCTTCGCGGGGGTCGCCGGGGCCGGCGTGGAGGTGGAGGGGGCGGGTGTCGGTGACTGTGGTGCCGTCGGTGAGTTTGGCGGTCATGGTGATGTCCAGGAGGTAGGCGCCGGGGGTGGCGAAGGTCCAGTTGCCGTGGACATGAGTGTTGACGTCGACGCCCGTCTCCTGCGGAAAAGGTTTGCGGCTGTCGAAGACCGGAGCCGGCTTGCCGAAGTCCGAGTTGAGGAAGAGCGTGAAGGCACCCGGCCCTTCGACTCCGTTGAGCTTCCAGGTGACCTCGCGATCGACCCGGCTCGCCACGTCAGGGTCTTGGGTGTTCCAGCCCGGCCAGACGACGCCGGCCTTCTGCACCTGCGGAATCACCCACACCTTCGCGCCCGGCGTACCAAGAAACGCATACGAAGGATCCGCGGGCACCGACACCACCGCGGCATCGTTCGCCTGGAGAACAACGTTCTCCAACGGCCGCCACACCACCGGATCGCCCGTGTCGTCCCGCAACTGGATCGTCCACTTGCCGTCCACGAACCGCGGCCCGAGATCGACATGCCCGTCGGCGATCACCACCTGCTCCGCCGGCGGAACACCAGCCGGAACAATTGCCACCGGCAACAAGAGCGCGAGCAGCAGTTTCACTTCGTCTCCCCCAGACAAAGCAGCAGTTCATCCGCGTTGTGCCGCATCATCGCGACATACGAACGGGCATGTTCATCGAACGAATCCCCATAGATCGAGCACACCCGCACACCGCGATCACGCGCGACCTGCGTCAGCACCGACGCCCGCTGCGCGAGATTCGGCTCGGTGAAAACGGCCGGCACCTTCAGATTCCGGATCGTCTCGGACAACTTCCGGACCTGGTCGACACTCGGTTCCTGCGCCGGATTCGGTACGACGAAGCCGGCAACCTTCATCCCGTACGCCGAAGCCAGGTACCCGAAAGCGTCGTGCGTCGTGATGAGCTGCCGCCGATCGGCCGGGATCTTCGCCAACTGCGTTCGCATGTACGAGTCCAGCTCGTCGAGTTCTCGAAGGTACTTGGCCGCGTTCTCCTGATAAGCCTGCTTCCCGTCCGGATCCGCGCTGATCAACGTGTCGCGCATGAGCTGCACATAGGCCTTCGCATTGGCGACGTCCTCCCACAGATGCGGGTCGATCTCGCCGTGCACGTGCTTCCCGAGCACCGCTTGCGGCAATTGGTGAATCTGGGCGCCCGGCGTACCGAGGAAGCCGAACCGCGGATCGTCCGGCACTGTCTCCAACGCCTTACCGGGTACGTCGATGACAACGCGACCGGCCGGTACGACGGATTGTTCGGCGCCGACGCGCTTCGCATCGGAGTACGCGTAGACCTGACCGGTGTCGAGGTCGACGGTGAGGTCGGTATGGCCGTCGTCGAGAACCGTCGCGGTACCGCCGTCGGCCGGCTTCACCTGATGCGGTTCGACGCCGACCGCGAACGTGAAGGTGCCTTTGCCGAGCGGCTGGCCGGTGTCGAGCTTGCCTTCGAGAGTGAGGTGGTAGACGCCGGGTTTGGTGAACGCCCAGTTGAGATGGGTGTGGGCGGCCGGCGGGAGCGTCGTACTGTCGGCCGGGTTGCCGGAGTCGAAGTAGAGGTCTGGCTGACCGAGCGATTCGGTGAGGTACGCGATCAGCTTGCCCGGGCCGTCGATCTTGGTGGCGGTGAGCTGGACGGACGACGTACGGGTGGCGCCGCGAGCCTTGCCCGAACCGCGCACCCGCAATCCGAGCCAGAGCACATCGAGCCCGATGTCTTCCACCAACGGAATCACGTGCGCGCCGTACGACTCAGCCGCTTCGGCCAGCGACACGTTCGGAGTGTCCTTGGCGGCGTTCGCGTCGATGGTCTTGATCAACGCCTGTGGTTCCAGCAGCAGGTGATTGGTGAACGTGACATCCGCCTTGGCAACGCGCTTGGCGTCGGCGGGTGTCGGCTCGTAGGAGTGTGGATCCCCTCCCGCAGGCACCAGCGACGACGCCGACACCCGATCCCCACCAACCTGCTGCACCAGCTCAGCCAGAATCTCGGTAGTCGTGACGACATTGACCTTCCCGTCGCCCCCCGCAGCCCCACCACCACACCCACTAACCAGTACGACGAACGCCACCACCGCGGGCCCCACCCGCCTACCGCGCCTCACGCGTCACCCTGGCGACGCCGAGTGGCAACCAGCGCTACGACGCCAGCCACGGCAAGCGCCGCCCCGCCGGCGATCCACCCCACCCCAACCTCGCCACCGGTAGACGCCAACTTGCACCCACCCGAAGGCGCCGTCGGCGAGAAGGCGACTTTGTGCCCGAGTTGACCGTTTTCCGCGCCAGATCTGGTCAACCGGGGCACAAGGTCCCCCGCCGAAATGCGATCAACCCCAGCGCCACCCCCAACCGAGACCGCGCTCTGCGCGCCAGCGTCGGCCGGGCTGACCGCAACCGCGCTCTGCGCATGGGTGCTGCCCGTGGCGACCGCGCTCTGCGCGTGAGCGCTGCCCGTGGCGACCGCGCTCTGCGCGTGAGCGCTGCCCGTGCCTGCCGCGCTCTGCGCGTGAGGGCCGCCCGTGCCACGCGCGTTAGCGCCGGTGTGGGCGGAGTTGTGGGCGGTGGTGGTGCCGACGGCGAAGGTGAGGGTGGAGGTGGTGGTTGAGGGGGCGCCGGTGGTGAGGGTGGCTGTGTGGGTGAAGGTTGCGCGGTAGGTGCCTGGTTTGGTGAACGACCAGTTGCCGTGGGCGTGGGTGCCTAGCGGGATGCGGTATGTGTCGGGTACGCCGTCGCCGGAGTTGAAGATGATCTTCGGGCGGCCGAACGAGTCGAATTCGAAGACAGCCAGGTTGCCGGGACCGGTGACGCGGTCGAGCCGCCAGTCGACGCCGGTGGAGAGTTGGCTGCTCGAGAGCTCCTCGGTATTCCAGCCGAGCCAGACGACGCCGTCCTTCTGCGTCTGCGGGATCTGCCAGAGCGGCGCACCGGCCGGGCCGAGGAAGGCGAACGCTCCACCAGGTGCACGCGTCTGGGACGCAGCAGTCAGCTGGATCGTCACCTTCGCCGGGTCACGCCACACCGGCGTACCGGGTTTCGTACCGTCCTTCACCCGGGAAGCAAGCTTCCCGCCTTCCATCCGTACGGCGTAGTCGGCATGCCCGCTCGACAAGGTCGTCCGAGTCTGGTCACCACCCTGCCCGCCAGGCGGGTTGCCGGGAGAGTTGCTGCCGCCCGGGGAGTTGGAACTGCCGGGGGAGTTGCTGCCACCTGGGGAGTTGGTGCTGCCGGGTGAGTTGGTCGAGCCGTTCGTTCCGTCGCCTGACGGTGTGCTGGTGACGACGCAGGGTGGCAGCTTGCTCGACTGGTTCTGGACCCCGCCGCCGGATGGTGAATCGGCGCCGCCGTCCGCGGAGCCGTGCGTCGAGGTGGAGCCCGGCACGACCTGCGTCGGGGTGGCGGACGGCGTGGTGGTGGTGGCCGCGGTGACAGGCGGCTTCGTCGTCGGCTGACCGGTCGGTGCCGAAGTCGGCGGGGTGGTCGGCGGAGTCGTGGAGGGCGCCCCAGGCGGCGTGGTCGACGGAGTACCCGGCGGGGTGGTGGGAGGTGTGCCCGGCGGGGTGGTGGGCGGAGTACCCGGTGGTGTCGTGGGAGGTGTGCCCGGCGGTGTCGTCGGCGGAGTACCCGGCGGTGTGGTCGGGGGAGTGCCGGGCGGAGTTGTCGGTGGGGTTGGAGGTTCGTAGGGGCCGACTACGAAGGTGTAGGTGACGGGACCTGAGGTGACCGGTACGCCTGCGGCCGTGGTGGCAGTGGCTTGGAACGTGAGTTGGTAGGTGCCGAGTTGGGTGAAGGCCCAGTTGGCGTGGACGTGTCGTCCGACCGGTTGGTGGAGTACCCGCAGCCCCGGATCGGCCGCGCTGAACAACCGCTGCGCTGCCCCCGTGAACTCGTCGTAGTTGAAGAACACCTCCACGTTGCCCGGCCCCGACGACGACAGCAACGTCAAATCGACCGAGTCGCCCGCCAGCACCCCAGGCACGATCGTCTCGGTGTCCCACCCCGGCCAGATCAACTCCGGATCCTGCGACTCCGGCGCGATCCAGACCGAATCACCCGGCTGACCCAGGAAAGAGAACGCCGGCAGATCAGGCAGTTCGACCCGCGCCGACCCCCTGTCCTCCAGGTTGAAGATCAGCCCGGCCGGGTCAGCGACGCGGTACTCGCCCAGCCCGATCCGGGTGCTCAGCCCGACCGAAGTCCCGTCGTACGTCGTGTGCAGGGCATCCGTGTGGACCGCCCGCAACACCTCGGGCGGCTCCGCGGCGTACGAGCGAAAAGACGGCAGAAGCAGGAAAAGCAGCGTCAGGACGGCAAGCAGTGCAGGCCGAAGCCGGTGGTGAGCGGCGGTCACCGAGGTCCCCCAGAGGTCGGATGAGATGTGAACAGCCCGCACCTTATCTGAATCGACAATCATTTTCAGTAACAGCAGAAGAAACTGCCCCGATGGCAGTGGAAAGTCACCTCCGGAGAACCCGGGGCGGTACCTCTTGACCAGATTTCACGTCTGGGCGTAGTGGTGGGTAGACTGTTTTGGTTGCCTCGGCGAGGGACGCCCCCCGGACTAAGTCCTTCACAAGACCTGGCGGGCGCGGCTCCGTGATCGACGCGGTGGTTCGTTGCCTGACGCCTGTTCGGGAGTCAAGACGCGCCTGCTGAGGCCAGCAACTCCAGTTCCAGACAACGCAGTCACCACTGACAACTGATCACCGCAACGCTTTTTGAGGAGTTCATCTCGTGGCCGAGGTCAAGATCCAAGCCGAGTCGCGCACGGAGTTCGGCAAGGGTGCTGCCCGCCGAATCCGCCGGGACAACAAGGTGCCCGCCGTTCTCTACGGCCACGGCACGGACCCGGTGCACATCACGCTGCCCGGTCACGACACGATGTTGGCGCTGAAGACCGCCAACGCCCTGCTGCTGATCGAGGTCGAGGGCAGCGAGAGCCTGCTCGCGCTCCCGAAGCAGGTTCAGCGTGACCCGCTGAAGGGCCACATCGAGCACGTCGACCTGGTCATCGTGAAGCGCGGTGAGAAGGTCCAGGTCGAGATCCAGGTGCACGTCGAGGGCGACGCGGTCAGCGACACCCTGGTCGTCGTCGAGAGCCAGACCATCCTGGTCGAGGCCGAGGCGACCCACATCCCCGACGGCGTCACTGTCTCCGTCGAGGGCCTCGAGGCCGGCGCCCAGATCCACGCCTCCGACCTCAAACTGCCGGCCGGTACGACGCTGGCTGTCGAGCCGGACACCCTGGTCATCAACGTGACCGCGGCGCAGACGGCCGAGCAGGCCGACGCCGAGCTGGCCGAGGCCGAGGCCGAGGCGGGCATCGAGAAGGACGAGCCGGTCGCGGCCGCGGCCGAGTAGTAGCGGGACTCCTCAAGCACAGAGCGAGAACAGGAAGGCCGGGATCCGTGGCGGACGACGTGTGGTTGGTCGTCGGGCTGGGGAATCCCGGCCCTTCCTATGCCAAGACCCGGCACAACGTCGGCCAGATGGTCGCCGACGAACTGGCGGCCCGGGTCGGCGGCAGCTGGAAACAGCACAAGCAGGCCAAGGCCGAGGTGGTGGAGGCGAGGGTCAGCGGGATCCGCACGATCCTCGCCAAGCCCCGGTCGTACATGAACGAGTCCGGCGGTCCGGTCTCCGGGCTGCTGAAGTTCTTCAAGGTGGAGCCGGCCACGCTGGTGGTCCTGCACGACGAGCTCGACATCGACTTCGGCGTACTGCGGGCCAAGTTCGGCGGCGGCGACAACGGCCACAACGGGCTCAAGTCGCTGCGGAAATCGCTTGGCACCGGTGACTACTATCGGTTGCGGTTCGGGGTGGGCCGGCCGCCGGGGCGGCAGAGCCCGGCCGACTTCGTGCTGGACGAGTTCTCCTCGGCCGAGCGCAAGGACCTGCCGTTCGCGGTGGACCGCAGCGCCGACGCGGTCGAGTCCCTGCTCACCGACGGTCTAGAAGTCACCCAAGCCAAATACAACTCCTGAGACACACAACTCGTGAGAGTGGTAACCCAATGTCCTGCCTTTCGGCTCCATACGCCATCTCCGGCGCCCAGGCGGGCGCCTCGCGGCGTTGGAGCAAAGGGCACGATGGGAAAGCATCGAGCCCTTCGCTCCGCCTTGCGATGCACCCACCTGAACACCGGAGCTGACGCATGGAGCCGAGAGGCAGGACATTGTGAAGCTGGCTGGTCTGGTCGACACCCTGATCACCGATCCGGTGGTGGCCGAGGCCGTCCGTGATGCCAGGACGGAAGGCGTCACGACGCTCGACCTGAGCGCTCCCGGTTCGATCCGCCCTGTCCTGATGGCTGCGCTGGCCGCTCGTCAGGGCGCCGACCGCCCGGTGCTCGCGGTCACCGCGACCTTCCGCGAGGCCGAGGAGCTCACCGAGGCACTCCAGTGCATGGTCGAGCCCGGCACGGTCGCCTACTACCCCGCCTGGGAGACGCTGCCGCACGAGCGGTTGTCACCCCGTTCGGACACGGTCGGCCGCCGCCTTGCCGTACTACGGAGGCTCGCGCACCCCGATCCCTCCGACGAGACCACCGGCCCGATCAAGATCCTGGTCGCCCCGGTGCGCTCCGTCCTGCAGCCCCAGGTCGCCGGTCTCGCCGATCTCCGCCCGGTCCAGCTGCACGTCGGCGACACCGTCGACCTCGAGGACGTCGTCGCCCGGCTGTCCGGCGCGGCGTACAACCGGGTCGACCTGGTCGAGCGACGGGGTGAGTTCGCCGTCCGTGGCGGCATCATCGACGTCTTCCCGCCGACCGAGGAGCACCCGCTGCGGGTCGACTTCTTCGGCGACGACGTGGAAGAGATCCGGTACTTCGCCGTCGCCGACCAGCGGTCGCTGGAGATCGCGCAGCACGGCTTGTGGGCTCCGCCGTGTCGCGAGCTGCTGCTCACGGACGAGGTGCGCGCCCGGGCCGCAGTACTGGCCAAGGAACACCCTGAGCTTTCCGAGTTGTTCGAGAAGCTCGCTGAAGGACACGCGGTCGAGGGGATGGAGTCGCTCGCGCCCGTCCTCGTCGACGACATGGAGCTGCTGGTCGACCTGATGCCGGCCGGGACGCACGTCGTGGTGAGCGACCCCGAGCGGGTCCGGGCCCGGGCGCACGACCTGGTCGCGACCAGTCAGGAGTTCCTGGAGGCGTCCTGGGCGGCTGCTGCCGGTGGTGGCGACGCACCGATCGACCTGGGTGCGGCGGCGTACATGTCGCTGGCGGACGTTCGCTCGCACGCGCTGGCCAAGGGGCTGGCGTGGTGGAGCATGTCGCCGTTCGCGGCGGCGCCGGCCGATGCGCCGTCGGAGCTGCGCGACTCGATGGGCGAGCGGATCTCGATCGACATCGACACCGAGGTCGGCGCGGTCCGCAGCCGTCAGGTGAACGCGCACGAGGTCGACCGGTACCGCGGCGAAACCGCTGCTGCCGTTGAGGATGTGCGCGCCTGGTTGCGGGACGGCTGGCGCGTCGTCTGCGTCACCGAGGGCCACGGCCCGGCCCAGCGACTGGCCGAGGTGTTCTCCGAGGCGGAGCTGCCGGCCCGGACTGTCGAGTCGATCGACGGGGTGCCCGAGCCTGGCGTCGTACTGATCTCCCAAGGTGCGCTGGATCAAGGATTCATTGCTGAAGGCATCAAGTTCGCCGTACTGACCGAGAATGACCTTGCGGGGCAGCGATCTGCGGCCGAAAGGCGCTCGCAGCAACGAATGCCGAGTCGGCGTAAGAAGGCTGTCGACCCGCTGGAGCTCGCACCCGGCGACTACGTCGTGCATGAGCAGCACGGCGTCGGCCGGTACGTCGAGATGATGCAGCGGACCGTCGGCACCGGTGCCCAGAAGGCGACTCGCGAGTACATCGTGATCGAGTTCGCGCCGAGCAAGCGCGGCCAACCCGGCGACCGGCTGTACGTGCCGACCGACCAGCTCGACCAGGTCACCCGGTACGTCGGCGGCGAGCAGCCGTCGCTGGACAAGATGGGCGGCGGCGACTGGGCCAAGCGCAAGGGCCGCGCACGCAAGGCGGTCCGGCAGATCGCCGGCGAGCTGATCAAGCTGTACGCCGCGCGCCAGGCGACCAAGGGGCACGCGTTCGCGAAGGACACGCCCTGGCAGCGTGAGCTCGAGGACGCCTTCCCGTTCGTCGAGACGCCGGACCAGCTGGCGACGATCGACGACGTGAAGCGCGACATGGAGCGGGTCACGCCGATGGACCGGATCGTCTGTGGCGACGTCGGTTACGGCAAGACGGAGATCGCCGTACGGGCTGCTTTCAAGGCGGTCCAGGACGGCAAGCAGGTCGCCGTCCTGGTGCCCACGACTCTGCTTGTCCAGCAGCACTATGCGACGTTCGCCGAGCGGTACGCCGCGTTCCCGGTGAACGTGGCGCCGCTGTCTCGGTTCCAGACCGACAAGGAGGCCAAGGCCACCATCGACGGGCTGGCCGACGGTTCGGTCGACGTGGTGATCGGGACGCACCGGCTGTTCAGCGGCGAGGTCGCGTTCAAGGATCTCGGGCTGGTCGTGGTCGACGAGGAGCAGCGCTTCGGCGTCGAGCACAAGGAGCAGCTGAAGCAGTTGCGGACGGCGGTCGACGTACTGACCATGTCCGCGACGCCGATCCCGCGCACCCTGGAGATGTCGATCACCGGCATCCGGGAGATGTCGACGATCGCGACGCCGCCGGAAGAACGGCACCCGGTGCTGACCTTCGTCGGCGCCTACGAGGAGGGCCAGGTGACCGCCGCGATCCGGCGCGAGCTGCTGCGCGAGGGTCAGGTCTTCTTCGTCCACAACCGGGTGAACACGATCGAGAAGGCGGCCGCCCGGATCCGCCAGCTGGTCCCGGAGGCCCGGGTGTCGGTCGCCCACGGGCAGATGCCGGAGCACCAGCTGGAACAAGTCATCCAGGGCTTCTGGGAGAAGGAGTCCGACGTCATCGTCTGTACGACGATCGTCGAGTCCGGCATCGACATCTCGAACGCGAACACGCTGATCGTCGAGCGGTCGGACCTGCTCGGGCTCTCCCAGTTGCACCAGCTCCGCGGCCGGGTCGGCCGTGGTCGCGAGCGGGCCTACGCGTACTTCTTCTTCCCGCCGGAGAAGCCGCTCACCGAGACCGCGCACGACCGGCTCGCCACCATCGCCCAGCACGCCGACCTCGGCGCCGGCATGCAGGTCGCGATGAAGGACCTCGAGATCCGCGGCGCCGGCAACCTGCTCGGTGGCGAACAGTCCGGGCACATCGCCGACGTCGGGTTCGACCTGTACGTCCGGCTGGTCGGCGAGGCGGTCGCGGAGTACCGCAACGACGGCTCCGAGGAGGACACCGTCGCAGAGGTGAAGATCGAGCTGCCGATCGACGCGCATCTTCCGCACGACTACGTTCCGTCGCAGCGGCTCCGGCTGGAGATGTACCAGCGGCTGGCCGCCGTACGGGACGCCGATGGGATCGCCGAGCTGGTGGAGGAACTGCACGACCGGTACGGCGACATCCCGCAGCCGGTGCTGAACCTGATCGAGGTGGCGAAGTTCCGCAACCACGCCCGTACTGCGGGGTTGCAGGACGTGACGCTGCAGGGCAATCTGATCCGCTTCGGACCGGTCGACCTGCCCGATTCGAAGGTGCTCCGGCTGAACAGGCTGTACCCGAAGAGTCTGGTCAAGCCGCAACTGCGTACGATCCTGGTGCCACGACCTGTCACCCGGCCGGTCGGCGGCCAGCCGCTCCGCGACCAGGAGCTGCTGCAGTGGTGTACGAGACTGATCGACGATGTGATCGCCGAGCCCGTGGGGGCTAAGGCCTGATGCTGGAGGAGAGTCCGTTGAGCAGAAACCTCGTCAAGGTGACGGGCGTACTGGCTGCGATGGTGCTGCTCGGCGGTTGTGCCGCAGGCACCCACCCCGGCGCCGCCGCCCAGGTCGGCAACACCGAGATCTCGGTCACCGACGTGGAGGACACCGCCCGCGCGGTGAGCGCGGCGCTCGGCCAGCCGTTCACCCCGGAGGTCGCGCTCAACAACCTGGTGAACAGCGCGCTGGTCAAGCAGATCGCCGACCAGCGGTCGATCACCATCACCGACGCCGAGGTCGCCGAAGGGATGAAGTCGGCCGTCTCGGACCCGGCGGTCTACGACAAGTTCGCCAAGGACCCGGTCGCGAACAGCTTCCTACGCGACTTCGCCGTGGCAGGGATCGGCACGATCAAGCTCGGCGGCGGCACCGGGATCAGGGACCCGAAGGCCCAGCAGGCCCAGCAGGCCGGCCTGACGATCGTCAAGGACGCCTCGAAGAACATCACCATCGACATCGCGCCGCGGTTCGGCAAGTGGACCGACGCCGGTCTCGACACCAAGGTCTCCGGCTCCCTGTCGACACTGTCCGACCAGACCAAGGCCAGCAGCAAGCCGGCCGACCCGAACGCGGACCCCAACGCCCAGGACCCGAACGCCCAGGACCCGAACCAGCCGGCGCCGGAACCCCAAGGCTGATCGTCCCCCCGTGCCCGGCTCCATCAAAGTCGTCCTCACCAGCCCCCGGGTAGCGCCAGGACTGCTCACCCGCCCCGCCTGGGCAGCCTTCGACGAAGCTGACGAGGTCCTCGCCGCTTCCGGCACGCCGCGAGCCGCCGAGCCCGCCGCACCAGCCGGCGCGTCCGCCAGTGGCGCCGTCCGTTTGGCTCCGGTGGAGCGCCCGGATGTGCTGGCGCTCGAAGCCGCCGGTTATGTGGTGGGCCGGGTTGATGGGGATGCCTACGACCACTGGGCTCGGATGAGTTCTGCTGCTGCTTCTGGGCTGCGGGTTGCGTGGTTGGTTGGGGATGACGGTGAGCCGGGGTTGATCCGGTTGATCGCCGACGCGTTGCACCGTGAAGCTGAGGCCGGCCTGCGCCCGGAGTACGGGATCGAGATCGTGCATGGCTCGTACGACGTACCGGGGGCGCGGCTGATCGACCTCGTGCGCGTGATGGACCGGCTGCGCAGCAACTGCCCGTGGGACCAGGAGCAGACGCACGAGAGCTTGGCGAAGTACCTGCTCGAGGAGACCTACGAGACCCTCGAAGCCATCGACACCGGCGACCGCGACCACCTCCGCGAGGAACTCGGCGACCTGTTGCTCCAGGTCGCCTTCCACTCCCGGATCGCCGCCGAGGACGAGGCCGACGGCTTCACCATCGACGACGTAGCCGCCGGCATCGTCGAAAAACTCATCCGCCGCCACCCGCACGTCTTCGCCTCGGCCGAAGCCGCCGACGCCGCAGCCGTCGAGGCGAACTGGGAAACCATCAAGGCCGCCGAAAAACAACGCACCTCGGTCCTCGAAGGCATCCCCCTAGCCCTCCCCGCCCTGGCCCTCGCCGACAAGGTCCTGGGCCGCTCCGCCAAGATCCACCCCTACGAACCCCCCACCACCCCCACCCTCGGCGACAAACTCCTCCTCCTGGTCCAAGAGGCCCGCGCCGAAGGCATCGACCCCGAACAAGCCCTCCGCCAGGCCACCCACCACCTAGCCACCCAAATCCGCACCACCGAATCCAGCCACTAGCCCTCCCTGGCCCGGGTCAGCAGCGTCGCCTGCCACCCGGCAGCCCCGGCTCTGGGCCAACGGTCTCGCCGGGGTGCTTCGGACCCACCGCCGCGGTCCGGCAGGGCCTTTTCTGGCGTTAGGCGTACCGACGGACATGAGGTATGCGTCCTTCAGGTCGAAGGCCACGCTCAGCGGCACACCTCGGAGGGCGTTGGCGAGGCGTACCTCATGTCGGTCGGTACGCCGGCGTTCCTGCGCGCGGTGAGTGGTCGGGCCATTCGGCGCGGGCGGCTGCGAGTTCCTCTTCAGTCGCCGGATCGTGGACCTCGGCGAGTTCGGCCAGCAGCTCGCCGAGGTGGCGCTGCTCGTGTTGCCGATCGTCTTCCTTGTCGCTGTTCACCTGATCATCCTTGCAGCGCCGGGCGAAATTGGATCGACCGGTGGGGGGTGGAGTGGGAGGGTGGCGGGATGTTTGAGGGGCTGGTGGAGACGCGGTGGGGATTGCGGGTTGAGCGGGTTGAGGTGTTGGTGGGTGGGATGAACTCCCGGGTGTGGATGGTGGTTGCTGGGGGCAAGAAGTATGTGGTGAAGGCGGTGGGGGTGAGGGATGACGCGTTTGCGGCTGGGTTGGAGATGGCGGCTCGGTTGCAGGCGGGTGGGGTGGTGACGGGGGCGCCGGTGGCCAGTCGGAGTGGGCGGCTGGTGGAGGTGGACGGGGAGCATCAGGTCGCTGTGCTGGAGTTTGTCGACGGGGTTCCGCTGGTCGGCGGGCCTGAGGACCACGCGGTGATGGGGGCGACGATTGCTCGGGTGCACGCGATTCTGGCGGCTGAGCCTGCGGATATCGGCGGGTGGGTCGACCGGATGACGGGGGTGTTCGACGAGTACCTGGATCTCGAGCCCTGGATCCGCCCGGCCGTCGAAGGTGCGCTGGACGGCGTACGGAAGACGGCGGGGTTGAGCTGGGCGGGGTTGCACGGTGATCCCGCGGCTGAGGCGTTCCTGCGGCAACCCGATGGCGCGACCGCGTTGATCGACTGGGGTGGCGCCATGCTCGGGCCCGTTCTCTATGACCTCGGCTCACTCGTCATGTACCTGTCCGAGCCGGACCGCGTCATCGCCGCCTACCTCGCCGAACGCCCCGCACTCACCGAGGAAGTCAGCACCCACCTCGACACCTTCATCAACTTCCGCTTCGCGATCCAGGCCGCGTACTTCGCCTGGCGCCTCGCCACCGACGTCCAGACCGGCCTCACCACCAGCGACGGCAACCACAAGGGCCTATCCGACGCCCGCCGCTGGTTCAACGTCTAGAAGACTCGCCCGTACGGCGTGCTCGGCGGCAGGCCAGTCGCTCACCGGAACCACTCCCGCCGGCACCCGCCCGCTCTGTTGCGGGCCGAAGAGATACCGGCAGGGCACAACCCCGGCAAGAGCTTGATGGACGTCAGGCTTGTCGTCGATGAAGTGGGTGATGCCGAGCTCGGCACAATGCACGGCCTTGTCGGGACGGCGGAGACAGAAGCGATAGTTGCCGTCGGCAACGCCAGTACGGTCGAAGAAATTGTGGTGGCGCAGCCAGTCCAGGGAGCGTTGCTGGGTGCGTGGGCCGCACTTCGAGATCAGCCAAGCCTGGCCGTCGACCAGCGAAACCAACCGTGCTATGGACTCGAAGGCACCCGGCACGGAGGGTGTACGAAGCATGGTCTCCTGAGAACCCTGGAAGAAGGCGGTGTCGCCGCCGACGGCGGCCGATCCGTCGATGATCACTCGGCCGATATCGATGCCCAATCTGTTCATGCTGCCAGCGTGCGCCAATCCGAACAGTCAGCAGAACTATGAATTGGCGACACAGCTATAGTTTCAGGTAATGATTCTGGATCGGCTGGTCGCCGAGGACCTGGCGGCGTTCGCGGTCTTCGCCGCACACCGCAACTTCACCCACGCGGCGAACGAGCTGCACGTCAGCCAGCCGGCCCTGCACGCCCGGATCCGCAAGCTGGAACAGACCCTCGGCCGCCCGCTGTACACCCGGCACGGCCGTGCTCTGTGGCTGACCGAGACCGGCGAACAGCTTGCCGCCTTCGCGAATGACACGAGGACCCGCGCGGCCGAGTTCCTCGCCGAGCTCGACTCGCGCCCGTCTCGCCCGCTCGTCCTGGCGGCCGGATCCGGGGCCTATCTGTATCTCCTCGGCGAACCCATCCGCCGTTTCCTGGCCAAGAAGCAGGAGCTCCGGCTGATCACCACCGACGCGGACGCGACTCTCGGCGCGCTCCGGGACGGCAGCGCTGATCTTGGGGTGACCGCACTGGTGGTGCCGCCCGACGAGCTCGATTGCCGCCCGCTCAAGCAGTACCCGCAGGTTCTGGCGGTCAGGCCGGATCACCGCCTCGCCGGCCGCCGCTCGCTCCGGCTGAAAGATCTGGCCGGCGAAGCTCTGGTGGTGCCTCCGTCCACCAGACCGCATCGCGTGCAACTGGAGCGGAGCCTGCTTGATGCAGGGGTTGATTGGGCCGTCGCGGTTGAGGCGGAAGGCTGGGCGCTGCTGGTCCACTTCGTCCGCCTCGGCGTGGGACCGGCAGTGGTCAACGGCTTCGTCCGTACGCCGGCCGCCGTGCGAACCGTGCCGATCAAAGATCTGCCGCCGGTGCGGTACTACCTGGTCACCCGCCCGAACCGGCCGCAGGACAAACGTCTCGACACATTGCGCGACCTGCTGCAACGCTACGTACCGTGAGTAAGGACAGCCGGGCGATCTCCAAGCTGCTCAGGCACACGGCGGGTGAGCGTGGCCTCGCGATGAGTGCCGACGGCTGGGCTGACATCGACGACGTACTACGGGTGCTCCGAATGGACCGTGATCGCCTGGACCTGGCAGTGCGCGAGAACGACAAGCAGCGGCTGCAGGTGGACGGGCAGAAGATCCGGGCCTGCCAGGGGCACTCGGTCGAGAATATGCCGGTCACGCGTGAAGCCTTGGAGAACAGTTGGCGACGGGTGGAGCCCGATCACCTGCTCTGGCACGGGACGAATCAGGGCGCGCTGGCGCAGATCCAGGAACACGGGTTGCTGGCCGGCCGGCGTACCCATGTGCACCTCGCACCGGCGAAGAACAGCCGTGTGGGCAGGCGATCCGCGGTCGACGTGCTGCTCGGGATCGACCCGGCCGCGCTCGGGCAGCCCGTCTTCGAGGCGCCGAACGGCGTACTGCTGACCAGATTCGTGCCTGCGCACGCGATCCGCGTTGTGGAAAAGGCGGACGCGGTCCACTGAGCCCGGTGGTCTGGACGCTAGGCTCGGGGCTGACATCAGGTGTGAACAGAGGAGTAGATGTGGCCACCATCGAGGCCGTCGGCGCTCGCGAGATTCTTGACTCGCGCGGCAATCCCACTGTCGAGGTCGAGGTTCTGCTCGACGACGACACCGTAGCCCGGGCGGCAGTGCCCTCCGGCGCTTCCACCGGCCAGTTCGAGGCCGTCGAGCTGCGCGACGGGGACAAGTCCCGCTACGGCGGCAAGGGTGTCCAGAAGGCCGTCGCGGCCATCCTGGAGGACATCGACAAGGAGATCGTCGGGTACGACGTCCACGAGCAGCGGCTGATCGACCAGGCCATGCTGGACCTGGACGGTACGCCGAACAAGGCCAAGCTGGGCGCGAACGCCATCCTCGGCGTCAGCCTCGCGGTCGCCAAGGCCGCCGCGGAGAGCGCCGGTCTGGACCTGTACCGCTACGTCGGCGGCCCGAACGCGCACGTGCTCCCGGTGCCGATGATGAACATCCTCAACGGCGGTTCGCACGCGGACAGCAACGTTGACGTGCAGGAGTTCATGATCGCCCCGATCGGCGCGGCGACGTACTCCGAGGCCCTGATGCAGGGCGCCGGCGTCTACCACGCGCTGAAGGCGGTGCTGAACGAGCGCGGCCTGTCCACCGGCCTCGGTGACGAGGGCGGCTTCGCGCCGAACCTGCCGAGCAACCGCGACGCCCTCGACCTGATCCTGGTCGCGATCGAGAAGGCCGGCCTGCAGCCGGGCAAGGACATCGCGCTGGCCATGGACGTGGCCGCGAGCGAGTTCCACACCGATGGCGTGTACGCCTTCGAGGGTGGCAAGAAGTCGTCCGACGAGATGATCGCGTACTACGCGGAGCTGGTCGACTCCTACCCGATCGTCTCGATCGAGGACCCGCTGAACGAGGAGGACTGGGCCGGCTGGATCAACCTCGCCGGTCAGCTCGGCGACAAGATCCAGATCGTCGGCGACGACCTGTTCGTCACCAACGTCGAGCGGCTGCAGCGTGGCATCAACGAGAAGGCCGCGAACAGCCTGCTGGTCAAGGTGAACCAGATCGGCTCGCTGACCGAGACGCTGGACGCCGTCGACCTCGCCCACCGCAACGGCTTCACCTGCATGATGAGCCACCGCTCCGGCGAGACCGAGGACACCACGATCGCCGACCTCGCGGTCGCCACGAACTGTGGCCAGATCAAGTCCGGTGCCCCGGCCCGGTCGGACCGGACGGCGAAGTACAACCAGCTGCTCCGGATCGAGGAAGAGCTGGACGACGCAGCCCGGTACGCCGGCCGCTCGGCGTTCCCGCGATTCAAGGGCTGACCGGGCTAAGGTTCTTGGATGTCCTCCCGCCGGGATCCAGGTGCACGGCCTGGCTCGCGACCAGCGAGTCGCAGCCAGTCGCGTCCACCTGCCCGGCGGGACGCTCACCAACCCAAACGCCGTACGACGGGCACCCCGGCCGGCCCGGTCCGGACCCGGGGTTCCCGTAATCTCACCGGCCGGGCAGCCGTGGTGCTGCTCGTGCTCGGTGCGCTGGTCGTGTCGTACGCGCAGAGCCTGCGGGTCTGGTTCGACCAGCACCAGCAGATCAGCGCCCTGCAGCAGGAGATCCGCGATCGCGAGAAGCGGGTCAACCAGCTGGACGACGAGATCGCCCGCTGGAACGACGACGCCTATGTGCGCGCCCAGGCCCGGCAACGACTCGGCTGGGTGATGCCGGGCGAGGTCGGCTACCGGGTGATCGGTGCCGACGGAAAGCCGGTCGGAGCGCCGCCCGAGCCCGCTGGTCCGACCGATCCGACGGCCGACAAGCAGGACCCGACCTGGTACACGAAGCTGTGGGGCAGCGTGCAGGGCGCCGGCAAACCGGTCAAACCGGCCGCGCCGCCGCCGGCGAAGCCCACCCCGAAACCCATCCTGACCCCCAAGGCCAATCGGTGACCTCAGAAAGTATCGACGCTGCCGATCAAGCAGCGGTGAGCGCCCAGCTCGGGCGGACCGCTCGCGGGATCCGGTCGATCGCGCATCGGTGCAGCTGTGGGCTGCCGGACGTGGTCGAGACCGAGCCGCGGCTGCCGGACGGTACGCCGTTCCCGACCACCTTCTACATCACGTGTCCCCGCCTCGCGTCCGCCATCGGGACGCTCGAGGCCGGCGGGATGATGAAGGAGATGACCGAGCGCCTCGCCGTCGACGAGGAGCTCGCCAAGTCCTACCAGGCGGCGCACGAGTCGTACCTCGCACACCGCGAGTCGATCGAGCACGTCGCCGAGATCGACGGCATCACCGCGGGCGGCATGCCCACCCGGGTCAAATGCCTCCACGTCCTGATCGGCCACTCCCTGGCAGTTGGTCCCGGCGTGAATCCGCTCGGCGACGAAGCACTCGGCGCCCTGTCGGACTGGGGCCGGCGCGGCCCGTGCGTCGACCCGGCGCCGGACGCGCCCGGTGCGGGCGGGGCCGAGCGGCTCGATGACTGACGCGGTACGTGTCGCGGCGATCGATTGTGGGACCAACTCGATTCGGTTGCTGATTGCCGACTGTGCGGACGGGGTGCTGACCGAGGTCGATCGGCAGATGCGAGTGGTGCGGCTCGGCCAAGGAGTCGACTCATCGGGAGCGTTCGCACCGGAAGCTCTGGAGCGAACCTTCGCCGCCGCCTCGGAGTACGCGGCTCTGATCCGTACGGCGGACGTCGCGCGGGTCCGCTTCGTCGCCACCTCCGCCGCGCGGGACGTGAGCAACCGGGACGAGTTCTTCGCCGGGATCGAGCAGCGGCTCGGAGTCCAGCCCGAGATCATCTCCGGTGCCGAAGAGGCCGCACTGAGCTTCACCGGGGCGACCGGGGGACTTGCGACCATCGACGTACCGGGCCCGTATCTGGTCGCGGACATCGGTGGCGGATCGACCGAACTCATCCTGGGCGACGCCTCCGGAGTGATCGCGGCGGAATCGCTCGACATGGGATCAGTGCGGATGACCGAGCGCCACCTCGCATCGGATCCGGCCTCGATCGAGGAGATGGCGGCGGCGACCAGAGATGTCGACGCGTTGCTCGAGTCCTGCGCCGTGCCGTTGTCGGAGGCAAGGAGTTTGGTCGGCGTGGCCGGCACGGTGACCACGGTCGCCGCAGTTGCTCTGCAGTTGACCGAGTACGACCCCGGCGTGATCCATCACGCGCGGATCCCGGCGCCTTTGTTGCTCGACACAACGGCCTGGCTGATGGGGTCGACCCGGGCGGCGCGTTCCGCCGTACCGGCTATTCATCCTGGACGAGTTGATGTGATCGGTGCTGGGGCGCTGATTCTGCAGCGGTTGCATGATCGGGTGGCCGACCACCTCGCGTACGACGAGTTGCTGGTCTCCGAGCACGACATCCTCGACGGGGTCGCGCTGTCCCTTGCCGGCGACTAACGCGGGCGGAGGCCGTCCAGGGCGAGTTGGAGGACCCTGGTTCGCTGATCCTCGTCGACGAAGCCGGCGCCGGTCAGCCCGCTGACCATCCGGAGTACGTCGTCGAAGAGTGCGTCGGTGCGCAGCGCGCCGGCGTCCTGGGCCCGGTCGAAGAGCGGCTGGCCGGCGGCGTACATCGCCTCCCGGGCCACGCGGAACGCCTCGGAGTCGCGATTCAGCTCCTCGTAGATGGCCTTCTTCGTGGCGGCGTACTCGACGAAACGCTGCAGCCAGGCTTCCAGCGCCTCCCACGGCGGCAGGTCGGCGACCTGGACGGCGGCCGCGCAGAGCTCCTCGATCTCGCCCAGGTAGACGCTGTCGAACAGGTCCTGCCGGGTGGGGAAGTTGCGGTAGAGGGTGCCGATCCCGACGCCGGCGCGGCGGGCGATCTCCTCAAGCGAGGCCCCGGTGCCGTGTTCGGCGAAGGCGTCCCGGGCGGCGCTCAGCAGGGCGTCGAAGTTCCGGCGGGCATCGCTGCGGACGGGGCGTTTCACGGCGACGCCCAGCGCGGGACGCGAGTTCTCTGTCACCCCAACCACCCTATCGACTAGTACCGGAGGCAAGCCTCCGCTATAGTGGAGGCATACCTCGACTTTACCAGGTCGGGACTCCGGCGCCGCCGTCGCGTGGCGCGTTCACACCCTCTCGAAGGACTTCGGCATGCCCACAATCAGGCATCGAAAGACGACTTCGCCGCGACTGACGCTGGCTGTGCTGGCGACCGTCGTGGCTGCTTTCTCCATGCTGCAGTCGCTGGTGACCCCGGCACTGCCTCTCATCCAGCGCGATCTGCACACCACCCCGAGCATGGTCACCTGGGTCTTCACCGCCTTGCTGCTGTCCGTCTCGGTGGCGACACCGCTGCTCGGCCGGGTCGGCGACATGGTCGGCAAGGAACGCACGCTGCTCATCGGCCTGGTCGCCCTCGCGATCGGCTGTCTGCTCGCAGCGGTCGCGCCCAACATCGGCGTACTGATCGGCGCCCGCGCGATCCAGGGGCTCGGCGGCGCCGTGTTCCCGCTGTCGTTCGGCATCATCCGGGACGAGTTCCCGGCCGAGCGGGTCCCGTCCGTGGTCGGCCTGGTGTCGGCCGTCATCGCGGCCGGTGGTGGGCTCGGGATCGTGCTCGCCGGGCCGATCGTCGAAGCACTCGGCTGGCGCTGGCTGTTCTGGATCCCGATGATCATCGTCACGCTCGCCACGGTGATGGTGCGCCGCTACGTCCCCGAGTCGCCGAACCGGGTGCCCGGCAGGATCGACTGGCTGGCCGCCGCGATGCTGTCGGGCTGGCTGATCGCACTGCTGTTGCCGTTGAGTGCGGGGCGGTCGTGGGGCTGGGGGTCGGCTCGGACTATCGGTCTGTTCGTGGCGGCCGTCGTGCTGCTGGTCGGCTGGATCACCGTCGAGCTCCGTTCGCGGAACCCGCTGATCGACATGCGCATGATGCGGTTGCCGGCGGTCTGGACGACGAACCTGGTGGCGTTGCTCTTCGGTGCGGCCATGTTCGCGGTCTACGCGTTCGTACCGCAGTTCATGCAAATTCCCACCGCGGCAGGATTCGGCTTCGGCTCGAGCGTGACGCAGGCGGGTCTGCTGATGTTGCCGATGCTGGTGACGATGGCCGTCACCGGTTCACTGAGTGGGCCGATGACTCCGTACTTCGGGGCGAAGGCGCAGGTGGTGCTGGGATCGGCGCTGAGCCTGGTCGCCTCGCTCGCCTTCGCGGAGTACCACGACGACCCGTGGCAGGTCGCGCTGTCGACCGCGCTCTTCGGGATCGGACTCGGCCTGGCCTACGCGTCGATGACGAGCCTGATCGTGCAGAACGTTCCGCGGGAGCAGACCGGTGCCGCTACCGGCATGAACGCCAACATCCGCACCATCGGCGGCTCGATCGGTACGGCGGTGGCCAGTTCGATCATCACCGGTCACCTCCAGCCGTCCGGTCTGCCCGCGGAGTCCGGCTTCACCGACACCTTCCTGCTGCTGTCCGGATTCTCCGCGGCAGCGGTCCTGCTCGCCCTGGCGATCCCGGCCGCCCGCCGGACGAAGTACGCCGCTCCGGATCCGGTGTTGGAGGAACTCGTCAGCTGACCCGCAGTCTTAGGCTGAGGGGATGAAGCTGCCGCACCCGCTGACAGGGGAGCTGTTCGAGAGCCCGGTACCACCCGGCACCGGCTGGCCCGAGGATCCGGCTTCACCCCGTACGCCGATCGCCGGCAACCCTGCTGCCGTAGTCGCGCTCGCCGACGACCTCCCGGCGACGGATGCCCTGGCGGAACTCGACGCCAGGGTCTCCGTCTGCCGGGCCTGCGACCGGCTCGTCGGCTGGCGCGAAGAAGTTGCCCTGAGCAAGCGAAAGTCGTTCGCGGACCAACCCTACTGGGGCCGCCCGATCGCCGGCTGGGGCGCTTCGTCGCCGCGGATCTTGATCGCCGGGCTGGCCCCCGCCGCCAACGGCGGCAACCGGACCGGCCGGGTCTTCACCGGCGATCGGTCGGGCGACTGGCTCTTCGCGTCCCTCCACCGGGTCGGCCTCGCGTCGCAACCCACCAGCACCCATGCCGGTGACGGCCTGCACCTGCTCGGCGCCCGCATGATGGCCGCCGTCCGCTGCGCACCACCCGCCAACAAACCCACTCCCGAGGAACGCGACACCTGCGCCCCGTGGTTCCACGCGGAACTCCGCCTGGTCCTCCCGACCACCCGCGTCATCGTCTGCCTCGGCAAGTTCGGCTTCGACGTCCTCCTGAACGCCCTCCAGGCCGTCGGTGGCGCCGTCCCCCGCCCGCGCCCGAAATTCGGTCACGCCGCCGAGTACGTCGTACCGGGCCCGTACGGCGAAGTCACCGTCCTCGGCTGCTTCCACCCCAGCCAGCAGAACACCTTCACCGGCAAACTCACCGAACCCATGCTCGACGCAATCTTCACCCGAGCCAAGTCCCTAGCCGACCTGTAGCTCGCCACTCAGTCAATAGGCAGTGCGGCCGCGTATTCCTCGTCGGTGACTGGGTCGAGCCAGTGGACGGTGGCATGGTCCTCGTCGGCCTCGTTGATGGCGAGGTGGACCATCAGGCGGTTGGGGGCGGCGCCGTGCCAGTGCTCTTCGTCAGCTTCGAAGAGCACCCGGTCGCCGGGGCGGATGACCTCGATGGGGCCGCCTCGGCGCTGGCAGAGTCCGGTGCCTTCGGTGACGAAGACGGTTTGGCTCAACGGGTGGCGATGCCAATGGGTCCGGGCGCCGGGCATGAAGTGGACGAGGTTCGCGGCGATCCGGGAGGGGGCCGGGGCCGCGGCGACCGCGTCGATGTAGACGTCGCCGGTGAACCAGTCGGCCGGTCCTTTGACGGTGTCGAGGGAGCTGCGGGTGATCTGCATGGATTCCTCTAGCTGGAAGTCGTCGGGGTTTGTGCCCATGAGGCGAGCAGTTGGAGCCTTTCGGCGGATGGTGAGCCGGGTTCGGCGGTGTAGACCAGGAGTACCAGTCCTGGCTCGGCGGTGATCGCGAGTTCTTCGTAGGCGAGTGTGAGTTCGCCGACGACGGGATGGTTGAACCGCTTGGTGCCGGAGCAGTGGGTGCGGACGTTGTGGTCGGCCCACAGCTGGCGGAAGGTCTCGCTGCGGGTGGAGAGTTCACCGACGAGGTCCTGGAGGCCACGGTCGTGCGGGTCGCGGCCGGCCTCGGCGCGCATGATGCCGACGCACATCTGAGCGAACAGCTCCCAGTCCGGGTAGAAGTCCCGCGAGGCCGGGTCGAGGAACTGGAACCGGGCCAGGTTCGGGGTGCGTCCGCCGTCGCCGAGGACGGGTGAGTAGAAGGCCCGGCCGAGCGTGTTCGTGGCGAGCAGGTTCTGGTGCGAATCGCGGACGAAGGCGACGCCGTCTGTGATCGCCTCCAGCGTCCATTGCAAACTGAGTCGCGAGGCAGCCTTGCCCGGCGTACGGCGGCGCGGTCGGCCCGAGACCGGGATTCCGTCGGCGGCGCGGGCCAGGTCGAACAGGTGAGCGCGTTCGGTGTCGTCCAGCTGCAGCGCCCGGGCGAGTGCGTCGAGGACGCCGGTCGAGGCTCCGGCGATCTGGCCGCGCTCGAGGCGGGCGTAGTACTCGACGCTCAGTCCGGCGATGGTTGCCACTTCGCTGCGGCGTAGACCAGGCACCCGCCGGCTGCCGGTGGTGGGCAGCCCGGCCTGGTCCGGGGTGATGCGGGCACGACGAGTGGTGAGGAACTCGCGTACCTCCTGACGGTTGTCCACGACATCGACCCTAGCCCGCCCGCAGCGGTGTCAAAGGGCATGAGGGATGTCCTGTCAGTACACCCATCGACAGTGACTTCTTCCTCAGCAAGCCGACGGGTTCACTCGAAGGTGCCCCACTCGTTTGATCAGGAGGAGTTGCACGCGATGCGCCAGGTTGTGATGTACGGCCCCGGGAACGTTCAGGTCGAGGACCGCGCGGACCCGAAGATCGTCGAGCCGACCGACGCGATCATCCGGCTGTCGGCGACCTGCATCTGCGGGAGTGACCTGTGGCCCTATCGAGGCGCCGAGCCCGTCGACCACCAGGTCATGGGCCACGAGTACGTCGGTGTCGTGGAGGAGATCGGTGATGAGGTCCGGACCGTCAAGGTCGGTGACTTCGTGGTCGGCTCGTTCTGGGCGTCGGACAACACCTGCGAGATCTGTCGGGCCGGCTACCAGGCCTACTGCGTGCACCGTGTCCTGATGGGCACCCGCGGCACCCAGTCGGAACGGGCCCGCATCCCGCTGGCCGACGGCACTCTGGTCGCCACCCCGGGAATGCCCGACCCGGACCTGATCCCATCGCTGATGGCGGCGTCCGACGTACTGGGCACCGGTTGGTTCGCCGCGGTCGCTGCCGAGGCCGGACCGGGGAAGACGGTCGCGGTCGTCGGTGACGGTGCCGTGGGCCTGTTGGGCATCCTGGCCGCGCAGCAACTG
This sequence comes from Kribbella sp. NPDC006257, assembly GCF_040613535.1. Lineage (NCBI taxonomy): Bacteria > Bacillati > Actinomycetota > Actinomycetes > Propionibacteriales > Kribbellaceae > Kribbella > Kribbella sp. NPDC006257. The sequence goes on from NZ_JBEXSJ010000033.1 coordinate 26,413, forward strand.
GGCGCCGAGCGGATCATCGCGTTCAGCCGTCATGCCGATCGGCAGGCGCTGGCCAAGGAGTTCGGCGCCACCGACATCGTCGAGGAGCGCGGTGAGGACGGCGTGGCCCGGGTCAAGGAGCTCACCGGCGGGCTCGGAGCGCACTCGGTGATCGAGGCGGTCGGCACTCAGGAAGCGATGATGCAGGCGATTCACTCCACCAGGGCGGGTGGCCACGTCGGGTTCGTCGGCGTCTCCCACGACGTGGCGATCCCCGGCGACGAACTGTTCATGGCCGGCGTGCACATCCACGGCGGCCCTGCCCCGGTCCGGCAGTATCTGCCCGAGCTCGTCCAGCTGATCTGGGACCGCAAGATCAACCCCGGCAAGGTCTTCGACCTGACCCTGCCCCTCGACCGGGCCGCCGAGGGATACCGGGCGATGGACCAGCGGACCGCCACCAAGGTCCTGCTCACCGTCTGACCTTGATCCAGCAAACCCCCGGACGCCGATCGGCGTCCGGGGGTTTGCGGTTGTGTACCGGGCGGTCGAGTAGCTGGTCCAGCGGGGCGGCAGGCCGCAGGATAGGGGCAGCGGGCCCCCTCGGACGGGGCAGATTCCGGTGGGTGAGATCACTCGGAAGAGGGCTTGTGAAAGTTTTCACGAGCGCAGTATCCTGAAGTAGACATGAAGTTGGAGCACCACTCAGGGAGAGTGAGCCGGATGACAGCCCAGGTACCGCACATCCTCGTCGTCGGGGGCGGTTACGTCGGGATGTACACCGCCTACGGCCTGCGCAAGGCTGCCAGGCGCGGGAGGATCCGTGTGACCGTGGTCGACCCGCGGTCCGTGATGACGTACCAGCCGTTCCTGCCCGAGGCAGCGGCCGGTTCGGTGGAGCCGCGGCACGTCGTGGTGCCGCTGCGCAAGACGCTCAAGGGATGCCGGGTCGTCACCGGCCGGGTGACGAGCATCGACCACGCGCACAAGGTCGCGAAGGTGATGCCGGAGGAGGGCCCGGACTACGAGCTCGGCTACGACCAGATCGTGGTCGCGCTCGGCTCGATCGCCCGCACGCTGCCGATCCCCGGTCTCGCCGAGCAGGCGATCGGGTTCAAGAACGTCGAAGAGGCGATCGCCCTTCGGAACAAGGTGCTGGACCGGCTCGACGTCGCGTCCTCCCAGCCCGACCCGGTGCTGCGCAAGGCCGCACTGACCTTCGTCTTCATCGGTGGTGGATACGCAGGCGTCGAGGCGTTCGCGGAGCTGGAGGACATGGCCCGCTACGCCACCCGGTACTACGACAACATCAAGCCGGAGGACATGCGCTGGGTGCTGGTCGAGGCGACCGGCCGGATCCTCCCGGAGGTCGGCGAGGAGCTCGGCAAATACACGGTCGACCAGCTCCGCAAGCGCAACATGGACATCAAGCTGGAGACCCGGCTGGAGTCCTGCGAGAAGGGCCATGTCGTCCTCAGCGACGGCGAGGAGTTCGACGCCGACACGATCGTCTGGACGGCCGGCGTGAAGGCCAACCCGGCGCTGGCGATGACCGACTTCCCGCTGGACGAGCGCGGCCGGATCAAGTGCCTCCCGAACCTGCGGATCGAGGGCGAGGACGACGCCTGGTCCGCCGGTGACAACGCGGCCGTCCCCGACCTGACCTCGGACACCGGTGCGTACTGCGCCCCGAACGCCCAGCACGCCGTCCGCCAGGCCCACCGGCTCGCCGCGAACATCCTCCGCGTCGTCGACGGGCAGCCGCCGCAGGACTACAAGCACAAGTACGTGGGCTCGGTCGCCAGCCTCGGCCTGCACAAGGGCGTCGCCCAGCTGTACGGCGTGAAGGTGAAGGGCTGGCCGGCCTGGTTCCTGCACCGGACGTACCACGTCTCCCGGGTGCCCACCTTCAACCGCAAGGCCCGGGTCATCCTCGACTGGACCCTCGCGCTGTTCTTCCGTCGCGAGGTCACCAGCCTCGGCAGCCTGCAGACCCCCAACGACGAGTTCCGCCGCGCGGCAGGCTCCAAGTAACAGTCGTCTCGCGTTACGTCCGAAGAAGCGGAGGGATGTGCGGTCCACTTCTTCGGACGCAACCTGGCTTGTTCGGATCTCAGCGGGTTTCGTCGAGGAGGCCGGCGTCGTGGGCGAGCAGGGCGATCTGGACGCGGTTGTTGAGGTCGAGCTTGGTCAGGATCCGGGAGACGTGCGTCTTGACCGTGGGGACGCTGAGGTAGAGGGTCGCGCTGATCTCGGCGTTCGACTTGCCCTCGCCGACCGCGACGGCGATCTCGCGTTCCCGGTCGTTCAGCACCGCCAGCCGATCGGCAGCCTTCGACTTGCGCTGGTCCTGACCGGAGTCCGCGACCCGGCTGATCAGCCGCTTGGTCACCGCGGGGGAGAGCACCGGCTGGCCGTTCACGACCCGGCGGACCGCCTCGACGATCTCGGCCGGCGGGGTGTCCTTGAGAACGAAACCGGCCGCACCGGCGCGGAGCGCCCGTAGTACGTGCTCGTCGGCATCGAACGTGGTCAGGATGACGACCTCGGGCGCGCCCGGCCGGCGGCGGAGCGTCTCGGTCGCGGTCAGGCCGTCCGTCCCCGGCATCCGGATGTCCATCAGCACGACGTCGGGGGAGAGCTGGTCGATCAGCCCGGTCACGCCGGCGCCGTCGCCCGCCTCACCGACCACCCGGATGTCCGGCGCGCCACCCAGCATCAACTTGAGCCCGGCGCGCAGCAAAGGATCGTCATCCACGATCAGGACCCGAATCGTCATGCAGGCCACGGTAACCAAGCAGCGAGCCGGAAGTCGCCCGCATCGGTCCGCCCGTGCTCGAGCCGCCCGTCCACCAGCGCTGCTCGCTCGGTCAATCCCCTGAGCCCTTGCCCGTCGCCGGTACCCCGCTGCGGTGCCGGATTGACCACCTCGACCTCCAACCCGTTGCCCGGGGCACCGATCACGCGGATCCGGACCGGTTCGCCAGGTGCGTGTTTGAGCGCGTTCGTCAGGCCCTCCTGGACGATCCGGTACGCCGTCCGGCCGACGTGGTCGGGAAGGATGCCGGGGGCATCGAAATCGAGTTCGACCGGGAGACCGGCTTTGCGGGAGTCCTCGACCAGGATCGGGAGGTCGGCGAAGGTGGGCTGGGGGAGTTCGCCGACGGGCGCTCGTAGTACGCCGATCACTTCTCTCAGGTCCTGCAAGGCCTGGTGGGCGCTGGCGCGGATGATCTCGGCGGCACCACCGACCTCCTCGGCCGACGCGTCCGGTCGGTACGCGAGGGCGCCGGCGTGGACGCTGAGCAGGGACAGACGATGCCCGAGTACGTCGTGCATCTCACGGGCGATCTCCTCGCGGGCCCGGAGCTGGGCCTGCTGCGCCTGGAGTTTGGCGACGGTCTCGGCGCGGTCGGCGCGGTCTCTGAGAGTCTGCAGGAGCTGGCGGCGGGAGCGGATGTAGAGCGCCCAGCCGACGACTGCCGCGTAGATCGCCAGAGAGAAGCCGATGGTGACGCCCCAGGGCTCGGGCTTCTGGCGTACCTCGGCGTAGATGACGATGCTGACGATGTTCGCCACGAAGACCCAGAAGGTGGCGCGGAGCGGGCGGTGGATCGTCACGGTCATGACGAGGATCAGGGTCGCGGCGCCGGCGGCGTCGGAGTACGTCGTCATCAACGCCCCGGCGATGGCCAGCTGGACCGGCCAGCGGCGGCGGAACCAGAGCGCGCAGCAGAGCACGATCCCGCTGACGAAGTCGAGCGCCAGCAGGCCGGACGAGATCGGGTCGTGGTCGCCCGCGTCGTACAGGAGGAGGCTGCCCAGCAGAGCCGCGATGAAGACGAACGTGTCGACCACCCAGTCACGGCGGCTCCGCCGGTGAGGTGTGGTCATGGTGACGACGATAGTGGCGCCGCGGGTTTGTTCGAGGGCTTCCCGGGGAGTCCGAATACCGAAGTCATGGCAGGTCGAGACTTTCGGCCAGGTAGGTTCTGCGCCATGAGTCAGCTCGCAGTCACCGTCATCGGTCCGGACCGCCCGGGCATCATCGCCGACGTCACCGAGGCCCTGGTCGGTACCGGCGTGAACCTCGAGGACTCCTCGATGACCCTGCTGCGCGGGCACTTCGCGATGATGATCGTCTGCGCCGGCGACTTCTCGTCGGTCAAGGAAGCGTTGGAGCCGCTCCGCGGGGAACTGGTGATCACGGTGCGCCAGATGGGTCCCGAACTGGCTCATGCGGCGATCGGAGCGCCGTACATGCTCAGCGTGCACGGAGCGGACCGGCCGGGGATCGTCTCTGCTGTCACCCGGATGATCGCCTCGGTGGGCGGGACCATCACCGATCTGACCACGCGGCTGAGCGGTGCTCTGTATGTGCTGACGGCTGAGGTCGAGCTGCCCGCAACGGCCGACCTGGAGTTGCTCCAGCGCGCTCTCGAGATCACCGCGGAAGAACTCGGCGTCGGCGTCACCTTGCGCCCAGCCGAGAGCGACGACCTGTGATCAACCAGCTTCTCGAGACCTGGACGCCGGCCCAGCTCGGGCTCGTCGGCGATGTGCTGGAGGTGATCCGCGCGCCTCACCCCGTCCTCGCCACCGAGGGCGCCGACGTGGACCCCATGGACCCGGTGATGATCGCCCTCGCAGCAGACCTGGTCGCCACGATGCGCGTCTCGCCCGGCTGCGTCGGCCTGGCGGCCCCTCAAGTCGGCGTCGCCGCCCAAATGTTCGCTCTGGACGTGACGGGCCACCCGAAGACCCGCACCTGCCATGGCGTCTTCGTCCTCTGCAACGCGTCGGTGATCGAAGCCACCCGCCAGGAAAAGGCCCGCGAGGGTTGCATGTCCGTCCCCGACCTCACCGGCGACGTCAAACGAGCCACCCGCCTGACCATCCGCGGCACCCTCCCCGGCACGGTGGATCTGCTCACCCTCACCACCGACGCCTTCGAGGCCCGCGCGATCCAGCACGAACTCGACCACTGCGCCGGCAAACTCTTCCTCGACCGGGTAGCCGGCGCCCACGCCCTCTACCCCCGCAAGGTCTACCTCTAACAGCGCGGTCCACCCCCGTTCCTTGTATCGTCATCCCCTGACGTAGGCCCGGGTGGCGGAACGGCAGACGCAGCGAGCTTAAACCTCGCAGCCGAAAGGCATACGGGTTCGAATCCCGTCCCGGGCACTATGCGGACTGACCTGCGCAGATGCCTGGCGAGGAATATTAGCCACGCCGCAAGGATGGCCACTTTGGTTGCACCAGTGGTTGCAATTGCGCTCGGACTCATGCCCACAACGCCTTGCCCATCTTGGTGGCCGCGTCTTCGGCAAGCTTGCTCGTGACGTGCGTGTACCGCTTGGTCACGGCGAGACTGGAATGTCCGAGGATCTCTTGTACAACCCGGATGTCAACGCCTTGTTCGAGCAGGAGGGTGGCGGCGGTGTGGCGTGCGTCGTGGGGTCGAGCGTTGCGAAGGCCGGCCGATTGGAGCATGGCCTTGAACTCGCCCCAGTCAGCCCTTGGGTTGACGGGTTTGCCGGTTGGGCCCGCAAAAACGAGATCCCAGTCTTCCCACTGATCTCCGGCAGCGAGACGCTCCGCGGACTGGGCAGCCTTCTGCGCCTTGAGTTGCGGTATCAGTCGCAACGAGGATCACCTCCCCAGGCCGATCGCTGTACACATCGCGAACCTTGCCCTGATGAAGAAGCTCCACGCCACTGTTCTAGCACACCATCAACCATGAGGGCACAGTGCATCTACTCGTCACAGGGCGATGACAAGTACGAGTAACTAGACTAATCTGTCTCACTCACACTGTGGGGGTGTGTATTTGCTAAGTGTGGGGGAATTGTCGTGGTAGTTGAAGGTATTGCGCTGTCCGCAGCCCAAAAGGGAGCCTCTCGGGCTATGAATTGGGCTAGTGGAAGTTTAAGCAAAAGGTGGGCGACGCGGCAAACAAAGCAGCAGCTATCTCAGTCGGCCTCGTCAAGCAGCGAACTCAGCCTCCTCGATGAACTTGACGAGCTAGAAAGCGAGTCCCTGCATGCATTCTTCGCAACTGTCGAGTTCGAGAGGATCACCTTCTCGTTAGCGTCACTACAGATGCTTCAGGCCCTGGGCGAGGGGTCTATCGTTCAATTAGACGACTTAAAGACAGAACTCAGGCACGCACTGCGCCTCAATATTTGTATCACCAATGAGGTCATTCTATCAAAGCTAACTACAGTCGTGTTTGACTTGATTGAAACTAACGTCACCGCACAGGTGGCACAATATTTCGATCAAGGTAAGCAATTGACGCCTCAGATGCGAGCTTCGATTGCCAAGATGGCTGGCAATGTAGCGGCAGCGACTACGCGGAATGCGGATATTCTGAGCCATCTGGACGATCTTGTCGGATTCCGTAAAGTTGAGCAAGAATTAAAGGCGGCCTACAGGAATTCGCATTCAAAGATGCGGCTGCCTCACGCCGGAACGACTAGGCAGGTCCCCTACTCGCAATTGTTCGTGCAGCCGTTCCTAATCGCCGCGGATACCCAAGCGCGCCTTCCGGAGTCGGCAAAGGAACGCGATCTCCCCTCACTGCTAGGGGAAACTCACCGACTAGTACTCCTTGGTGACCCAGGCGGCGGCAAGTCTACTTCTGCAATAAAACTTGCTCACGACATTAACGCCGGCAAGGCACGCGGCCTACCGGCGACGATATGCTTCCTGGTCGTTCTGCGTGACTTTGCGCGCGAATATAGTGAGCAGAAGCTTTCGCTGGTCGACTATATAATTACCACTACCTCCGCCCTTTATCACATAACCGTATCCCATGCCTCAATCGAGCATAGTCTTTTGAATGGGCGCGCGGTTCTCGTATTCGATGGTCTAGACGAGTTGTTGGACACTTCGCTCCGCCGTGAAATTGTTCAAGCGGTCGAAGGCTTTTGTCATCGATTCCCAACGACCCCAGTGTTGGTGACATCGCGGAAAGTCGGTTACGAAGAAGCGCCACTCGACCCAGACCTCTTTCATGAAGTGCACCTTGACAGGTTCAGTTTCAGTCAAGTTAGAGAATATGCGGAGAAGTGGTTCAAGCTCGACGCGTCCGTGCCAAACGAAAACCGCAAGGCCTTGACCGATGCCTTTCTTTCTGACAGTCAGTTTGTGCGGGATCTGACTTCTAATCCGCTCCTACTTTCACTTATGTGCGGCCTCTATGCTAGCGAACGGTATATACCGAAGAATCGCCCAGACGTCTACGAGCGTTGCGCGCTGTTGCTATTCGAGAAATGGGATAGGCAGCGCGGCATCGTAGCTCCGTTGCCGTTCGATGCACACGTGCAGTCGGCAATGCGAGCGCTCGCCTTATGGCTATACCCGCGGACCGAGGCGCAGACCGGCCTGTCACGCGGCAAGCTAATTGAGTGGGTCAGGTCTTACCTGCTAGAGAAGCGGTTTGATAATGAAGACGATGCAGAGCAGGCTGCTACCGAGTTCATTGATTTTTGTAAGGGTCGAGCCTGGGTTCTCACTGACGTGGGTGCCGAATTATATGGTTTCACGCATCGAACATTCCTGGAATATTTTGCCGCAAGTCAGCTTGTAAAAACGAAGCGAAGTGCACGGTCTCTATTCGCTGAACTTTGGCCACACATCAAGCGAGCCGAATGGGAAGTCGTTGCCCAACTATCCCTTCAAATCCTTGGAAAATCAGTTGATGACGGCGCCGATGACTTCCTGCACCTCTTGGTCGAGCGATCTATCCGCTCAAAGCGGCCCATCGAGTCTTATAATGGATTAGCGTTCGCCTGCCGAGCGCTTAACTTCATTGTGCCTCGCCCAGCCGTCCTTCGGCTGATCGTTGAATCGGTAGTTGATAGCCATTGTTCCAAATGGGGTACTGTAAAATCTCCCAGCCGCAGTTTCACTGCCCTTGCGGAAGGAATATCTGGTGTCGCTCTGGAAAATCAGAAGCTGACCGCAAAATATTTCGAGAACAGAATTCTGGAGAGGTTGAAGGCTGAGCCAATGGATCAGCCTGCTCTTCTGCTAGCTTGGTCCATCGTTGACTATGGCAGGAACAAGATTCAACCTGAAGCAGAAGAGTTCTGGGAACTGAAGCAGGAGGAGTACGCTGAACTTTTATCGAGTTTTATAGAAGTACAGGCGCGAACCATTCCGTGGGTTGCAACTAAGCTAGCTGTTCAAAAAGCCTACTCGCTCAAGGAGCTTTTCTCTAAATTCGGAATGAGTGCCCTGTTTGATCCGCATCAGACCGGCGATCTGCTGATGCTTCCTCCGGCCTACCTGGCGTGTGCAACAGCTAATGGACTGACCATGCGCGACATGGTGCTCACGGAGGCGCAACTTGCTGAGTTCTATGAAATCTTGATTGAATCTGACTTTCCCTGGCTGCGCGACCGTAGACCTTACCGCGAGATTGCATTTGTTGGCACTGTGCCGGGCTTGATGCAGAAGGTTAGTCCCACGCACCGGTCGGTGGCTGTGCTAGCTAAGCTCGCACTGTGGGAAGTGCGTTGGCCCCATGCGCGAAGCGCGACCCGCGTCAGAAGGAACCGCTCTAGACTGCTGTTCAGCTTCGCTGGAGACCTGGAGGAGCCAGGAGCTCGCAAATTCTGGCGCACCGCCGATGACGCGGTGGAAGCTGATTCGCGGATCTCGGAGAAAATCATCGGGCCTCTAAATCTACTACCCGGGGCGTCCGATCTCGTGGTTCGCTGGTTTAACGGAGAGCTTAGCTTCGTCGGCAACCCCAAGTAGCCACTTCGCAGAATTGCCGCCATGCGGCCTGACAAGTTTCTCTACGTCTTCAAGACGGGCCCCTTCCAGGGCCCGAAAGCGCGCCGCCACCGAAGGACCGGGGGAGCGGGGGAGCCTCCGGCTCCTCGCCTAAGGGCTCGTCGGCCCCGTCCCCCGTTGGCTTGGCGCGCATGTGCCAAGGGTGCCGGTTGCAGACAGCAGAACTCGCCATCAACGATCGACACCCTGTGATCTAGCTACTCGCCAATCGGCCGGCTACCCGCCGCCGTGGTCCAGGGTGGGCCGCCGTCTGATCGTGGGTTCCCGCATCGTCCCGCTAGCAATCATGGGAGGGACGGTCCGGCCCGGCCCGCGTCAAGGGCGCCTCCAGCGTCGCTCCGCGATCGAGCAAGCTCGCCCCTGGACCCACGCCGAACCGGACCTGAGGTCGGCAGCTATCGGGACGATGCGAGAAGACTGCCCGCTGCTTGACACGTAACTGTCATTGGCCAATTTTGGTTGGGCTTGGTTCTATTTTCTTCCCAGCATTCTCGGGGTAGTCGTTGAATATCATCCCGAGGATCAATTCCTTGGCAAGTGGATCCTTGCGAAATGACGGGCTCAATTCTTTTCGTATTGCAGTGACGACCGCAGCGTACCGATCCCAAAGTTCTAACTTGGCATCTGGGTGATCGAGGAGATTGCCACCGTAGTTCGTCACGATGAGGTATGTATGTTTATGCCAACTGCGGAGGGCCTCGATGGTCTCCTTGCTGCCCCAGAGAGCTGCCTGAGATCGGATGAGCGATTCTGATGCTTTTGGCCCGCCGCTAGACAGGTCCTTGACGAACGACTCTGTCATGTGAGTGATCAACTTTTCGTATATATCCTCGCGATGTCGATGCTCTGAAACCTCTAGCTCGCGACGGCGCTGTTGGCGCCAACCGACAGCTGCTTGCAAGCCGACGAAAGCTGCGAGGCCTGAGGCGACCATTCCAGCGCCCGATGGAACGTATGATTCTGGCCACTTCTTCATCAGCCCGCCAGGCAGTCCGCCAATGATGAGAATGGATCCAGCGATGAAGGTCGCAATACAAAAGAATCTGATAGTCCAGTATGGCCACTGGCGCTCAGTCAACGTCTTCCCCTATTTTCTGCCCGGAGTCAATAGTCCGGATGCTTCCAGTTTGCGGATACGGTATGGATGCGCAAGTCCTTCGTCGAGAATGTATCGCCTCGATGCAGGACTGCCGCGTGCCTTGACATCTAACGGTCAAGTATTCGAGCTATCCTCAGCGTCTGCCATCGCAGCAACGGTTTTGATTGCGGCCGTGACCTTGGGCCCTAGGAAGCCCCATTGTTGATGTTTCATAATCCTTGTAAATACAGCTTGGGGTGCATTCATCTGACGCAAGAAGCATAAGACGAATGCCCAGTATAGTGATTCCGCGAGGAAGTAAAGATCTGGAGCGTCGCGCCGTATGTGCCTGCCGAGGTGATGAGCGATATCGTCGCGCTCAAATTTGACCGCTTTTGCCCACTCTTCAGCACTCGTGCCGAGTAATGCTAAAAACTCTGGACCAGCGAGCTTTCCGCAGCGCTCGATCCGGGTCTTGAAATTGCTCCCCTGGTATCCGGTGACCGTCTTGTCGAAAGACTCTAATGCCGCGGCTCGATTCAATAGGCGGTCGGAGACAAACATGGATTCCGAATAGCTGGTAGCCATTACCGCGCTCAGGAGAGATCGGTAATCGGCTGCACAGTCGAGCCACTGTTTGACGCCGGACATACCTCCAAGGTCGCCGTAGGAGAAGTACATCTCATGTGGCGCCAGTTTCTTCGCTGCTGCGTTGTCGCGGACGTTCCATCGTGCGTAGTAATGAAGCGCCAACTCACCAACATCTGTGCCAGCGAGCGTCTGTTCCTGTACATCAGGCCGCGAGAACCAGATATGAGTGTATTCAGCTATCCTGCCAGTTCCCACGGATACCAAATCCTGGAAATCGCTTGTCATGTCGAGCAAGTCTTGCAGTTCGACCAGAGCAGAATTTCGGATCGTGAACTTGTAGTTCTGAGATAGTTCGCGACTGACTATGCCTTCGCCTGCCCAGCCAATACCGTGCACGAGAGTACATTTCATGCCGTTGGCTAGGTCGGCTTGCTCGGCCGGCCGTTGCGTGATGCGTAAAGTCTTCGTGAGCTCACCTGAAGGCGTACTCTCCAAGTCTTCTTCGAAGCCGCCAATATCGATCCAATGGCTCAGATACCGTGTGCTCACGCTGACGCCCTCAGCGTCCATTGGATCACCATCGAACCAGGCGCCCTTTATAGCTGAATTAGCTCTGATGATCTCCTCTTCCTGCATTGACGGGAAGTGGGCTGATCCTTTGGTTCTGAAGCAATCAATCAGCGTGAATGCGCTAGATCCACTTTGGCCATGGATTAGCGGATAAGACCCATCCAGTGAAGATTCAGTTAGCTCGGTCTGTATCGAGCCATCTTCCAATACAGTGGACTTCTCATCATAACTTTTAAGAGTGCCCGCCAGTACGAGTTCTGTACCTTTGTCCGGATCGTACGATAGTCGCCCGACTACTGCATTCGCAGGCTTTTCCGGCAGCCACCACTTGCCATTCACTTCAAAGGCTTCGTTTGCCATTGTCTTCCCCCTACGCGCGTCCTGATTGATTTGGTCTCGCGTCTCCCGATGCCCCCACCGGATACCTACGAGGAACCACATCCTCCACCTCGCGATGGTCTCTGGCTAGAGTCCAGGGTGTCGATGTAGTGAGCTTCGTCTGCAAGCTTTTCGAATGTCGATGAATCGGCTGGCCTCAAGAGGCCAGCTTGGAGCCACTCTTCGACAGCCTCCCCGCGTTTGGGATTGCGCATGTAGATCACGCGAGCCATCCAGTCCTCAGAGTTGATCTTCTGCCACTCCAGGATCAGACCAACCCATGGGCCACGTTGGCCCCGGTTGTCTCCGAGGACCCAGCAGTGTCTCTTGAAGGGGTCCGGGCGCCTTGGTCGGGGGTATCGCTTGTTGCCGCCCATGCGAGCAACAGTAGAACATGTGTTCGATGCTGGCTAGTTGACGCCTACGTGTCAATGGACGCCAGCGCAGTGTGGCCATCGGTAACGTCGGCAGCCCGTTCGCGATTGAATCAGTATGACGGACAGTAGCGACGAAGCCAGGTTCCATCGAATCGTGATTGAGTTCGAGGTCGAGATCACCGACCTGATTGCCCTGAAGACTGCCTACGGCCTCGAAGGCACCTCGCCTACCGGTGAACTCATGATGATCGAAGCGCCGGACGCCGGAAGTATGGCAGGGAGCATCTTCATGCGAGGCGCCTACGAACGGCTGAAGGAGAGCGGAGTCAACTACATGGGCGGCAGTGTGCTGCCCCGATTCGTCGATGACGATGGGAACTACCCGGAGTTCGCGATCCCCGCGATGCCGGGACGTGGCGATCCTGCTGACCTCTAAAAGGAGTCGTACAGCCTCACATCGAGCCCCGCAGGTCGCGACATCGATAGGCCTCTCGTGGGAGAGATTTGCGAGATCGCCAGGCGTATGAACGGCTCGAAACCGAATCCAACGCGCTGCAATCAGAAGCGTGAGATCGCCTTGCAGTAAAGGCATCGAGCGCCATCCCGCGTAGAAGGCTGCCACGACTCCCGCCCATGGCATGGAAGAGGTCAGATTTGATCGCTCACAACTGCTGCAAGAAGCCGTGGGTGGTTGCAGTTCAGTGCTGTTCACCACTGGTCGGCGTGGTACCGCCCTAAGGTCTTGTGGCTCAGATGAACGACTGCGGACTGTCCGGTATGGCCTCAGGTCGAACTTAAACCTCGCAGACGAAAGGCATACGGGTTCGAATCCCGTCCCGGGCACTGTGGTTGCGGATACTCGGGTGCGTGGATATCGACGGATTCTGGCGAGTGGTGGAGTCTGCCCGAGTTGCGGCCGGATCAGACGCGGATCGAGCCCGCGCAGACGGCCGGCCGAGTGCGGTCGCTGAGGCGTTGGTGGCAGAGCTGGTGAGACTTCCTCGTCCAGAAATCATCGCGTTCGACGACCTGTTCAGCGACGTGCGTGCCCAGGCCGACCTGTGGAACGGCCGTGCGGCCTGCTGGAACATCGAGTACAGATATCTCTCCGATGACGGATTCGCCGACTTCCGCGCAGGCCTCGTTGCACCCGCCGACGATCGCTGGGATCTCCGCAGCGAAGCCGAGTGGAGCAACCGCCTCCCCGACCTGAGCCAACTCTTCGCAGCCCGATTCCAACCCAACTGACAACCGCCGTCCCGATCGACAGGAGATAGGGCCTGTACTGCGGGCGCCCGTCGCTTGGGTGAGCGTGGTGGGCGGGCGGGGGCGCGGGTATTTCCTGTCGATCGGGACGAGCTTGGGGTACGGCATTGGTCGGGACGGGGCCTGGGGGTTCTGCGTTCGTCGGTCGGGCTTGGAGGTACTGCGTTGGTCGGGTCGGGCTTGGGTCGGCGGGCGGGCGGGTGGGCCTACGATCCCGGGATGAGATTTGTGATGGTGCCGGGTGGGTGGCAGGGCGGGTGGGTGTTTGACGAGGTGGCGGCGGAGTTGCGCCGGGGTGGGCATGTGGTGGAGGCGGTGACGCTTGCGGGGTTGGAGAGTGAGGGGCCGGGGGAGGGGGAGTTGCCGGCGAATCTTGCGGATCATGTCGAGCAGGTCGCCGGCGTGGTGGAGCGGGGTGGTGGGGAGCCGGTTGCGTTGTGTGGGCACAGTTATGCGGGGCTGGTGATCGCCGGGGTTGCGGATGGGGTGGGGGAGCGGATTGATGAGCTGGTGTTCATCGATGCGTATGTGCCGGAGGACGGGGACTCGTGCTGGTCGTTGACCAGCGACAGTTTCCGGGAGCTGTTCATCGCCGGAGCACGTGGCGACGGGCGGTGGGTGGCGGCGCCGGAGGGGATGGATCCGCGGGCGCGGGCGCATCCGCTGGCTAGCTTTGTGCAGTCGGTGCGGCTGCGGGGTGGGGTTGGGCAGGCGGTCGGGCGGACGTACATCAGTGGGGGTTCGTGGGACGGCAGTCCGTTCGTGGAGTTGACCGAACGGTTGCGGAGCGACTCGGGGTGGCGGGTATACGAAGTACCGGTTGGGCACAACATCGCGCGTCGGGATCCGCAGCGGTTGGCGGACATTCTTCAGGAGATCGCCGGAGATAGGTAAAGCGGGGACTTTTGCTGGGAGTGAATTAAGGCAAAGGCCCGGCCGGGGTTGCCGGCCGGGCCATTACGGAGTGCGGAATTTGTACGTGGCGCGCGTTGAATTCGATTCAGTGAATTCGGCGCCGGGTGGTTCAGTAAATCTTGAGTGAGCTGGCGGTGTCGCCGCCGCCGTGGGCCGCGGAGCTGCCGGCCGGCATGTCGTGGTGGGTGCCGTTGAAGCTGGCGTCGGTCCACCAGCGGGCCAGGTGCGAACCGCGGTTCGCCCAGGAGGACATCTCGTCGTTGAAACCGTAGTCGCTCAGGTGGGCGATCGACGTACCGGATGAGCTCCACTTGAGCATCCGGCCGGAATAGCTGCCGTCCTGCCACAGGCAGACCCAGCCGGACGGGCAGTCGCCGAAGACGGTCGGGGACATCGACACATCGACGCCGCCGGGCATCCGCATCCAGCGGCCGTCGGCGCTGAGCTGCCCGCCCTGCGCGGTGAGTTTCTGGGTCAGCGACGGCTGCGCCGAAACGGCCGACGCCGGCAGCAGAGCGACGGAGAATGCGGCAGCGGTGGTCGCTGCCAAAGCCACGGCAATTCGTACCTTATTCATGGGGCGGACTCCTTCTGAGGGGCGGTTACTAGCAACAGATAGTGCGCCGAAGTTGACTGTCCGTCAACAAGTCACTGAGAAATTCAATGGCCCGTTATTTAGTGACCATGAATGTTTCGAAAACATCCACCGGCTGTTGGTGGGCGGTCGCGCGGCTGTGAGAGAGCGGACAGAGTTGAGGCGGAAACGTTGATTGCGCGGGTGCGGCGCGCGTCAATGGAGACGTGAGTACCTACCGTGGTCAGGTGTTGACCGGCGCCGTGCTGGGGCCGTTGGTGGTCTGCGCGGTGCTGAGTCCGTTCCGGGACAGCTTCGACAACGCGAACGCGGCATTGCTCCTGGTGCTGCTGATCGTCGCCGTAGCTGCGGTCGGAATCCGGCCGGCCGGCGTGGTCGCGGCGGTGTCGAGCGCGGTGTGGTTCGACTTCTTCCTCACCGTTCCGTACAACCGGCTGACGATCGACGACGGCAACGACATCGAGACCACGATCCTGCTGGTCGTGATCGGCGCCGCGGTCACCGAGATCGCGATCTGGGGCCGTCGGCAACAAGCACGGGCGAGTCGCCAGAAAGGCTACCTGGACGGGGTTCTCACCGCATCGAACGCTGCCGCGCAAGGCTCGTCCACCGAAGACCTGATCGAACAGGTGACGGCCGAGCTGGTCGCAGTACTGCAGATCGACCAGTGCCGGTTCGTTGCCGGTGGCAAGCGTACGAACGCACCGCAGCTCAACCATGACGGTTCGGTCTCGCGCGGCGGTCACCCGCTGAAGGTCGAGCGCGACGGGCTGCCCACGAACGCGGAGATCGAGCTGGTCGTGCAACACGCCGGTACGCCGAAAGGCCGCTTCCTGCTCACCGCGGCCGCCCGCATCACCCGCCCCGACCTCGAACAACGCCTGGTCGCCGTAGCCCTAGCCGACCAGGTCGGCGCCGCCCTGGCCGCCGAACACGCAACCCCCTGACCTGGCCTGCGGGAAGAACCTCTCCCGGGTGGTCACCGGCTCCGGCGCCGTACTTGCCCATACAAGTACGGCGCTGCTCCGGTTTCCGCACCCGCCTGGTCAACGCGGCCTGATCCCTGCGCGAAGGGTCGGACCGGGCGGCGCGCCGGGATGGGTGGTTAGGGGTGGGGGGATGGGGCAGGGTTGGCGGGTGATGGATGACGAGGTGGGGCAGCGGGCGGTGGGGATGGCGATTCGGGCTGGGTTCGCGATGCCGGAGGTGGTGAAGGCGCAGTCGGATCGGGAGGGGCGCTACGTCGCCCTCGAGCTGCGGAGTTCGTCCGGTGTGGTGATGTATGTGACGCCTGAAGGGGCCGCGTTGCGCGGGAGTGTGCTGGATCTGGTGTTTCTGCAGGAATACGTGATGGTGCAGCTGGGGTTGGCCAGGCATCGGCAGGTGCTGCCGCTGGTGATCGGGGTGCCGATCGTGGTGCTGGGGATCTTGTTGAGCTTCGTGGTGGGGGTGTGGCCGGCGATTCTGGCGGCGGTGGTGGCGATTCCGGTGGCCTGGTCGAGTTACGAGTGGTTCTGGAACCGGCGGTTCATGCGGCGGGTGGATCGGCGGCTCGCCGACTTGATGGGGGCTGAGGTGTTCCAGGGCGCGCTCCGGGGGCTGGCCGAGAGCAAGGCGTGGCCGCGGAGCTTCGGGTGGCTCTATGAGGGGGCTCTGCCGTTGCCGCCGGAGCGCCTGAGCTGGCTGTAGACGGTTGGGTTGCGCAACCGTTTGCGTGCGCGGGGTTCCGGTTGGGGAACACCTAGCTGATCCTCAGGCGTTGTTAAGGGTGGGCCCGTAGTATCTGAGCACGGCCCACAGTGGGTCGACAGTTGGGTCATCTGGAGGATGGCATGCAGAGGAGCAGTAACCCGGTGCTGAACCGGTCGAGTGCGTTTGCGCCTGGCCAAGGCCAGGCTTACCCCGGGGCGGCTCCGTACGGCCAGCCCGGTCCCTATGGTCAACCCGGCCAGTACGGCGGACCCGGCATGCCGCCCCAGCAGTACCAGGGGGCGCCGGCGGCCAGCCGTCCGATGACGTTGGACGACGTCATCGTCAAGACCGCCGTGACGCTGGGTGTGGTCGTCGCGGCCGCCGCCGTGTCGTGGTGGGCGGTTCCGACCAGCCTGGTGACGCCGGTGTTCCTCGCCGGTCTGCTGGGTGCGTTCGTGGTCGGGATGGTGCTGTCGTTCGCGCGGAAGATCAACCCCGCGCTGGTGATGGTCTACGCGGTGCTCGAGGGTGCGTTCCTCGGGATCGGCAGCAAGTTCATCGCGAACTGGGTCGGTGACCCGACGATCGTCGTCCAGGCCGTGCTGGCCACGATGGTGACGGCGGGGCTGACGCTCGCGACGTACAAGTACTTCAACATCAAGGTCACGCCGCGGTTCACCCGGATGGTCGTCGTCGCGACGATGGGCTTCGCCGGCGTGATCCTGATCAACCTGGTGCTCAGCCTGTTCGGCATCGGTACCGGCATCTCCGGCATGGGCCCGCTGGGTCTGCTGTTCGCCGCGATCGGCGCCGGTCTGGCGGTGTTCAACCTGATCCTCGACTTCGACATGATCGAGCAGGGTGTGCGCGCCGGAGCCCCGCAGAACGAGGCCTGGCGGGCGGCGTTCGGCCTGACCGTCACGCTGGTCTGGCTGTACTGGAACCTGCTCCGCATCCTCGCAATCCTGCGCGGCAACTAGCACCCGAGCAGTTACTAGCCCCAAGCAACAGCCCGGCTCTCCCAACGGAGAGCCGGGCTGTTGCCTTTCCCGCACAGTATTTTCACGCCGGTACGCCGGTACGCCGGTACGCGGGCTACATCGGGTGCCTGAGGTGCACGGGACGCGCCGGATGCCTGAGATGCCTTGTGGAGTGGGGGTTTGGGGGATCGCGTCGTACGAGAGGCGGGGGTGGAGATGCAGAGAAAGCCTGCCCTTCCACCTGAAAGGGCAGGCTTTCTGCTGAAAGATTCTCCGTTCGGCTCGTCAGCCCATACGCCGGTGCGCTTTGACCAGGTCGTATTCGTGGACGATGGCTGTGGCGTGCCCGTGAGCGAGGGCGTACTCGCTGGAAAGCCACCGCACCCTGTCGTCGAAGCGCAGGAACGACGGTCCGTCGTTCATCAGCCTGAACCACTCGGTCATCTCACGCCCGGTGCACTGGGGCACCTTCTCCACCAGACGTTGGTGCGTCTCCTCGGAGTGGTTAAGGCCCATCTTCGCCTCCCGTCAGCGGGGTAATGCGTAGTTATCGACTGTGCACCAGGAGAAGGCCGCAATCAAGCCCCTCTTGATGAAAGTCATCGCTCAGCGGACACACAATCGCCCAACAGGCAGGGTTCCCGCGCCTCCATCGATTGTGGTCGAGGTGAGGGAAGGCGGTGGGTAGGCGCGGACACGATCTCTCCACAGCAGGCTTCCCGGCCTTCTTCTGCCTGTGGTTGGGGTGACGCAAAGGGCGGATTTACGTGGCCGCTGGAATCGGGGTCGCGTCGTCGATGCGGTCGACCTCGGGCTTGGGGTGGCGGCGGCGGTGGCGGAGGTGGACCCAGCGGCCTCGGGGGCCTTGGTCGTTGCCGGCTACCTGGGCGGCGGCGACCTCGGTGCCCGCGGTCCGGGCTGCCTGGACGGCTGCTTCGGCGATCGGGAGAACCGCCTCGCCGCGGAACGACTCGAGGTTGGCGAACGACTCGGTCCCGACACCGACGGCAGCAGCGACCGACGGGAGCAAGGCAGCAGCCGCAGCGGCGTACCCGGTGACGGAGGGGTGGAAATTGTCCGGTCCCCACATCGACGGGTTGGTCCGGAAGGCTTCGCTGAGCAGCGACCCCATCGAGACGGTCCGCCCGCCGGCCTCGACGACCGCGATCGTCTGGGCCGCGGCGAGTCGCTGGCTCCAGGTCCGTGCCACCTGGCGCAACGGCGGCATGATCGGCCGGACGACCCCGAGATCCGGGCAGGTTCCGACGACGACCTCGCAGTTGGCGGCGCGCAACCGGCGTACGGCGCTGTCCAGCAGCCGGACCGAGGCGGACGGCGGCACCTGGGCCTTCACGTCGTTCACGCCGATCAGAATCGCCGCCACATGCGGCCCCGCAAGCAGCGCGGTGTCCACCTGCCCGGCCAGATCGATCGACTTCGCACCGGTCTTCGAGACGTCGACCAGCCGGACCGGTCGCTGCGCGAGCTCGGCCAGGCCGCTCGCCAGCAGGACGCCGGGCGTCTCGTCGGGGGAGGACGTGCCGTATCCGGCGGCACTGGAATCGCCGATCATGGCCAACGTGATCGGATGTCCTGGATAGCGGCCGTACAAGCCGTCGCCCCGGGTGGGGTAGTACCTCATCGGCCCGATCAGTCGTTTGGCGTACTCAGCTTCCGCGCTCAGTACGCCGTACAGCATCGCCCCGATGAGTCCGAGCCCCCCGCCCCCGAAAGCTGCGGCCTGGGCCAGTCGCTTCGCGGCCCGGGCTTTACTCATGAGTCAAGGATTACACGCTGTGACCTCGAAGCAAGCGAAATAGGGGGATCGCCACGCTGTCCCATACAGTGAGATTCGTGCGCTACTCAGAATCTCTCCTGGACCTGGTCGGCAACACCCCGCTGGTGCGGCTCACGAGGACGACCGACGGTGCCAAGCCGCTCGTGCTCGCCAAAGTGGAGTACTTCAACCCCGGCGGCTCGGTGAAGGACCGGATCGCGGTCCGGATGATCGAGGCCGCGGAGGCCTCCGGTGAGCTCAAGCCGGGCGGCACGATCGTCGAGCCGACGTCCGGCAACACCGGCGTCGGGCTGGCGATGGTTGCCCAGGCGAAGGGCTACAAGTGCGTCTTCGTCTGCCCGGACAAGGTCAGCGAGGACAAGCGCAACGTGCTCAAGGCGTACGGCGCCGAGGTGGTCGTCTGCCCGACCGCGGTCGCCCCGGAGCACCCCGACTCCTACTACAACGTCTCCGACCGGCTGGTCCGCGAGATCGAGGGCGCCTGGAAGCCGAACCAGTACGCCAACGTGAACAACCCGATCTCGCACTACGAGTCGACCGGCCCGGAGCTCTGGGAGCAGACCGAGGGCAAGATCACCCACTTCGTGGCGGGTGTCGGCACCGGCGGCACGATCAGCGGCACCGGCAAGTACCTCAAGGAGGTCTCCGGCGGCAAGGTGCAGATCATCGGCGCCGACCCGGAGGGTTCGGTGTACTCCGGCGGCAGCGGCCGGCCGTACCTGGTCGAGGGCGTCGGCGAGGACTTCTGGCCGGACACGTACGACAAGACCATCTGCGACCGGATCATCGAGGTCTCCGACGCGGAGTCGTTCGCCGTCACCCGGCGGCTGGCACGCGAAGAGGCGATGCTGGTCGGCGGTTCAGCCGGTATGGCGGCGGCCGCGGCGATCCGGTTGGCCAAGGAGCTCGATGATCCCGACGCGGTGATCGTTGTGTTGCTTCCCGACGGTGGCCGGGGCTACCTGACCAAGGTGTTCAACGACGACTGGCTCGCGCAGTACGGATTCCTCGCGCACGCGCGGCAGGGCACCACGCTCGGCCAGGTGCTGGCGGGCAAGGACGGCAGTATGCCGCCGCTGGTGCACACCCACCCGCACGAGACGGTCGCCGAGGCGATCGAGATCCTGCGCGAGTACGGCGTATCGCAGATGCCCGTCGTCCGGGCGGAGCCGCCGGTGATGGCGGCCGAGGTGGCCGGCGCGGTCTCCGAGCGGACGCTGATGGACGCCCTGTACTCCGGCAAGGCGCGGCTGGCCGACATGGTCGAGCAGCACATGGACCCGGCGCTGCCGTCACTCGGCGCGGGCGAGCCGGTCGCCAAGGCGGTCGAACTGCTCGAGGGCCGCGACGCGCTGATGGTGCTGGACGACGGCAAGCCGGTCGGCGTCCTCACCCGCCAGGACCTGCTGGGGCACCTCTCCATCGACTGAAGCGAAGGCTGGAAGCGCGGCCTAGCGGTCGACGACGGTAGGGACGATGGCGATCAGGACCGTGACCAGGATGCCGAGCACGATGCCTGCTGTACCGAGGATCTGAAGGATTTCCATACTTCAAGAGTCCTTCGGCAAGCAGGCCCGGACATCGGTCCGCGGACCTGTCCTGCCGTCATCCCGCGGTCGCAGCCAGTTGCCTCATGCTCCTACTTTTGTTGCTGAGAGCAAGAAAACGCGAACGTCCGCAGAGCCGGGGGGAACAGGCTCTGCGGACGCGGGTCTCCGGACGCGCACCTGGGCGTCGGAGAAGAGAGATCAGCGGTCGACGACGGACGGCACGATGGCGATCAGGGCCGTGACGAGCACACCGGCGACGATGGCGACCGCGCTGAGGATCTGGATCAGGTTCATGCCTCAAGATTGCCCCGCGCCGGGCGTTGTCACATCGGCCTGAAGACCTGTCTTCGGGTCATCCCATGGTCGTAGTCACGACCCCGGCGGCTCATCCTAGGGTTGCCCGGGGAAACCCTGACCAACGAACCAGGGCGTAGTCGGACGGGTCCAGCCGGCGGGTCCGGCGCCAGTAGGCGAAGGTGAAGTGCGGCCAGATGTAGGAGTTCCGCCCCTGGTCGTCGATGTACCAGCTGTCGCAGCCGGATTGCCAGACCGTCCCGTCGAGTTCGCCCTGGACCTTGCCGACGAACTCCTGCTGGGCGTCTTCGCGGACCTCCAGGTACGTCGCGCCACGGCGCCGGAGCAGATCGAGCGCCTGCATCACGTACCGGACCTGCGCCTCGACCATGAAGATCACCGACGAGTGCCCCTGGCCGGTGTTCGGGCCGGTGAGCAGGAAGAGGTTCGGGAAGCCGGCGACGGTGATGCCGAGATGGGCGCCGATCCCGTTCTGCTTCCAGGTGTCGGCCAGGTCGGCACCGTCCTTGCCGGTGATCCGGAGCCGGGTCAGGTTGGCGGCGACGTCGAACCCGGTGCCGAACACGATCGTGTCGCAGGGGTTCTCGACCCCGTCGGTCGTCACGACGCCGGTCGGGGTGATCCGGCTGATGCCGGTGGTGATCAGGTCCACGTTGTCGCGGGCGAGTGCGGGGTAGTAGTCGTTCGAAATGAGGATCCGCTTGCAACCGATCTGGTAATCGGGGGTCAGCTGTGCCCGGAGTACGGGGTCTTTCACTTGTTTGCGGAGATGCCGGCGGGCTTGGAGTTCGAGGCCCTTGACCAGCTTCGGGTTGCCGGCGAGACCTGCGCCGCGGGCTTCGAGACCCCAGTAGATGACGTTGCGGATCGCGCGCTGTCCGGCCGGGAAGCGTTCGTGCAGGGCGCGTTCGCGGGCGCCGATCGCGCGGTCCGGCTTGGGGGTGATCCACGGTGGGGTGCGCTGGTAGAGGTCGAGGTGGGCGACCTGCTCGGCGATCCGCGGGACGAACTGGATGGCGGAGGCGCCGGTGCCGATGACGGCGACCCGGCGGCCGGTGAGGTCGTGATCGTGGTCCCAGTGCGACGAGTGGAAGGTCGTGCCGGTGAACGTGTCGAGGCCGGGCAGGTCGGGGACCTTCGGCAGGTGCAGGCTGCCGACGCCGGTCACCAGGGCCTGCGTCTCGATGGTCTCGTCGCCGTTCACAGTGACGGTCCAGCGGCCGGTCGTCTCGTCGAAGACGGCTTCGGTGAGCTCCGCGCCGTACCGGATCTTGTCGGCGATCCCGTACTTCGTGGCGCAGTGCTTCAGATACGCCAGGATCTCGTCCCACGGCGCGAACATCCGGGTCCAGTGCGGGTTCGGCTCGAAGGAGAACGAGTAGAGGTACGACGGGATGTCGCACGCGCACCCCGGATAGGTGTTGTCCCGCCACGTCCCACCGAGCTCGTCGGCTTTCTCCAGGATGACGAAGTCCTCGCACCCGGCCTGCCGCAACTTGATCCCCATACACAGCCCGGCGAACCCGGACCCCACCACGACAACCTCGGTCTGCGCCATGCTCGCGAACATTACTTGCGAGTCACCTCGTTGTCAGCCGGTGGAGGACTTCACCGGCGTTCGGCAACACCAAGGTGTCCGGGTCGTTCTCGTAGTCCGCCACGTCGAAGCCGGCGGGATCGAGATAGTTCAGGTTGGCGGCCCGTACGACGTTCTCCGGGATGCTGGTGGCGAGGGTGACTGTGAGGCGGCAGTGTTCGCCGGCCGACGAGGACCAGGTGCCGGCGCCGCGGAGGTGGGTGGAGTGGGCCAGGACGCCCCAGTGGTGGGATCGGAAGGTGTCCCATTGGCCGAGGAAGTAGTCGCGGCAGTGGTAGCCGATCTGCTCGATCTCGGGGTGCATCGCGGCCAGTTGGGTGACGTGGGGTGCATAGAGGATGACCTCGCCGCCGTCCGCGACGATCGGCTCGACCTTGTAGAAGCCCTTCGCGGCGGTCCAGATGTCCTGGTAGCGCGGCGGCATCAGCGAGACCACCCGGCGTACGGGCTGGTCGAGGTAGCGGACGTGGGTCTGCGCGGAGACTTCGGCCGCTGCCTGCCAGGAGGAGACGGTGTCGCCGAAAGCCACGGCGTGCAAGGCATTCGTTCCGGACTGGGCAACCACCGACAGGGCCAGCTTCTCGGCGTGGATCAGCGCGGCCGCTTCGTTGATCAGCGCGCGCACCGGCGTCACGCCCGGCGTACCGATGATGTCGGCGCTGGTGATCAACGCGCCCAGCCAGTGCGACAGGTCGATCACCTCCTGACCGGCGACGCCCGGGAAGAAGTACTTGTTGCCACCCGAGAACCCGACCACCTCGTGCGGGAACACCGGCCCGACGACCAGCGCGACGTCGTGCTCCACGACCGCGCGATTCAGCCGCACCGGCACACTCTCGTGCAGCAGCCCGCCCGAGATCTCCGCGACCCGCTCGGCGCTGATCGTGCCGAGCTCGACGAAGGTCTCCGGCTTCCACCATTCGTGATTGAGTACGTCGTACGAGCCGCCCAGGTGCGTCGTCAGCTCCGCGGCCGACATCTCCGCATGGGTGCCTAAGGCAACCAAAACGGTCAGTCGGGACACCCGTCCGGTCAGCGCCTGGTGCACCGCCGACAGCAGCAACGGCAGCGGGCAGCTCCGGGTCGCGTCCGGCACGATCACGCAGACGCTTCGGCCGTCGAGCCCGGCGCCGGCCAGCGCATCCCGGACGAACGTCCGCACCTCGTCCTCGGCCAGCACCTGGCCGGCTCCACCCAGCAGAGCGACCGGCCGCGCGTCTGTCGTCGTCATGCTGCCGATCCTAAATGGCAAACGATTGCCGCAGAACCTACAGGCTCCGGATCGCCGCGCTGGGTGAGCGGTCGGTCCGTCGATGCGGCCGGTGGTCGCAGTGCTGAGCCGTTGACCGGGGTCGGCGCCGCACGGCAGCATCAGGCTCGCCTGGGGTGGGCTCGCGGCAGGGGAGGGTCGATGGCCGGTCGGCCGATCGAGGGGTTCGGTGGGGTGCTGGTGCGGCCGGGCGACCCGCAGTACGACGCTTGGCGGGTCGTGTTCAACGCGATGATCGACAAGCGGCCCGGGGTGATCGCGCTCTGCGAGTCGGCCGCGGATGTCGCGGCGGCCGTCCGGTACGGCGTACGCCAAGGGCTCGAGATCGCGATCCGGGGTGCCGGCCACGGCGTCGCCGGCACGGGCGTGAGTGACGGCGGGCTGGTCATCGATCTACGCAGAATGCGGAACGTCCAGCTCGATCCGGACGCACGGCTCGTCCGGGCCGGCGGCGGGGCGACCTGGTCCGATGTCGACGGAGCCTCGTGGCCGTATGCGATGGCGACCACCGGCGGCCGTGTGTCGTCCACCGGTGTTGCCGGGCTGACGCTCGGTGGCGGCTCCGGATGGCTGGAGCGGAAGTACGGCCTGGCCTGCGACAACCTGGTGTCGGTGGAGCTGATCACCGCCGACGGCGAGCTGGTGATCGCCGACGAGACCAAGAACACCGAGCTGTTCTGGGCGCTGCACGGAGGCGGCGGCAACTTCGGCGTCGCCACTGCGCTGACGCTCAGGCTGCATCCGCTGCCCGGAATGACGCTCGCCCGGCTGTTCTGGCCCGCGGACGCCGGTACGACGGTGATCCGCGCCTACCGTGACTTGTTCGAGCAGGGCGCGCCGGATGAGCTCGGCGGCAGCGTGTTCTTCGCCGCCGCCCCTCGCAAGGACTTCGTGCCGGCGTCGTTGCAGGGCCGCCCGGCCGTGGGGGTGACCGCGACCTACACCGGATCCGCTGCCCAGCTGCGCGAGGCGTTGGCGCCGGTGCTCGCGTTGGCTCCGGACGGCATGATGCTCGCCGAGATGCCGTACGCCGAGGTCCAGTCCGCGCTCGATGATCCACCGGGCTTACGGAACTACTGGTCAGCCGAGCATCTCGCGTCGTGGCCCGATGAGGCGATCGATGTGTTCAGCGCGCGGGCCGTCGAGATGCCATCACCGGAGACCTCCCAGCAACTCGTCTGCCCGTGGGGCGGCGCCGTCTCCCGGTACGCCGACAAGTGGCCGCTGCCGCACCGCACTGCGCCCTGGGTGGTCCAGTCGTACGGCGTGTGGTCCTCGCCGGCCGATGATTCGGCCGGGATCGCTTGGGCGAAGAACGTCTGCGCCGACCTGCGGCCGTACTCGACCGGCGCCGTCTACCTCAACTTCATCGGCGACGAGGGCCACGATCGCGTCGTCGCCGGCTACGGCAAGGACAACTACGACCGGCTGGCGCGGGTCAAAGCATCGTTCGATCCGGACAACGTCTTCCGCCTGAATCAGAACATCAGGCCTCGATCACCTTGGATCGCCGCGACCACTGAATGAGGACGACAGCGATGTAGATGACCGCGCCGAGAGGCGCTGTCCAGATGCGGAAGAAAGGCATCCGGCCGGTCACTGCGGTGATCAGGAAGAGTCCGGCGAAGGTGATGAGGCCGGCCGTGGCACCTCGGCGGCGGGACTCCAGTGGGGTGGCCGGCAGTGGGCCTACCTGGCGATCCAGAGCGGCGCCCAATGCGGCGACCATGATCAGACCGGCGAGGCCGAAGACCAATCCGCCGGAGGCGCCGCCGACGATGATGGCGAAGGCGCTGGCTCCCGTGTAGACGCCGATCGCCAGGACGAACAGGACTGCGCCGCTGGCGAGCTGAGCGATCAAGCGGGCCTTGAGGTCGACGCCCTCGGCCGAGCGCACCACGTCGTCGGGCTCGAGGAAGCGACGGATGGTGAAGTACAGGCCGACGAGCGTGATCGCGGCGATCACCACCATGGCTGCGGTGAGCAGGACGGACGTCGCCGGCGAGATGAAACGCCGCACGTCACCCCCGCCGAAGTCGCAGGTTGCGGTCGGTGGCAACCAATGGGTGACCACTGCGACCCCGCCGCTGTCCGGGCGATCGAACCGCAGCGCACAGTCCTCGCTCGCGTCGAACCAGTTCGGCATCAGGAAGCCGAGCACGGTGGTCCACACGGTGAGCGCTAGCAGGCCCACTGTCAGCAACCACCCGGCTCTTTTCTCCATCCAGCAACCCTCTCATCCGTTTCTGCGCGGGTACCCGTGCAGGGTGAGCTCCTGGTTCTTGACTCCCGACGAGCGCGGCAATCCCGCGACTTCCATCGATCGCGGCGGGTCGTGGACCGAGGGGAACTTCGTGCGGCCGTTGGTGCACGGGGCGGTCTACTTTCAGCGCCTGTACGACGAGCTGTGTGGGCTGGAGTCCGGCGATCGGGTGTACTTCACCGACTGGCGTGGTGATGCGGACGAGGCGATGTACGCGGACGGTCCTTCGGTGGGGCGGGTGCTTTGCGACCTGGCGCGCTCGGGCGTCGAAGTACGGGGTCTGCTCTGGCGGTCGCACTCGGATCACCTGTCGTTCAATGCGCAGGAGAACCAGTTGCTCGGGACGGAGTTGAACGAGGCCGGCGCGGAGGTGTTGCTCGATCAGCGGGTACGACGGTTGGCTTCGCATCACCAGAAGCTGTTCGTGATCCGGCATCGGGGCGACGCGTCGAAGGATGTCGCCTTCGTCGGCGGGATCGATCTGAGTCATCAGCGGCGCGACGATGCCCGTCACCTGGGGGATCCGCAGCAGGCGCCGATGGATGCCCGGTACGGCGATCGGACGCCGTGGCACGATGTCGCGCTGGAGCTGCGCGGGCCGGTGGTCGGTGAGCTGCTGCGGACGTTCGTGGAGCGATGGGACGATCCACATCCGCTGGACCGACGTACGCCGTACCGGTTCGCTGTGCAGCGGAAGGCGCGGATGCCGAGACATCCCTCACCGCTACCCGAGGCATTTCCGGATCCGCCGGCAGCAGGGCAGCACGCCGTACAGGTATTGCGGACCTATGGGCACAAGCATCCGGGATTTCCCTTTGCGGTCAAAGGTGAATACAGCATTGCCCGGGCCTATCAGAAAGCGTTCGGCCGGGCGGAGCGATTGATCTACATCGAGGATCAGTACCTGTGGTCGACAGTGGTTGCCGAGGGCATCTGTACGGCGTTGGAGCGGGCCCCCGAATTGCGGGTGATCGCGGTGGTGCCGCGCTATCCGGATTCGGACGGGCGGATCACCGGGCCACCGGCTCGGTACGCGCAGTTGCAGGCGATCAATGCGATGCGGGCGGTGGCGCCTGATCGCGTTGCCGTCTACAACCTCGAGAATGCCGAGGGGGTGCCGATCTATGTGCATGCGAAGGTTTGTGTGGTCGACGACGAGTGGTTCACCTGCGGGTCGGACAACTTCAATCGGCGGTCCTGGACGAACGACAGTGAGCTGACCTGCGCGGTGGTCGGCGAAGGACTCGCGCGGTCTTTGCGGTCCGAGCTGTGGGCTGAGCATCTCGGCGTGGACCCGGTGCTGGATCCGATGGAGGGCTTCGCTCAGTGGGCTGAGAGTGCGGCGGCGTTGGACGGTTGGCATGCTGCTGGCCGGGTAGGTCCACGGCCGACTGGTCAGCTACGGGTCCACCGCCCGGTGCCGGTGCGTGGGCTGACGGCTGTGTGGTCACGGTTCATGAGCGATCACGTCTATGATCCCGACGGTCGTCCACGGGCGATGCGGCGGCGGGGCGAGTTCTGAAGGTCGACAGGCGAGGGGCCGAAGGTGCGGATCGAGCGGGTGGACAGCGAAGCGTTGATGCTCGACTGGCAGTTGGTGCACAACGAGATCATTCCGACCGATCCGTTGTCGCTGGAGGATGTTCGCGAGCGGGTCGGGCGGAATGTGCTGGAGGTCGCGTATGACGGCGACGTGCTGGTTGGCTGCTCGACGGTTCGGCCGCCATCGGCGGAGACTTCGGCGGTGACGGTGATCGCGCGGATCCTCCCGGCGTACCGGCGGCGCGGTTTCGGTGAGGTGCTCTACCGGCGGGGTCTGGATCGGGCTCGGCAGCTTGGTGGGGATTCGGTCGAGACGATCGTCCTGGCGTCGAACGTGGACGGTCTTGCTTTCGCCGCGTCGCATGGGTTCGTCGAGATCGAGCGCTATGTGCTGCCGGGCGACACGATTCCTTTCATCACCTTGCGTCTCGCGGACGGTCTGCCTCGGTGACTTGGCGGGCTTGTTCCTGGAGGTAGGTGGTGGTGGAGCGCGGCTCGATGCCGCGTTGGCGAAGGGGTCCGTCGTCCCAGTCGGCGCCGTGCAGGTCCTGGAGCAGGCCGGCGCCGAACACCGAGGCCAGTGCGTCGTTGGGTCGGCCGAGCAGCCCGACCGCGAGCCGGGCGAGCGGTCTGGGCTCCTGGCTGATCTATCGTTGCCGCGTATCACCCTTGCCGATGACGGCGACCTTGCCCGCGGCCGTGTCCTTGGTCGCCGAGCAGGCGGACGACGCGTCCACCCAGCTCACCGGTGCCGTCGACAACCAACAACATCTCGATCCCCACCCCGTTGTGGACGCTTCAGCTCGATAGTCGTCCTCGCCGGCCGAATTGACCAGGGGTCACAGGCGTTCCTGGTAGCACTGTTCGATGCCGTACGAGGTGAAACCGGCTCGGCGCAGGATGGGTGCCGACGTCCCGGTTCGGCCTTTGACCAGGGCGAGGTCGGCGCCCTTCCGGATGCCCTGGGCGCAGCGTGCCGCCAGCAGCGCGCGGTAGGCGCCGCGACCGCGGGCTTCGGCGAGTACGGCGCCACCCCACAGACGTAGTACGCCGTCTGTCATGGTGAAGCCGGCCGCTCCAACGGGCCGGTTGTGGAGGTAGGCCAGAAAGCGGCCGGTGCCGGGGGAGCCCTTGGCCTTGGCGGCCGTGTCGCTCTCCTGCTGGAGCTGCACCGGAGTGGGCGGCGGCCAGTCGAACACTTCGGCGTCGATCTGACCGGCCAGGTAGAGGAGATCCGGCGTATCTGCCGGACGTACGTCGACCTCGCTCGGCGGATTCACGGCCGCTTCGATCTCCTCGGCGCTGCTGAGTTGCCGCGCGAGGATCTCGACGGTCTCGACCAGCTCGAAGCCGTTGCCGAGGAGCGTGTCGGCCGTGTCGTCCGGCTTGGTGCCTGGCTTCACCCACCAGCGCAGTACCGGATTCGTCCCCCGGGCGCGGTCGCGGACCTCGGCGATGAGCTTGTCCAGCGGGCGCTCGGTCGCGGACCACTGGACGCTGGTCCGGTCGGGATAGATGGTGAGCCGGTAGTCGTCCTCGATGTAGTCCCGCGCGTCCGGTGGAATCCAGGTCCAGTCGTTCGCTGCTTGCAGTACCCGCTGGCGCATCATTGATCCTTGAGTTCGAGACGTTGCCAGGCGTGAAGAGCGATGAACCTGTGCTGCCCAGCCGCCCATTGCGACAACGCATCCGCGATCTGATCCATCGGTACGCCGGTGGTCCGAAAGTGCTCACCTGCTTCGCGATACTCCAGCACCAAGGTGCCGCCGTCGTTCCGAGCCTGTGCGTAGGAATGCCCCTGCCCGACGACGATGAACCCATCGGACTGACGGAGCTCGTTGAGCACAAAGGGAAACCAGAGTGCGGGCATCGCAACCGGCCCGTACTGCGTGGTCACCGTGAGACCTTCGTGCGTCCCGCGTAGAGCACTCCGGTTCGCGTCAAAACAGACCAGCCCGTGCTCCGCCGCCAACTGCGCGGCACCTTCGGACACCTCACCCGCCCGGCTGTAGACCATCGAGAAGTACACGATCGGCCCGGACGCGCTGTCGATCAGCGGGCTGGTCGACCAAGGGCCGCCATCCTCCGGCCACTTCTCCACGAGCGCCTCGACGTACGCCCGGATCGCCGGATGCGCCCGCCGCGGCGACTCCACGAAGTACCGCTCGTACAACTCCTCGAACTCCCCCGCCGCAGCCTTGTCATCACGCGGCAAGTCGCCTTCCCAGACTGCCAGGTCATAGCTCACAGCCCACCCCGTCCCGAGCAGTCTCCTCAATCATGAGCAACACGATAATCCGCAGCTCAGTCAGTCTCCGCTGTGCCGCGCATAGGCGGGTGGACCTGCGGGGTGCGAGAGTTGGTGGATGGTCGGATTTGTCCTTGCTCAGTTGCGGGGACGGGTTCGCCGGTCGGTGGCTCTGCTGATTGCTGTGCTGGCGGCGACGAGTGGGTTCGTGGTGTTGAGTGGTGCTGCCGAGACGTCCCAGCTGAGGACCACCGGGACGGTCGACGCCAACTACCGCGCGGCGTACGACGTACTGGTTCGGCCGAAGGATGCTCGGTCGGGGCTCGAGCAGCAACACAACCTGGTCCGGCCGAACTACCTCTCGGGATTGTTCGGCGGGATCACGATGGCGCAGCTCGATCAGATCCGTGCCGTTCGCGACGTCGACGTGGCCGCGCCGATCGCGATGCTCGGCTACTCCTACGCGACGGTCGACCAACTCGTCGACCTCACCGATCAGGTCGATCCGTTCGCGACCCAGCAGGTCTTCCGGCTGACCCCGTCCTGGATCGCGGACCGCGGTCTCACGGTCATCGACGATGCGCCGAAGTACGTCTACCTCAGCCGCAACCCGTTGTATCGCGAGAAGATCGTCGTCGGCGTGCAGCCGCCCGGCCCGATCTACGCCGACGGCACCGTGTTGAAGAAGCCGCCGTTCGCCAACTGCGACTACTCCGTCCTCGAGGTCGCCCCGGGCCGTCGCCGGACCCCGATCTGCGGCAACGCGCTGACGTCGGGTGCCAACGGAACGACGAAGCTCGAACGGACCGAATTGATGGTCTGGCAGCGGTACGCCGACGGCCGGTACTCCGACGCGCTCCAGCTGCCCCGGACGACCGTCGGCCGGCTGGTCGTGCGGGTGACCTGGAACGTGCTGATGTTGTCCGCGGCGATCGACCCGGCCGCCGAGGCCAAGCTGGTCGGGCTGGACCAGGCGACGGTCGCCGGGCGGTATCTGTCGGCGACCGACGATCCGGTCGTCCGCGGCGAGTCGCACTCCAAGGACGGTTACGACGATCGCTACTTGGCCGTCCCCGCGATGATCGCCGATCAGTCGTATCTGGACGAGCAGGTCCAGATAGCGGTTCAGCGGCTGCCCTCTGCGGCACCGGCGGTTCTCGGCCGCGAGTACGAAGAGGTAGTGCCGGCCCTTGCCCGAATAGCCGGTACGCCGGTGGGCAAGCCGCTCCGATCGAGTGCCGCGCCGGATCTGGCTCGTACGTCCGCCAACCTGGCTCTGCTCTACCAACCCGGCTCGCCGTCGTACCAGGTGGACTCGTCCGGGCGGCTGACACCGGAGGTGCTGCCACCACGGCCGGACACCTGGGAGCAGGGAGAGGGTTCGTACCGGCTGCCGCCTGTGTTCGTCTTCGACAAGGCGTTCAGGCCGCTGCGGCCGGGACGGACACACTCCTACGGCGCCGGGACGCTGCCGATCGCCGAGTCGGTCGGGCGGTTCGACGCGAATCGCTTGCGCGGCTTCTCCCCGCTGGCGAAGGTCCCACTGGAGACTTATCAGGCGCCCGGGCTCGACGGCGCGGATGCCCGGTCACGCGGGATCCTCGGCAACCGGCCGCTGCTGCCGACGAGCAACCCGGCCGGCTATCTGTCCAGCCCACCGCTGATCCTGACGAACCTCGCCGCGGTGGCCAGGCTCCCGCTCGAGAATGTCGCCGAGCCGATCAGTGCCATCCGGGTCCGGGTGGCGGGCGTGACCGGAATGGACGCAATCAGCCAGGAGCGGGTGCGCGCGGTGGCGGCCGACATCGCCGGCCGGACCGGGCTGGACGTCGACATCACGATCGGCTCGTCACCGTCCCCGCAGGAGCTGATGTTGCCGGCCGGGAAGTTCGGGCGGCCGGAGCTCGCGCTGACCGAGCTGTGGTCCCGCAAAGGGGTTGCCGTCACGATCCTGGCCGCTGCGGATCGGAAGAGCTTGCTGCTGTCGGTGCTGATTCTGGCGGAGTGCGCGGTCTTCCTCGGCAACGCCGTGGCCGCCTCGGTTCGCGATCGGCGGCGCGAACTCGCAGTACTGGCTTGTCTCGGGTGGCCGCCGGGGCGCCTAGCTGTTGGGTTGCTTGGTGAGGTGGCGTTGGTCGGGTTGGCGGGCGGACTGCTGGCTGCCTTCATGTCCACGCCGCTCGCGGAACTAGCTGGGTTGTCAGTTCCTTTGTGGAGAGCCGTGTTGGCGGTTCCGATCGGGCTTGGGCTTGCATTGCTTGCTGCGGCTATTCCTACGCTGTCGGCGATACGCGCGACTCCGGCCGAAGCCGTAGTACCGGCTGTTCGGTCCGTACGCCGTAGTCGGCACCACCGGACGCTGTTCGGTACTGCGATGTCCAATCTCGCCAGAGTGCCCATGCGTGCTCTACTCGCGATGCTGGCTTTGACTGTTGGCGTCGCGGCTGTGACTCTTCTGGCCGCGGTGCTTGTCGTGTATCGCAACCAGGTCGTCGGCTCACTGCTGGGTGATGCAGTGACTCTTCAAGTTAGGCCGGTTGACCTGGCGGCGACTGCTGCGACCGTGCTGCTTGGGGTGGTTGCTGTCGCTGATGTGCTCTACCTGAACGTCCGGGAGCGTGCAGGGGAGATCGCTGCTTTGTGGGCAGCCGGTTGGACCGACAGCGCGTTGCTGCGGTTGGTTGTCTACGAAGGCCTAGGGATTGGTGTTGGCGGTGCCTTCACCGGGGCAGCGCTTGGGATGGTTGGTGTTGCGCTGTTCGTTGGTGCTGTCAGTACTGCGCTCGTCGTGGTTGCTGTGATCTCTGCAGTCGCTGGAACTCTCCTGGCTGGGCTGTGTTCCGTAGTACCCGCCCTGATGCTGCGACGCCTGCCGCTCGCCGCTCTGCTGGCTGAGGAGTGAGCTTGATGTCTGGTGGTTCTGTCGTGGTGGTCGAGGAGCTGGTCAAGTCCTTTGGATCAGGTGCTGGTCAACTGGTTGCGGTTGACAAGGTGTCGGCGCGGATAGAGCCCGGTACTGCGGTTGCGTTGACCGGAGCGAGCGGTTCGGGCAAATCCACGCTGTTGCATCTGATCGGGGCGATCGAGCGCGCCGACAGCGGTTCGGTGCTGGTCGACAAGGTCGAGGTCACGAAGCTCGGCCGACGCGCGCTGGCGGAGTACAGGCGCTCCGTCGGGTTCGTCTTCCAGCGGTATCACCTGCTGCCCGCGCTGACAGCCGAGGACAACGTCGCCGCGCCGCTGCTCCCCTTCCGGGTGGACTTCGACAAGCGACAGCGCGCCCGCGAACTGCTTGACATCGTCGGCATCGGCGACCGCCACACCGCCCTGCCGTCCCAACTGTCCGGCGGTCAGCAGCAACGAGTAGCGATCGCTCGAGCCCTGATCGCCTCACCCCGCCTCCTGCTGGCCGACGAACCCACCGGCAACCTCGACTCGGCCCGCACCACCGAAATCATCGACCTCCTCCTCACCCTCCGCGACACCCACGGCATGACCATCCTCATAGCCACCCATGAACAAGACGTAGCCACCCGCTGCAACCAATCCATCCACCTCCAAGACGGACGGATTGTGTGAGTAGAGGTCAGGAAGTGGCCGCTATGGTCTTTAAGCTCGGGGTATGACTACGAACGAGCAGGGGCTTTCGGGTGAGCGGGCTGACATTCTTGCGCTACTTGGGAAGCGGCGGGACTTCTTGCGGCATACGGCGCAGGGGCTTACTGATGAGCAGGCGAACACTCGCAGTACGGTGAGTGCGTTGACGGTCGGTGGGCTGATCAAGCACGTCACGGCGGTCGAGTTGAACTGGGCTGATTTCGCGCAGACCGGGGGGAGCAAGTCGGACGGGCCTACGGAGTTCACGCCGGAGATGATCGTGGCGTGGGAGAACCAGTTCCGGCTGGTCGAGGGTGAGACGCTGGCCGGCGTACTGGCTGACTACGAGAAGGTCGCGGCGGCTACAGATGAGCTCGTCCGCACACTCGACCTCGACGCCAGGTACGAGTTGCCGGCGGCGCCCTGGCAGCCGCCGGGTGTGTTCTGGTCGGTGCGTCAGGTCTTCCTCCACCTCGCGGCCGAAACCGCCCAGCACGCCGGTCACGCCGACATCATCCGCGAAGCCATCGACGGCCAGAAAACCATGGGCTGAGCGCGGTTTCCAGTACGACGTACGCTCGGCGGTGGACCGAGCGTACGGAGGGGCCCATGTACTCGCCAACCGCAGAAGCCATCGCGCACGCCTTTGATCTTGGGCAACCGCGACGCGACCTTGCACTGGTGAGACGTGGTGACACCGACGCGTGGCGACTCGACACCGAGCAGGGCAGCTACCTCGTCAAGGGCTATTGGCCAACGACCGGTGGACAGTTCGCGGACGGCGGGCTGATCGATCAGCTCGACGTCGCGATGGCCTTCGAACGTCGCGCACTTGAAGCCGGCATCGACATGGGTGAGCCAATCGCGCCCGTGGATCCCTTACTGGGTTGGGTTGTCAGCCTCAACGCCCGGCTGTTCCGAGTGTATCGATGGGTGGAGCACCGGGAGCTTCGGCCAGAAGACGATGTCGCCGATTGGCTCGGGCAGACGATGGCGCGAGTGCATCAGTTGCAGCCGTTGAATCGGGTTGGCTTGCCGGAGTGGTGGCGGGCCGCCGTGTGGGCGGGGGAGAGCTGGGACGAATGGATCGCGGAGGCGTACCGGCGTACGAAGTACTGGTCTGGAAGTGCCGTTGAGACTTTGCCGCGGATTCTCGAGCTGTCGGCGCGGATCGCGAAGGTCGGTGAAGTTGCCTCGGACAACGTTATGACGCATGGCGACTTCAAGACCCACAACGTGCTGAAGACAGAGACGGGGCAGGTGCTGGTCGATTGGGACAGCGTGCGGGTCGACAGTGCGGCGCTCGAAGCTGGGCGAGCCGCGTACATCTTCGGGGCCGGCGAAGAGGAGTCGATCCGACGAATTCTGGGCGCCTACAAGGACGCGGGCGGTGATATCGGTTGGGTCGGCGACGATCTGTTCCTCAGCGTGGCAAGGCGCGATCTGCAAGGGCTGTTCGAGTGGGTCCAGGTGTCGCTCGGCCGGATGGCGGCTCCTCGGTGGATGGAGGACAGTGAGGCTGTCGAACGAAGCATCGGGGAACTGTTGGTCGAACTTCCCGGCAAGCTGGATCGTCTGACCGCACTGGCGAGGAAATTCTGAGGACGTGCCGGGCTTGGGCGGGCTAGCGTGCGAAGGCGGGTCTAGCTGAGGAGAGGTCGACGTGAGGGAGTACGCGATCAGGGCTTTGCGGGACGGCGATCCGGGGGTGATGTCGGCGGCGTTCGACGAGATCGGGTGGGACAAGCCGGTTTCGCAGTACGAGAAGTACCTTTCGCAGCAGCGTGAAGGGGTGCGGAGCGTGCTGGTGGCGACGGTCGACGACGAGTTCGCCGGGTATGTCACGGTGAACTGGACCTCGCCGTACGAGCCGTTCGACGGGATGCCGGAGGTGCAGGATTTCAACGTGCTGCCGAAGTTCCGGCGGCGGGGGATCGGCTCCGGTCTGATGGATGCCGCCGAGGCTCTCGTTGCCGAGCGGTCGGATGTTGTCGGACTCGGCGTCGGTCTGTACGCCGACTACGGCACGGCTCAGCGGATGTACGTACGCCGGGGCTACATCCCCGACGGCCGCGGCATCCTCTACAACCTCCAGCAGGTTCCACCCGGCGAGATGGTTCGCGTCGACGATGACGCCGTCGTCATGTTCACCAAATCGCTGCGACCATGACCAGGTACCTCTACCTCGCGCGGCACGGCGAAGCGCGACCGGACCAGAGCGGCCTGACCGCGAACGGCCGACGCCAAGCCGAACTCCTCGGCCAACGACTCCAGAGCGTCCAGTTCGCTGCTGTCCATCACAGCCCTCTGCCGCGAGCCGTCGAGACCGCCCAACTGCTCGGTCTCAACGTGCCGCTCCAGAGCTCGGACCTGGCTGGCGACTACATCCCGTACCTGCCGTCCGCGGCAGAACTTCCAGCCGACTCGGCCGACGAATTACTCAACTTCCTTGCCCAGTTCACGCCTGATGAGATCGCTACGGGCGCCGAGCTCGGCCCCCAAGCCATCGAGCGCTTCACCGGCCCGACGGACGAGGACAGGCGCGAGTTGGTCATCACCCACAACTTCCTGATCGCCTGGCTCGTCCGCCACGCCCTGGACGCACCCCCGTGGCGCTGGCTGACTCTCAACCACTGCAACGCCGCCCTGACAGTCCTCCGCTACACCCCCAACCGCCCCGCCACCGTCGCCTTCTTCAACGACATGACCCACCTACCCCCCAACCTGCAATGGACGGGTTTCCCACCAGAACTTCGCCTCTGAACCTGCTCAGTCGTCCTGTTCGGGGTCGTACATGAACTTGCGGACGTCCTGGGCGCAGCGGCAGGCGGCGGCGGTTTTCGCGGCCCATTCGAGGGCTTCCGCGCGGGTGGGGACGTTGACGATCATGACGCCGCCGATGAGTTCCTTGCTCTCCGGGTAGGGCCCGTCGGTGATGGTCCCGTCCGTGTCGACGACCGCGTGCTCAACGTCACCGTTGTCGTACATCAACCCGCCGGCGAACACGAACACTCCCGCGTCCATCGCCTCCTGACACACCGCATGCGCGGCCTTCCCCACCTCCGGAAAGTCCTCCTCGGCGATGTGATCCATCGCCCCCTTCTCGAACGAGATCAGATACTTCGGCATCTCACCACTCCTAACTCCAGCGACCCACCGGCCGCCTCTCACCCTGTACTACGAACAGCCGCTCGCGCATCCGACAGTCTCGCCGCACAAACTTTAGAAGCGGCAGCGACCTGCTCCCCGAGGCGGTCACCGGACGGCTGTAGCAGACTGGCTTCATGAGTGAGGGATCGAGTGTCGCTCGAACGGATTCAGGGCCTGCCTGGGTGGCTTCGATGGGTGGTCCGCTGATCGTCGTACCGGTGTCTGCTCTAGATCATTGGGGAGGCGGTACGCAAGAAGGGATCATGACCGGCGGAACCGGTCCGGCTGACGATTACGATCGAGCCTGCGCGGTGACCGGGTGGGCCGGTGTCATCAGCGTCGGATCGTCCGCCGCGCTCGTGTTGGGAGATGAACCCGCCAGCACCTGCTACCTGGCCGGCGAGCGGACCTTCGTGCGTTGGCTCGCTGCCGACTCCGACGCCGAAGTGTTTGGTGCCGCCGAGGTCATGCTGAACGACCCCCGCACTGAATGGGAGCTCTGCGGGGTTTGGGAGACCGATGGCGCGGCCGTCCTGATGGACTCGGCCGAGGCGGGAACGGATCTTGGCGTGGAGTACCCAGGAGGTGGAACCCCAGAACAGGCTCCGATTGATGTCCCGGCAGGGAGTTGGAGCGTGCTCGCGGCAGCCAGAACCGATGAATTCCCGTGGATTTGCCTAGTCCGCCTCGTCCAGACCACGCCGCAGTCCTTCGGGTGAACGCCAACCGAGGGGAAGTCACGCTGTTGGCGTCGGCGGACTACATGCCCTGCCCGGTGGCAAGTCCAGGGTGAGCGTGTGGTCGAGCTTGGCGCCGGACTCCTGATCGAGATCGGCACCAGCCAGGGCCTCCTCGGCGATCGCGAGAGCGGTCGTCGCCGGAGCCGGGTCACCCTGATCGATCGCTGGACACAGGCGATGCTGGGCGAGGTGCCCGAGTTGCGAAGCCGGCGTCGGGGCATCGGCAACGGACGGGCGGAACCATCGCAGGCTCTTGGCCAGTCGTCGAAGTACCGCTTCGGTAGGGTCGGTCTGGCGGCGGAAGATGCTCGCCCGCCAACCCTAGATACCAGGCAATAGGCTGTTGCGATGGGGAGTCACGAGCTAGTTGCCGCGGATCGTGCGCGGCAGTTGATCGGTGTAGCTCTGCAGCCGGTTGTCGCGGACTTCGAGCATGTTCGGGGCCTGCGCTGGGCCAAGCCTTTGTCGCCTGGGATCCGAGCTGTCGTCGACGTCCGGTCACTCAAAGGTGCGCAGTTCGACATCACGTACGGCGTGTGCTGCGACTGGGTGCCGCATCGGCAGGGCGACACGTATCGCTGGCATCGGACGCTGAAGCAGACCCGGCTGGACCTGTGGGTCGATCACTTCACGGTGGACGCCGAACCGCGCCAGTGGATATCAACCCTTGACGGCGAGCGGAAGCTTCAACGCCAGGCTGCGAAGGCCGTGCGGCAAGTCGCCAAGCAGGCGGTCGCCTGGTGGGCCACCGTCGGATCCGAGACCGGTGTCTTGTCAGAGGCGTATCGACAAGCGTCCAACGCCTTCGAGCTTCATGAACCGGCGGCTCGTTTCGTGGCCGCCTTCACCCAGGCCCGGCTGGGCGACCTCCCCGCAGCACAACGCGAGCTCGCACTCGGCAACTATCGCTCCAGCGATCTCAACCAGAGGCTCGCAGAACTCTCTGCCACGCACCCGACTTGATGCGCGGGCGGCTCGAAAAATGACGAGCGCTGGGGGCGTGGGAGATGCCAGGATGCTGGGATGGTTGCGCGGGCGTTGAGTTTTGGGGCAGTGGCGGAGACGTACGAGCGGTTCCGGCCCGGGTATCCGGTGGAGCTGCTCGAGTTGGTGACGGCGTACGCCGGTGAGCCGATCCGGACCGCTCTCGAATTCGGGGCCGGGACGGGCAAGGCGACGCGGGTGTTCGCGCAGGGAGGCATCGCGGTCACGGCGACCGAGCCGGATGCGGCCATGCTGGCGGAGATGCGCAAACACATGCCCTCGAACGTCACCACCCTTCAAGCCACGTTCGAGGAGCTGCCGCTCGATACGTCGTACGACCTGGTGTATTCAGCTGCGGCGCTGCACTGGACCAAGCCTGAAGGCCGCTGGGCCCGCATGGCCGAACTCGTCCGGCCGGGTGGTGTCTTCGCGTCGTTCGCGTCACCGATCCAGCTGGCCGACCCCGCCCTCAAGGAAGCCGCCCGCGCAGCACGTGCGCCGTACCTGGAGGACGACGGCGTCCCGTCGCCCGACGGCACACCAGCTGATAGTCCGATGCAATGGCCCGGCACCGAGCTGCAGCAGTCCGAGTGGTTCACCGATGTCCAACAGAAGATCATCGACCGGCGCCTGACAATCAGCGCCAACGACTACATCGGACACCTCTCAACTCTCTCGGCCTACGTAATGCTCCAGCCCACCACCCGAGACCAGGTCTTCCGCCAAATCCTCCGGGTCCTCCCCGAAACCGTAGAACTCAACACCCAGGTAGACGTCCACCTCACCCGCCGCCAGAACTAGCAAGACGCCCGATGCGAACGCTGGGCGGCTTTCCCGCGACTAGCTAGGCGGCCGGCGGCTCGGAGAAGGGAGCACGATCCTCCTCCGAGCCGTACGGCGGATGTCACGGGGTCGGGTCGGAGTATCTCCCTCCGAAGATGTCGCTGTTGCCGAACGTCGCGGGGCAGGTGCCGAGAACGTTCGGTGCCGGCAAGGGGCTCGCGGTGTACAGCGACGCCCGATAGGCATTGATCGACGAGCACACCGCCGCGTCGCGGGTGTCGTTCCAGACCGCGACCGCCGAGTCGTTCGTCGCCGCGGCGTACACGTAGTCGCCGAGGAATTCCGCCGTCAGGCCGTTCTGACTACTGCCCCGCGGGTCCCCGACCGGGCTCCGCTCAAGCGTCGACCAGCCGGTCGGTACGCCGGCCGCCACGTCGGCATGACGCACCTCGCCGATCAGGCCGCGCGGACTCGTGGTGTCGTTGCGGTACGGCGTCGTGAACGAGTTGTGCACGACGTACAGGTCCGTACCGTCGGGGGAAACCGCCGGTGCGGTGTAGATCGGCCTGTCGCCAGGGGCAAGCGGTACCGCCCCCGGTGACGACCATGTCTGACCACCGTTGCGCGACCAGGTCAGCATCAGTTGCTCATGGTTCAGGCCGAGCCGGCCGTCGGACCAGGTCATGAAGATCTCGTTGGTCGCACCGGCACCGGTCGGACGGCCGTTCGCGATGTCGACGTTCGGACCGCCGGCCAGGTCGGCTCGGGCGCCTGCCACGCCGTCCATCACGGGACGGCCGAGAACAGGGTCGAAGACGCCTGGTTCGACGACGGGTGCCACCAGCGACGGTCCGGTCCAATGGGCTCCACCATCGGTCGAGCGATACATCATCTCGTACCTGATCCCGCGCCGGGTGCCGACGCCGAAGACGTACGCGTTGCCGGTGCTGTCCGTTCGCACGACGCAGCCGTCGGGTTGTGCGTTGATGCCGTTGCTCGTCGCCGGGCCGACCTGTGAGGTGATCCAGCTACTGCCGCCGTCGGCCGACCGGGCGACAGTAAGCGGTACCGGGAGTGCTTGCCCGTGGCTGTTGCTGCGGAACGATGACCAGCAGACGTAGACGCGGCCGAAGAACCGACTGCTCGCTGCGTTGTCGGCCCAGATCTGCTCCTTGTCGGAGAAGGTGGTGGACGATTGCTTCGAGATGATCGTCGGGGCGGTCCATGCCGAGGCGTCCCCGGTTGCCGCGGCGCGGGCGTCGTCGGTGCGCGATACCGCGATCGCTTCGACGCCGCGGAAGGTCTCCAGTCGCCGGTTGGCGGAGAAGTTCGACGTCAGGTTCGCGTAGTACAGCCGCGAGCCGTTCGCCCAGGAGAAGGTGCCGCCGGGGCCTGGTCGCGGCCCGAACGCCACCGCCGGGTCACCGTCGGACACCAGCCCTGCTTCGTAGTAGTGCGGCAGCGTCCCGATCGGACCCACTTGTGGGACGCAGGCTGCCGGGCCAAGACAGTGACGGGCACTCCAGCCGGTGTACGTCGGCTGGGTCCACGAGCCGCCGCCGTCGAAGGAGAAGTACACCCCGGACACCCCGACACCGTCGGTGAACGGGCAGGTGCTGGGGTCACCGGCCGCGCAGGACTCTTCGTCGATCTCGTCGTTCGACCCCGCCACCACAACGGCCGGGTCGTGCGCGTCGATGGCGACGGCGGGCTCGTTCTGCTTGTTCTGCGAGAACGACGTCGTGGGGCTGCCGATCGACACCCGCGTATCCGCAGGTGAAGCGGACGCAGCGACGGCGGCTCCGGCGAAGGCGGCCGCGACAGCGGCGACGGAAGCGATGGCACGGCGTGGTGCGCCCATGATCTCTCCCCTGGACGACCATCGGTCCGGGACCGTTTCCCGGCCCGTCTGGACGCTTCGACACTGCACCTCCACCCCTCACCACGCAACACCTCGAACACCCTGGTGACATGCCGCGACGAGGCAACAACAGCCTGCGCCTGGTCGGCGGTGTGCTTGTCAGATGCCTGGCGCTAAAGAGTGTTGCCGTCTTGAGACCCGTTGAGGATCGAGCGGGATCTACGAAACGTGGGCGTCACCTCGGAAGGTGACGCCCACGTTGGTTGTACCGGCTGCTACTCCGGGAAAGGAGCGCCAGTCTTCGAGTGGCAGCGGTAGCCGTTGGGGTTTTTGTGGAGGTACTGCTGGTGGTAGCGATACCGCCGAGGCGATAGAAGCCGTCCGGCGGCCGGGTGCACATCGTGCTCGGCGGGATCACCCGGCGGTAGGCGGCGATCACATCCACTAGTGCAAAAACAGCCTCTCGATAGGCTCGGTTAGGACTTCCCTGGGTCTCTCGACGTTCCACCTCGCCGCCACGCGGCAGCCGCCTCACGCCGCACTCCTTCCGAGGCACGCGTCGTAACCGAGGCCCCTGACGGCGTTTGCTCAGTCGCTCCGGATCAGAGCGTCTCCAACCACGTCTTGGCGAGCTTGCGCGCGAACTCGCGTCCCTCGTGGATGGGCATCGCCCTTGACGGT
Organism: Kribbella sp. NPDC006257; assembly: GCF_040613535.1. Taxonomy (NCBI): domain Bacteria; kingdom Bacillati; phylum Actinomycetota; class Actinomycetes; order Propionibacteriales; family Kribbellaceae; genus Kribbella; species Kribbella sp. NPDC006257. The sequence continues at coordinate 68,021 of NZ_JBEXSJ010000033.1, forward strand.
TTCCCTCTCGGCCGGTGGCGGGCATGGCGGGCGCCCTCGCCGCTCACGGCCGGGTCGTTCGCCGATGCAAAGAACGCGTCGAGGTCGTCTGCCGTCACCCACCCGGTAGCAACTAGGGCTGGGTTGCTGCCGCCGGCAGCGGCGGCGCGGACGATCTCGAAGACCTTCCACAGATCGTCCCAGCTGAGGTCATCCTCGGCCCTGCCGAGGTAGCTGAGCATGTCACGCACGTCCGGATTTGTGGGGGCGAGTTCTACCCAGCGCTGCGCGGGTGACGGCGGCGGCTGTACGACGACGCCGCCGATGCTGATTGTCGGGGTTCCGATCGTTGACCGCATCATGATGCTGTCAACGGAGAGAACCACCTCGGTTGCTTCGCCGCCGTCGGGAAGTGGCCGGTTGAATCGCCCGGTGGCGCGAATCGGCTTGTACCCGGAGTTGAGCGCGCGTGCAGCGCCGTTGATGTGCAGGACGTGGTCCTGTGCGACCTCCAACAGCTCGACCCCACCGCCCTTGGCGGCTACAGCGTCGAGCGCCGGCGAGGTGAGGTAGTAACCGTTCGAGTCCTTCAACACGCGTACATCTCCGCCGTTAAAGATTCGGCCGACGGTCTCCAGATCGAAACCGTCACCGTCCAAGCGAGCCTTGACCGTCATCTGTACAGGATCGCACCCCGGTGAATCCAGATTGAACATGCTTTCAGCGCCGGGAAGCGGTGCGCCCCGGTATGGCAGTCGCTCTATGCTCCGCGCATGGATGAAGCTGAAGCCGCCGGCGCGGTTAACCGTCTTGATGCCAATGATCGTCTGTCATTGCAGATCGGACGTGCTGCGCGGGCTCATGTGGAGCTCGATGAGTTGCTGCGAGGAGTGCACCACATGCTTGTTGGTCCAGGGTTGGGCGTCTATCTGACGGGGGCGATATCCAGTACCCACCGGCTTATCCAGGACTGCCGCGAGATGCTGAAGCATGCTGGCCTTGCTCCAGAGTTGCATGAGGCCACAGGCGCCGCGTTGATGGCGGCTGCAGCAGCCAACGAAGAGCGGAACCGAGTCGTTCATGACATGTGGATGCGCGTCGATTTCGGCTCGCCGCGATCGGAGGCTGAGCCTACGTGGCTCTCTTTCCGGTCCGTCAAGGGAGCACTGGGCGCCGTACCAACTCCCCGCGACGTGACTTATGTGGATGACGTGCTCGACAGGCTCCAGCGCGCACAGGCCAGGATCTTTGCTCTGCGCTCAGCACTATGGGAGGTACTCCCCTTCTTCAAGGGGTCGGCATTGGCTACTGGGTTCTCGGATTTGGGAAAAAGGGAGGGCCGTCTCGACCAGTGGATCCTGATCATGAGCGATAGCTTCGACCTCACCCCAGACGGCGGGATCAGGGCTCATTCAGCGACCGAGCCGTGAAATGCAGGCCCCTCGTTGTCAGCCTCCAGCCTTAAACGGCTGGGGGTTGACGACGTGCATCTCAGGCTATGCGCTAAGAGCTTCCAAGCGATCGATGACGGCTCTTCCAAACGCCGATGCCGCCTCCGTCTCTGCCTGGTACCGGCCGACGGGGATGCGCACGGGCTCTCCGGTTCGAATCCCGATCTGCCATCTGACGGTGAAGTCCTGCGGATCGAGCGAGCGCCCCTGGACCTCCAGGACCCTGCAATCTGTGACCTCGGCGATCGGAATGAGGCGTGCGTCGATCGTGGGACTAGGCTCGGTCCTGCGCGAGCCGTCCAACTCCCAGTCCGAGATCGTATTGGTCACGTCCACCGCGACAAGTCCGACCTTGATTAGAGCAACATACCGCCAGGACGTGAGCGGACCTTCGCCTTCGCCTTCGCTACCCGCGACCTTGGCGGACACGGCATGCTGAACTTCGCTGTCGCCGATGAGCGCGGCTACGACCCGCAGTACGACCACAGGCGGCTCCAACAGTTCCCCCGGCCCTCGCACCGACCTCACAACATCCCGGAACCTATCAAGGCTGATATCCATCAGCTCCCCCTTGCTTGTTCGCTCGGTCGCCGAACGTCTTCGCCGCGACGATGAGAGCCATACTGACAGTGGTTCGCGCGATTCGCAGGCGTGGCGGGTGGTTGTTGGGCCTGCACCAGAGCGCGCCATATCCCAGTCAGTGCCCGGCGTGTACCTTCATCAATGGTCGTATCGGGCGAGGACGGGCTAGAGCCGGTCCGCTGGGAACGGGACACCGGTTTTGCTGTGGCGCCTGTAGCCGTTCGGTCCTTCGCAGGCGACAGATACTGCTGGTGGTAGCAATACCGTTCAGGCGATAGAACGGGGCTGTCCACGCAGGTCGGCGATGCGGCCGGCCTTCGGGTCCGCTTAGTGGTCGGGTCGGGCAAGATGTAGCCATGGAAGATCCCCGCTACCTCTATTCAGAGGTCGTTCCGAGAGCGAGTTCTGACCCCAGCCTCGGACACATCCCGCCCAGGCTAATCCGCGCGGCGCAGCGCTACGGCGAACTAGTCCAGACGTTCGATGCGATGACCAAGCAAGTGAAGAAGGTGCCCGTAGTAACTGCCCGGCTCGCCGACCTTAGTCACGCCAACCCGCCGGTGGCCGTCGACCTCGAAGGTGTATTGACGTGGACGAACGCCAACGAACTGCGATTGTTGGTTAGCGAGATACTCCATCACCTCCGTGTAACCGCCGACCACCTCATCTACAACGTCGCTTGGCTCGACAGTGGGTCAGAACAGCAGCGAACGCAGTTTCCGGTGTTCAAGAATGCCCCAGACTTCCAGTCGAAGGGGCTTCGTATGCTGCCCGGGGTCAACGCCATCCATCGAGAGTGGATTGAGGCGGTACAACCTTTCAATGGAGTTGCTTGGACTCAGGATCTCGCATACCTCAGCAACAACGACAAGCACAACTATCTACTCGAGGTGGTGCCAACCCTGCGCTACCGCATTGACCTGCACGCCGGGGTCCCATCTCGGGATGACCTCGATCTAGTCTCGTTGCCAGTGGACAACCTGGAGACGCACGTGCGCCTCATCCGCCGAGACGGAGGAGCCTACGAGCTGCTGGACAAGCAACTGGGTGCGATCATGGGTGGGCTTGCCGAGCTGCTCAACCGGTTCCTCCGCGAGGCCGGGATCTCGGAGGTCGAGGTCGGCACGGGGAGCCGTTAGCCCACCGGTGGGAGAGCACACCTCACGAGCCGTGTTGCGTCCGAAGCTCGTCATCGTTGAGCGTCAACCAGACGTACAGGGAGGAGCTGAACTGCCGGGCGATGTCACCGGTAGGGCTGAATGCCCAGAGGCGGGCTACGAAGCGAATGTAGCGCTGGACGGTTGCGGTAATCCGGGAGTTGATCTCCTCGAGCCCGGCTTCGTGGGTGTCATGGTCGAGAGCTGCGATCTGCTGAAGGAGCGCTTGATCGTCTGCGCGAGCCGACGTTTCGATCGCTTCCCAAGCGATTCTTGGTGAGTCCTCGGGATTGAGCGTTCTGCCGGCCACGACGTCCAGGTCGTAGTAGCGACCACCCGAAGAGAAGGTTGAGCATGCGTGGATCAGGGTTTTGAGCGTTGGGTCATTGGCCGCGAAGTCTAGATCCTCGCCCAGAACGCGGAATTCGCTTGAATTGCTAGCCTGCTGAGCCTTCGATAAGACATCCTCGGAAAGGCGGTTCAGCCCATGCTGGTATCCACGGACCGAAGGAAACTCGCCGTGCTCTCGATGGTGTTGAAACATGACAGTGAGCTTCAAGAGACGCTCAATACCCTGCGAGATCAGTTGCAGGGTGACGTACGGATCGACCTCGACGGAACCGCGCTTGTTGATGGAGCCGATGCCGCGCCCGAGAAGCTGCTTCACTGCGTCGGTCTCTCGAACGATCGCCATCCGCTGCTGAACATCGGTATTGGGTTCGCTCATGATGTGAATCGTAGGTGGGTCGCGTCACTGATGCGCTCGCTATGCCCGCGCCCCACCGTTGACATCTTGAAAGCGCCAGGACTGACCGAGTAGTCCTAGCGCTCGTCGGGCTCAGCGGTCAGGGGGGAACGGTACTCCAGTGTTGCTGTGGCATCTGTAGCCGTTTGGGTTCTTCGAGGGGGACAAGTACTGCTGGTGGTAGCAGTACCGTCTAGGCGATAGAAGCAAGGTAATGGACAACCACCGGGGCGACCCGGCGTGAGATCACGTGCCTTGCTGCGATACCTGTGCAACACTCCAGAAAGGTTCACAGCTCGCGCACTCCGGCGACACGTGACCGGAGGGGGTGCGCGTGTCTGCGAATGGTGGTCGCCCGCGAGTCTATGCAGATAGCTGGCGGCTTGTGCTGGGGATCTTTGTAGCTGTAGTCGCCGGAGGCGGCGGCGCGATTGCTGCATGGCCTGATGCGTGGCCGTGGCTGGTGGGAATCACTGCCGTGCTCGCCGGCGCAGGACCTGTGCTCGTTTCGGCTGTGACGACACGTATGCAGGAACGAGCGGCCACCGCAAGGACCATCCGGCTGACCGTTCAAGGATCGACCGACCGTGGCGGGCTGCCGCTCGTGGGAGAGTCTGAGGACCTAACGGCGCGCGTACATCGTGCTGTCATATCGCTGCCCTACGTTCGTCGAGACATTGAACGTGAGATACGAGAGCATCTGGAGGATGGGAAGCCAGTCCTTCTAGTCGGACCTTCAATGGTCGGCAAGACCAAGATTGCGGCGACGCTGATTGCTGAAATGTTCTCGGACAAGCGAATTGTCATTCCGGAGACCAAGAACATGCTTTCTATGCTTGATTCCGCCGATGTAGCGATGGAGAGGATGGTGATCTTCCTCGATGATATTGACCGCCTGATTGGGGCCGGTGGAATCAGTGATGGAGCGCTCCGGCGTCTTGTTTCTAAGGGAAATCACGTCATCGCCACTATTCGCGCAGCCGAGTATGACCGCTATCGGCCGGCGGATCAACTGCGCAGTCCTGAGTGGGACACGCTCAGTGCGTTCGAACGCGTGTTCCTCCGTCGTGATTTGACTGAGAGTGAACTGGAGCGTTTGAGCTTAGCGGTGGCCGACCCTGAAATCCGTAGCCGAGTCACCCAGGTTGGAATCGGAGAATATGTTGGCGCAGCGATGCATATCGCTGAAACTCTGCGGCTAGGCCCGTCGGTTAATCCAGTGGGGTACGCATTAGTGGTTGGCGCGGCGGACTGGCATCGAGCCGGGATGGACCCTCCAGTGCCCGCCACGGCTCTATCTGACTTGGCCGCGCAACACCTATCCGCAAAGGATCGGGTTGTGCTGGCCGACGATGACATATTTGATGCGGGCCTAAAGTGGGCAACCCGTGATATCAATCCAAAGGTGTCGCTGATCCAGCGAGAACTGCAGGATTCATTTGTTGTATTCGAGTACGCGCTGGACATACTTACCGTCGAGCAGAATCCAATACCAGATGCGAACTGGTCCTACCTTATAGAACGGGCAAAGCCTGCCGAACTCATTCGCATCGGCTTTACCGCGCGCGTCACATATCATCGGGCCGACGTCGCCGAACGCGCCTGGCGCCTCGCTGTGGAGTCATCGAACCCGGATGCATTTCCTCGAGCGGCTATCAATCTGGGGGCGTTGCTCCGTGCTAGCGGTGACTTAGAGGGGGCGCTGGCGATGTACCAAAGGGCCATCGAGTCTGGACATGCCGACGCCGCCCCAATGGCATCCATTAATCTTGGAACACTGCTCCTTCGAGACAAAGGGGACGTGGGTGGGGCCCGGGCGGCGTATCAGTTAGCGATCAATTCTGGGCATGTAGATGCAGCGCCGCGTGGTGCCTTCAATCTCGGGGTGCTGCTTAGCGAGATTGGCGAGGTTAGGGGGGCGCGGGTGGCGTACCAATTCGCCATCGACTCTGGGCATTTCGATGTCAGTACCGACGCGGCGGCGAACCTTAAAGTGTTGGAAAGCAGACGCACTAATCAGAGATCAGCCGGACATTCGTGTCATAAATGTCACGCATACCTTCGGTGGTGCCATGATTGTGCAGGATATGGTAAGTCGGGAGTATTGATCGGTGAATGTAGCGCGTGTGGTGGTACAGGATTGGTTTGCTCGGAGCACGGAAGGCATTGGACTCGAGCCACCACGCGTTGAAGTTGTGGTAGGCGATACCTCGACCGCGACAGAATCAGCTTCCGAGCTATGGGAAATGGTGTCCTGCTCGGTCTGGCGCGCGGTCTGAAGTACAGAGGTTCGGTGCACCTGGGATCCCGCACGTTCTGCCCGCTGGCTGTCACCGCGTGCATGCCGGCGCTGTGACCTGCCATGGCCGCTGCTAACGACGAGGCACGCCATGCAGCGTCGGTGATCCGAGCGCAGTCGGACATGTCCAATATCAGACTTCGCTGGTACGGCGGTCAGCTCGACATCTCCCAAAAGCGGGCGATGGTCAAGGAGGCTCTACATGCAGTAGTGATCCATCCGGTCGGTCCTAGGGGACGCGGTCGAGCACCGTTCAATCCCGACCTACTGGAATTGGTGTGGCGAGCATAGACACTCGCGAGCGCCCAGCACTGCAACTTCAGGCCAGAGGTGGGCGGATCTGGCATGTTGAAACTCCCACGCCGCGCTCGACTGTCTAGAGTCCGATCATGGTTCCTAGCGATGCTCCGCCGTACCTGTGGATCTTCACGAACGCAGTGGCCGTTCTGTCAGCGTGTGGTTGGCTCGTCAATTGGTTCCGGGGGCGTCCGCGGGCGCGCATACAGGTGCACCCGGACTGGGATGGCCAAGAAGAACCGAGCGCCTCGGTTGTCACGATGTACCGGTTGCCGATCTCAATAACGAACACGGGATCCGGCGAGGCTCGCGACGTCTGCATCTACATGGCTGATGGCGGAATGCGAGCATCGTTCAGGCAGCCCGACGGCAGTGAGGGACCACGGACGCATTGGGTTGGTGCTCTCTTGTCGTCGGCCGATGTGCCGCTAGATGCACTCACCATGAACGGCGTCGTACAGCTGATGATCTCCTGGAGGGACGGTCCTGGCCACGGCACTAGCCATCGCCAGGGCTACGTGCTGTTCCCGGCGGAGCGCCGAATCATCCTGAAAAAGGTTCCGCGCTCGGCTCGTATCGTTTCGGCCTCACATCCTCACGGGACGCTGCAGGACAACGTTGCTCTTTGGCCCGCAGACGTAGGCGAACGCGGGTTGTGGGGCCGGCTGAGGACAGCTGTTCGCATCGGTCGCCTTGCATACAAGGGAGAGATTGAGTCTTAGACCGTGTATTGACGGGCCGACCGAAGCCGTCGCAGTCGAGATTGAGGGTCTCGACTGCGACAGTCGCTAGCTAGTTCACATCATCGTCTGACGGGAACGGGACCCCGGTGTTGCTGTGACATCTGTAGCCGTTTGGGTTCTTCGAGGGGGACAAGTACTGCTGGTGGTAGGCCTCGGCGTAGTAGTAGGTGGTGAGGGGGGCGATCTCGGTGGTGATGTCGCCGTAGCCGAGGGGTTTGATGACGGGGGCGTAGAGGTCGCGGGTGCGTTCGGCCTCGGCGCGCTGGGCGTCGGTGGTGTAGTAGACGGCCGACCGGTACTGCGAGCCGAGGTCGTTGCCCTGGCGCATTCCCTGCGTCGGGTCGTGCGTCTCCCAGAAGACCTTCAGCAGGTCGGTGAAGGTGGTCTTGGCCGGGTCGTAGACGACGCGGACCGCCTCGGTGTGGCCGGTGCGCCCGGTGCAGACTTCCTCGTACGACGGGTTCGGGGTGTACCCACCCGCGTAGCCGACGGCCGTGGTGTACACGCCCGGCTGCTGCCAGAAGATCTCCTCGGTGCCCCAGAAGCAGCCGGTACCGAACCAGACCTCCTCGAAACCGGCAGGAGCGGGTGCGGTCTGCGGCGTACCGAGCACGATGTTCTCCGCCGGTACGGCGTAGCCGGGGTCCTGCCGGCCGGGCAGCGCGGCCGAGGGCTCGACCAGTGCTGTGTTGCGCTTGAAGAACGACATCTCACGCCTCTCGCAGAGTGACTTACATACTGGCTCAACGCCCCGACGGAGGCGAACCTTCCCCCGACCGATTACGGCTCGCTCACGCGATCCGGCGCAGTTCGAGAGGATCGCCCGGGCGCAAGCGAGTCGCCGGGGGAGCTCAGGCGATCATCGCCGTACGCCGTACTGGTGCCGCCGCCTCGAGTCCGGCGTACGACGAAGCAAGCCGCCGTACTGCGTCGCGCAGCGTGTCCGGGTCGAGCGTGTACGGCAACCGCAGAAAACTCTCCAGCCCACCATCCGGCGAGAACCGCGCCCCTGCCACCACCAGTACGCCGTTCCGCTGGGCAACCCCCACCAAGCTCGATCCGACCGGCGAAGGCAATTCGCACCACAACGACAACCCACCACCCGGTACTTCGAACCGCCACGAAGGCAACTCGGATCGCAAAGCTGCAGCCAACGCATCCCGCTGCAAAGCCAGCCCAAGACGCCGCTCAGCCAGCACCCCAACACGATCCGCCAGCAACCGGCACACCACGAGCTGCTCCAGCACCGGCGCCCCCAGATCCAGCGATCCGCGCGCATCGAGGATCCGCGAGACGAGCGCCTCAGGCGACCGGATCCACCCGATCCGCAGCCCACCCCAGAACGACTTGCTCACCGACCCGATCGTGATCACCCCAGCCGGATCGAACGAAGCGAACGGTGGCGGCATCTCCTGCCCGTCCAGCGCCAACTCGAAAAGCGTCTCGTCGATGATCGCCGTAGTCCGGGCCCGGGCGAACGCGATCGCCAACCGCTGCCGATCCGCTGCAGACATCAACCACCCAGTCGGATTCTGGAAGTCGACCACCATCCAGGCCGCCCGCGGCGACGTCTGCCGAATCGTTGCCTCCAGCAAAGGAAGGTCCCAGCCGCCCGGACTCATCGGTACCGCGACCACCCGGCAACCGCTGCGCCGGATGGCGTCCACCGAGTTCGGATGGGTCGGGCTCTCGGTCAGCACCCGGTCGCCGATCTGCGTCATCGCCCGGACCACGATCGAGGTCGCGGCCAGCGCGCCGGCCGTGATGATGATCTGGTCCGCCGACGTCGGCAGCCCGCGCGCCTCGTACGACGCCGCGATCGCCGCCCGCAACTCGGGCAACCCCTGCGGGTGATAGCCCGGCGTCGCCAGATGCCGCGGCAGATCCTCGAGCGCCTCGGCGACCGCCGTACTGATCCCCGGTACGGCGGGCGACGCTGCGCAGGTGAAGTCGTAGAGCCCGTCCGTGTCGATCCCCGGCGCGTGATGCCGGCCGAGCTCCGGTTCGACCTTCGACGGCAGTGACGTCACGCTGCCCGATCCGCGCCGGCTGGTGAGGTAGCCGCGATCACGCAGTTCCCGGTATGCCGAGGCGACGGTGGTCCGGCTGACCCCGAGGGCGTCGGTCAGCTCGCGTTCGCTCGGCACCCGCGCGCCGGGCATGATCCGGCCGTCCGCGATCAGCAGCCGGAGCCGCTCGGCCAGGCTCCGGTACGCCGGTCCGCCGGCGTCCGACCAGCCACCGAGCAGGCCGGAAAGGGTGCTTGCCGGAAGATGTTGCCCTGTCATGCAGTCCACTATTACCCAATTGGCTATCGAACACCAGGCCAATCGGCCGCAGACTTGCCCGTGTGACCGCCACCGTCGAAGCCCCACGCTCCCTGGCCCTGCTCAATCCGATCCAGCAACTCAAGGCAGGCCGGCTGCCGCGCCGACTCGTCCAGCTCTACCTGGGCCTCACTCTGTACGGCGCGTCGATGGGCCTGATGATCCAGGGCAACCTCGGCCTCGACCCGTGGGACGTCCTGCACTCCGGCATCACCAAGCACCTCGACGTCAGCTTCGGGACCGTGGTGATCGCGATGAGCTTCGTCGTACTCCTCGCCTGGATCCCGCTGCGGCAATGGCCGGGGCTCGGCACGATCAGCAACGCCATCGTGATCGGGCTGGTGACGGATCTGACCCTGTCGACGGTGGACCGCCCGGACGCGCTCTGGCTGCGGATCGTCTTCATGGCGAGTGGGATCGTGGTGAACGCGCTGGCCGGTGCGCTGTACATCGGTGCGCAGTTCGGCCCGGGTCCGCGCGACGGGCTGATGACAGGCCTCGTACGGCGTACCGGGCTGAGCGTGCGCCTGGTGCGAACCACGCTCGAGGTCACCGTCCTCGCGATCGGCTGGCTACTCGGCGGAGTCGTCGGCTTCGGAACCGTCGCCTACGCCCTGGCCATCGGCCCGCTCGTCCACTTCCTGCTGCCGATCTTCACCGTCAGATTGGCCACGGCGAGTGAGCGCTGACGATCTTGCGTCCTCCGTCCACGGAACGGGAGGCCCGGACGGCATCGATCAGACCAGGCCGTACGCTGGTCCGGTGATCAACGAACACTCCTACGGATTCGAGACGCTCGCCATCCATGCCGGGAACGAGCCCGACCCGACCACCGGCTCGGTGGTGCCGCCGATCTACGCGACCAGCACCTACAAGCAGGACGGCGTCGGCGGGCTGCGCAACGGCTACGAGTACTCCCGGTCGGCCAACCCGACCCGGACCGCGCTCGAGGAGTGTCTGGCCGCGATCGAAGCCGGCACCCGGGGATTCGCGTTCGCCAGCGGCCTGGCCGCCGAGGACACCCTGATCCGCTCGCTCTGCGTGCCGGGTGACCACGTGGTCTTCCCCGACGACGCGTACGGCGGCACGTTCCGGCTGTTCTCGAAGGTGCTCGGCAACTGGGGAGTCGAGATGACCCCGGCCGCCGTCACGCACCCGGAGGCGATCCGGGCCGCGATCCGCCCGGGCAAGACCAAGATCGTCTGGCTGGAGACGCCGACCAACCCGCTGCTGAACGTGGCCGACATCGCCATCGTGGCGCAGATCGCGCACGACGCCGGTGCGCTGCTCGTGGTGGACAACACCTTCGCCTCGCCGTACCTGCAGCAGCCGCTGGAGCTCGGCGCCGACATCGTCGTGCACTCGACCACGAAGTACATGGGTGGTCACTCGGACGTCGTCGGCGGTGCGCTGATCGTCCGGGACGCGGAGCTGATCGAGAAGATCGCCTTCCACCAGAACGCGATCGGTGCCGTCGCCGGCCCGTTCGACTCCTGGCTGGTGCTGCGCGGTATCAAGACCCTCGGCGTCCGGATGGACCGGCACAGCGACAACGCGGAGAAGGTCGTCGAGTTCCTGCAGCGGCACAAGAGCGTCAGCTCGGTGCTCTACCCGGGCATCGACGGCCACCCCGGTCACGAGACCGCGGCCAAGCAGATGAAGCGGTTCGGCGGGATCGTCTCCTTCCGGGTGACTGGTGGCGAGGCGCAGGCGCTGGACATCTGCAACAAGGCCGAGGTCTTCACTCTGGGCGAGTCGCTCGGCGGCGTCGAGTCGCTGATCGAGCACCCGGGCAAGATGACGCACGCCTCGGTCGCCGGTACGCCGCTGGAGGTCCCCGCGGACCTGATCCGGCTCAGCGTCGGCATCGAGACCATCGACGACCTCCTCGCGGACCTCGACCGCGCGATGTCTTAAGTGCCCGCATTTGTGGCGGTCGACTTCGGGTCGACCTTCACGAAGGCGATCGCGGTGGACGCCGGCTCGGGCGAGCTGATCGCCCGGGCCGAACACCGCACCACGGTCGACACCGACGTCCTGGACGGCTATCAGGCCTGCCGTACTGCGTTGCTTGCCGTCGACAAGAGCCTTGCCAAAGCCGAGGTACTGGCATGTTCCAGCGCGGGCGGTGGTCTCCGAATCGGTGTCGTCGGCAACGAAGAGCTCGTCACCGCCGAAGCGGGCCGTCGCGTCGCGTTGTCGAGCGGCGGCCGGGTAGTTGCCGTCGTCAACAATGGGCTGACGGCAACTTCCCTGAAAGCGTTGCGGGCCGAGCGACCTGATGTGGTCCTGCTGCTCGGCGGCACGGACGGCGGCAACTCCGCCGTACTGGAGAACGCGGCAGCCGTGCTCGCGAAGTACAAGTGGCGGCGTCCTGTGGTTGCTGCTGGCAACATCGAGGCGCAGGAGGCGATCGGGGCGCTGCTGGCCGAGGCTGCGGTGCCGCATGTCTTTGCGGACAACGTCGTACCGGAGATCGGGGTGTTCGCGCCGGACAGCGCGCGGGCGGCGATCCGGGAGATGTTCCTGGCCCACGTCATCGGTGGGAAGAACCTGTCCCGCGATCCCGGGTTCGCCCGGATGGTCCGCGCCGCCACGCCGGATGTCGTACTACGGGGTGTCGAAGTGCTCGCATCGCTGCACGGCGATGTGGCCGTGGTGGACATCGGTGGCGCGACGACCGACGTTCATTCGGTGATCGAACTCGACCCGGAAGACGCGAAACTGGGTCGCGAAGTGGTCGCCACGCACCCGGTGACGCGGACGGTCGAAGGCGATCTCGGGATGCGGTGGAGCGCAGTACCGGTGGTCGCCGCGGGGATCGAGGCCGGGTTGATTCCCGACGATCCGGTACTCCGGGACGCGGCCTCGAGGCGACATGACGATCCGTCTTTCCTGCCGGGTTCGGCCGACGAGACGGCGTACGACGAAACTCTGGCCGGCGTCGCGGTGACGGTGGCGTTGCGGCGGCATGCCGGGCGGCAGCGGGTGGTGTTCGGGCCGGGTGGGCGGGTGATCGAGCGGTCCGGGAAGGATCTGCGCGAGGTGGATCTGCTGGTCGGGTCCGGGGGAGTGCTGCGGCACAACGGTCCCGAGCTCGCGGCGCGGGTGCTCGGCGCGGTCGCGGCAGGTGCTCAGGAAGAAGGCTGGCTGGTGCCTTCGGGAGCTAGGACCTGTGTGGACACGGACTACGTGCTGGCCGGGGTCGGCCTGTTGGCTGACGTTGCGCCGGTAGCGGCGGAAGGCCTGGCACGGCGAGTGGGCTCGGAGATTCATGGAACCCTGGGGAGCGGGCACTAGTCTCAAGGAGATTCGAGACCCGGAGGTGTCATGAGTAAGCCGGACGAGCCGGTGGGGCGGGACGACTCGGCCGACGAGCCGAATGATCGGCGGGACGACTCGGCCGGAGTGCCGGACGTCGGGCGGGACAAGGAAAGTCCGGTCGCGGACAACGAGGCGGCTGAAGGGGTTAGTGGCACCGTCGTACCGGAGGACGAAGCCGGGGTCGTGATGCCTTCTAGCCGGGGACCTGTCGATGTCGGGGTGACGGCCGGGATGCAGATCGCGAGTGCCTGGGCCTGGCGGTTCCTCGTGGTCGTCGCTGCGGTTGTGGTGATCGGCTACGGGCTGCAGTACCTGTCCGAGGTCGTCATCCCGGTGACTGTCGGGGTCCTGCTGACCGCCCTGCTGGTCCCGGTCACCAACGCCCTGCAACGCGCCCGGGTGCCGCGTGGACCCGCGGCGGGTCTCACCGTGATCGGCACGATCGCGCTCGTCGCCGGACTGCTGACGCTGGTCGGCACCCAGATCGCGACCCAGTTCGACAGTCTGTCGACGCAGGTCGGCGAAGGTGTGCAGAAGCTGCGCGACCTGGCCAAGATCAACCTGGACGTCACCGACAAGGACATCACGGACTCGCTGAACAAGCTGAAGGACACCGTGATGCAGGGCGGTGCACTCGGCCAGCGAGCGGCCGAAGTCGGTACGACGGCCACGCACGTCGTCGCCGGGCTCTTCATCTCGCTGTTCTGCTTGTTCTTCTTCCTCTACCAAGGACCCCAGATCTGGGCCTGGCTGGTCCGGCTGTTCCCGTTGCAGGCCCGGGAGAAGGCCGACTCGTCCGGCCGGAAGGCCTGGGTCTCGCTGACCGCGTTCGTCCGGGCGACCATCATCGTCGCCGCGGTCGACGCGATCGGCATCTCGATCGGTGCCGCGGTCCTCGGCCTGCCGTTGGTCAGCGCGATCGGAATCCTGGTTTTCGTCGGCGCGTTCGTCCCGGTGGTCGGTGCGTTCGTCAGCGGCATCGTCGCGGTACTGGTCGCACTGGTTGCCAAGGGCCCCGTTGTCGCGATCATCATGCTGGCCGTGGTGATCGGCGTCCAGCAGGTCGAAGCGCACGTGCTGCAGCCGTTCCTGCTCGGGCGTGCGGTGAGTGTGCATCCGCTGGCGGTGATCCTCTCGATCGCCACCGGGGTGGTCATCGCGGGGATCGTCGGTGCGCTGGTCGCCGTACCGACCGCTGCTGTGCTGAATACGATCGTGAATCATCTGGCCGGCAACGACGTCGATCCCGAACCACCCAGACCGCTGCCACCGCTGCCACGCCGTAGACCACAGCCGGCCGCCGGTCCGTCCGAGACCGCAGAATAGAAGCAGCCGCCCCCGGGAATCCCGGGGGCGGCTGTTGTTGCAGTGGATCAGCCCATCGAGGAGGCTGCCGCTTCCAGCTCGGCGTTCTGCTCTTCCTCGGACTTCGGGCCGTCGTTGCGGCCGGCCAGCCGCTGCTCCGGGGTGATGACCGCCAGGATCAGGGCGATCGCCAGGAACGGCAGCGAGACCAGGAACACGTCGTCCATCGCGTTGACCAGACCGGACAGCGCCCAGCCCTTCATCGGCTCCTTCAGGCCGTGCAGTGCCTGCACGCTGTTGGCTGCCTTGGCGAGCGGCTCGACCATGTTCTGCGCCGTGGCCGGGACGATGTCGCCCAGGTGCACCTTCAGCCGGCTGGTCAGCACCGCGCCGTACACGGCCGTACCGATCGCGCCACCCATCGAGCGGAAGAAGGTCATCGTCGAGGTCGCGGTGCCCATGTGCTGCCGGGGCACGCTGTTCTGCGCGGCCGTGACGGTGATCTGCATCGACAGACCCAGACCGGCACCCATGATGAACATGTAGATCGCCAGGTGCCAGTACGGCGTGTGCAGGCCGATCGTGGACAGCAGCACCATCGCGCCGCCGACCAGGACCGCCGAGATCATCGGGTAGATCTTGTAGCGACCGGTCTTGCTCATCAGCTGACCGCTCGGGATCGAGGCGGAGAAGATGCCGACGATCATCGGCAGCAGGGCCAGGCCCGACCGGGTCGGGGACAGGTCCTTGACCGCCTGCAGGTAGAGCGGCAGGAAGATCAGCGCGCCGAACATCGCGAAACCGAGCAGGAACGCATACCCGGCGTACCCGGAGAAGATGCGGCCCTTGAACAGGTCCATCGGGATGATCGGCTCGGAGACCCGCAGCTCGACCAGGACGAAGGCGACGGCCAGGACGACCGCGCCGGCGAGCAGGGCGATCGTGGTTCCGTTGCCCCAGCCGTTGGTCGGGCCGCTCCAGGAGACGGCCAGCAGCAGCGAGGTGACGGCGCCGGTGACGATCGCAGCACCCAGGTAGTCGATCTTGTGGCTGCGCTTCACGTGCGGCAGCTTGAGGACGGCCGCCACGATGCCGAGCGCGACCAGGCCGATCGGCAGGTTGATCCAGAAGATCCAGCGCCAGCCGGGACCGTCGGTGAGCAGACCGCCGAGCAGCGGGCCGGCCACCGAGGACAGACCGAAGACGGCACCGAAGTACCCCATGTACTTACCGCGCTCGCGCGGCGGGATCACGTCGCCGATGGTGGCGAACGCGAGCGACATCAGACCACCGGCACCAAGACCCTGGACGGCCCGGAAGCCGATCAGCTGCTCGATGTTCTGCGCCAGTGCGGACAGCACCGAGCCGCCGAGGAAGGTGACGATCGCCGCGATGAACAGCGGGCGGCGGCCGTACAGGTCGGAGATCTTGCCCCACAGCGGAGTGGAGGCGGTCGAGGTCAGCAGGTAGGCCGTGACGACCCAGGACAGCTTGTCCAGGCTGTTGAACTCACTGACGATCTGCGGCAGCGCCGTACCGACGATGCTCTGGTCGAGCGCGGCCAGGAACATGCCGGCCATCAGGCCGCCGAGAATGATCAGGATGTTGCGGTGGGACAGATAGGTTGGTGCGTCGGGCGCTGGGGACGCGCCGCCAGGCGTAGCCGGCTCGGTGGTGCTCATCGGGTCTTCTCCACGTTCTTCTCGGTGTTCTGGTGCGCTGCCGCTGCTGCCGCCGCGGCCCAGCCCTTGTCGGCCCAGGCCTTGCCGTCGCCGCCGCGCGCGTCGACGATGCTGGTGACCCCGTCCGCGAACCGGGTCATCAACTTCTCGAAAGTCTCGATATCGGAGTCGGTCCAGCCCTCCATGGCCTGGGTCAGCAACTCCATCCGCCGCTTCGCAGCGGTTTCCCACTCGGCCGTGCCCTGCTCGGTCAGCTCGACCCGGAAGGCGCGGCCGTCGTCGGGATCGACCGACCGCTGGATCAGGCCTGCTTGCTCCAGGGCCCGGACATGCCGGCTGGCGGTCGACGCGTCGATCTCCATCCGGGCGGCCAGGTCGGACAACCGCAGCGCGCCGTTGCACCGCAGCACGAACAGCACCAGGTGGGCGCTGTGGTCGATCGTGTCGCCGGGTTGCTTGGCCTTCAGCCGGCGACCGATCCGCGTGAATGCGTGCAGCACGCCCTCGACGGGAGTCTGCGGAGCATACGGATCATTTACATGCATGGTGCAAGCATATACATACTTGCGTGATACACGCAAATGAGTTTCCGTCTTTGCGGGGTGAGTGGCAACTCATTTACTAGGTGTAGCAATGTGGTCGCGGAGAGTCAGCACGGTTCAATGGGCCTATCCCCAGACTGGAGGAAACGCATGCAGCAGGTGGCGGTGGTCACGGGTGGTGGGTCCGGACTCGGGCGGGAGATGGCGCTGGCGCTGGCCGCGGTCGGCTTCGACGTGACGGTGACCGGGCGGACGCTGGGGAAGCTGGCGGAGACCGCCGTGACCGGTCAGCAGGTGGCGGCGGTGGGTGCCGCGGGAGTCGGGACGGTGCGAGCCGCCGTACTGGATGTGACCGACGGGTCCGCAGTACGGGAGTTCTTCTCTTCCCTGGAGCGCATCGATCTGCTGGTGAACAACGCGGGCACCGGTATGCCGGCCGCGCCGATCGAGGATGTCTCCGAGGACGACTGGCGGGCTGTGGTCGACACCAATCTGACCGGCTCCTTCCTGTGTGCCCAGGCCGCCTACGCGTTGATGCTTCGGCAGGACCCTTCCGGTGGTCGCATCATCAACAACGGCTCGATCTCCGCGCACGTGCCGCGTCCGCAGGCGATCGCCTACACCGCTTCGAAGCACGCCATCTCGGGGCTGACCAAAAGCCTCGAACTGGAAGGCCGCCCGCACGGCATCACGGCGACGCAGATCGACATCGGCAACGCAGCCACCGCGATGACCGAACGGATGGAACAGGGCGCCCTCCAGCCCGACGGCACCATCAAAGTCGAGCCCACCTTCGACCCGCGCACGGTGGCTGCCTTCGTGGTCCAGATCGCCCAGCTGCCCACCTCGGTCGCCGTCCCGACCCTGATGGTGATGGCCGCCGGGATGCCGTACGCCGGCCGCGGCTAATCCAGAAGAAACTGTCTGGAGGGGCGTCTAGGGTCTGAGATGTGACGGGACAGGTGGAGGCGCTGGTTCATGCGCGGGGGCTGCGGAAGTCGTACGGCGACTTCGAGGCCGTCGCGGGCATTGATCTGGACGTGTGGAAGGGCGAGGCCTTCGGGTTCCTCGGGCCCAACGGCGCGGGGAAGTCCTCCACCATGCGGATGATCGGGGCCGTCTCGCCGGTGAGTGGGGGAGTGTTGCGGATCCTCGGGCTGGATCCGGCGACGGACGGACCGGGCGTGCGGGCCCGGATCGGAGTCTGCCCGCAGGACGACACGCTGGACACCGAGCTGTCCGTCCAGGAGAACCTGACCGTCTACGGCCGGTACTTCGGGCTCAGCCGGGCCGAGTGCCGGGAGCGGGCCGCCGAGCTGCTCGAGTTCGTCGCGTTGACGGACAAGGCGAAGGTGAAGGTCGACGAGCTGTCCGGCGGGATGAAGCGGCGGCTGACGATCGCGCGGTCGCTGGTGAGCAAGCCCGACCTGCTGCTGCTCGACGAGCCGACGACCGGCCTGGACCCGCAGGCGCGACACCTGCTCTGGGACAAGCTGTTCCGGTTGAAGCAGGAGGGCGTCACGCTGATCATCACCACGCACTACATGGACGAGGCCGAGCAGTTGTGCGACCGGCTGGTCGTGATGGACGGCGGGCTGATCGCGGCCGAGGGGTCACCGGCGGAGCTCATCCGGGACTACTCGACCCGTGAGGTGACCGAGCTGCGGTTCGGTCCCGAGGTGATGTTCGCGGATCACGACGCACTGGCCGGCAAGGTCGAGGACCTGGCTCAGCGCATCGAAGTACTGCCCGACCGTTTGCTGCTCTACACCGACGACGGTGAGCGGACGGTCGCGGCCGTGCATGAGCGCGGGTTGCAGCCGGCCGCGGTACTGGTCCGCCGGTCGACGCTCGAGGACGTGTTCCTGCGGCTGACCGGCCGGACGCTGGTGGACTGATGGCCACCGTCGCGCTCGAGAACGGGCGGAGACAGTTCGACTACTGGGTCACCGTCTACAAGCGGACCTGGAAGGGCAGCCTGGTCAGCAGCTTCCTGCTGCCCTTGCTCTACCTGGCCGCGATGGGTATCGGCCTCGGGTCCTTCGTCGACGCCAACGGCACCGGGGCACTCGGTGGGATCAGCTACCTGCAGTTCATCGCGCCCGGTCTGCTGGCTTCGACCGCCCTGCAGATCGCGGTCGCCGAGTCGACGTACCCGGTGATGAGTGGGCTCAAGTGGCAGAAGTTCTACTTCTCGATGATCGCCACGCCACTGCGTCCCGCCGACGTGATGTACGGGCAGCTCGCCTTCATCGCCTTCCGGGTGCTCACCACCTGCACGGTGTTCCTGGTCGTGATCGCCTTCTTCGGTGGTCTGAAGTCACCGCTCGGGCTGATGGCGTTGCCGGTCGTGCTGCTGGTCGGGATGGCCGCCTCGGCGCCGGTCTGCGCGGTCGCGACGACGCTGCAGAACGACTCCGGCTTCGCGATGATCTTCCGTTTCGGCGTGATCCCGGCCTTCCTGTTCTCCGGCGCGTTCTTCCCGGTCTCGCAGTTGCCGGACTGGATCGAGTGGCTGGCGTACCTGAGCCCGCTGTGGCACGGCGTCGAGCTGTCCCGAGACCTGAGCCTCAACACCGTCGAGCTCTGGCCCGCCCTCGGCAATCTCGCCTACCTCGCCGCCTGGTTCGGGATCGGCACCTGGTTCGCGGTCCGCGGTATCACCCGGAGGTTGATCAGCTGATGGCGACTCTCACCGCCCGGGTGCTCCCGGTTCCGATCCGTCGTCCCGGCAACGGCCGGCAGATCGTCGAGCGGAACCTCCTGGTCTACCGGCGAACCTGGATCGTCTTCGTCTCCGGCTTCTTCGAGCCGGTCTTCTACCTGCTCTCGATCGGCATCGGCGTCGCCAAACTGGTCGGCGACTTCACCCTGGCCGACGGCACGGTGATCGGGTACGCCGCCTTCGTGGCACCCGCGATGCTCGCGAGCTCGGCGATGAACGGTGCCGTCTTCGACTCGACGTACAACATCTTCTTCCGGATGAAGTACGCCCGGCTGTACGACTCGATGCTGGCGACTCCGTTGCGGCCGTGGGACGTGGCGACCGGCGAGGTGACCTGGGCCCTGTTGCGCGGTGCCTGCTATTCGGCGATGTTCCTGCTGGTGATGCTCGCGATGGGCCTGATCCACTCGTGGTGGGCCTTGCTCGCACTACCCGCCTCGGTGCTGATCGGATTCGCGTTCGCCGGTGCGGGGATGGCGCTGACCACGTTCATGCGGAGCTGGCAGGATTTCGAGTTCGTCCAGCTCACCACGATGCCGATGTTCCTCTTCTCGGCGACCTTCTACCCGGTCGAGACCTACCCGGGCGGGATCCGCTGGCTGGTCGAGATCACCCCGCTCTACCAGGGCGTAGCACTCGAACGCGCCTTCGCGACCGGAACCGTCAGCTGGTCCCTGTTCGCCAACGCCCTCTACCTGATCGCGATGGGCACCCTCGGCATGTACGTCGCCTCCCGCCGCCTCGGCAAGCTCCTGCTCAAGTGACGAGGCTGCGTAGCCACCAGGTTGCGCCGCGGATCATCGAGGCGCTGCTCGGGCCTGTGATGTTGTCGGCCAGGTGCAGCGACGTCATCACCTGGTGCAGCGCGCCGAGCTCCTGCGCGAGCTCGAGCGCGCGGAGCCGGGCCGCCGGTGAGGCGTACTCCTCCCACTCGGCCAGATAGGCGTCCCGCACTCGCGGATCCATTGACACGGGCGAGCGCTTGTCGAAGAACGTCACCAGGTCGAGGAACGGATGCGCCAACGCCGCATCGGTCCAGTCGAACGCAATCACGTGGCCGTCCCGTACGGCGAGGTTGCGCGGGTGCAGGTCGCCGTGCAGCAACGTCTCCGGTACGCCGATCGCGGTGAGCTCGTCGATTGCCTCCCGCAACTGTTCGGCCCGCTTCGGCAACGCGGCCCGCTCGTCCGGTTCCAGGAGATCGGTAGCGGGGTTCGGTCCGACGAGCCGATCCAGTTCACCCTTCAGTACTCCGAGCCGCCGGTCGACGCAGCTGAATTCCAGCAACTTGTCCGGCTGGTCGGCGTACCGGCGCTGTAGTTGCGCATGCCCGCGAATCGCCCGGATCCAGACGTCGACGTCGGTTTCGGCGGCGAGCATCGGACCGAGATCGGGGAGCAGCATCCAGGCCCGCGCGTCGTCGATCGCGACCGGCTCGGGCACGAGGTCCGGCCGCTCGTCGGCGAGGTGGCGCAACAGTCTGGGTTCGTGCGCGAAGAGCAGCGGCAATGCGTCGTCGCTCACCGGGCGGATCGTGCTCGAATGGGCAATCGCCTTGAAATACACGTCCCCCTTCGAGGTGGGACACCGCAGTACGTTCGACAACCCCCACGACCGAACTTGAGCCGGTACGCCGGTCCGCGGCGCGCCGAGGTGCTCATCGATCCAAGGCAGGGCTTCGGCGTACCATCCGGGTCTGGTCCAGGCCGGCGTCGCTCGGGCGTCCATCGGCAGTGCCAGGTGGTTGCGGGCGGCAAGGACCAGTGGATGGTCGAAATCCGCCACCCAGCTTGCGTTCTCGGGCGTCTCGCCGACGTTGATCATCAGGTAGCTCGGCGCCTCGTCGAGGCACGTCAACACGTATGCCTCGATACCGTGCTGATCCCGCAGCGCCTGCACCGGTGCCGCGACGTCCGGGAACCAGAACTCGTCGGCAACCTCGGCCTGCGGGAGGCCGGAGGGAAGGACGAGAATCGCTTGATCCTCCGGACGGATCACTACGGCGGTCACGGTCACACCAGGACACTATGCGGTCGGACCCAATCCACACCCGAATTGCGGCCTCGCCGGTCGTAGGGTGAGTGGGTGACGATCAGTGCGGCGGAGATTGCCCGGGCAGCGGACCTGCTGCATGACGTGGTGGCGCCGACGCCACTGGAGTACTCGCGGTGGTTGAGCGACCTCGTCGGTGGTGACGTCTTCCTCAAGTGCGAGAACCTCCAGCGGACCGGCTCGTTCAAGCTACGTGGCGCGTATGTCCGGATGGCCCGGCTCTCCAAGAAGGAACGTGCACGTGGAGTCGTCGCCGCGAGTGCCGGGAACCATGCGCAAGGCGTTGCTCTCGCCGCGCAGTTGCTGGGGATCAAGGCGACCGTGTTCATGCCGCACGGAGCACCGATCCCGAAGGAGAAGGCGACGCGGGCTTACGGGGCGGACATCCGGTTCGTCGGGACGTCGATCGACGACTGCCTCACGGCAGCCCGGGCGTTCGAGGCGGAGACCGGGGCGATCCTGATCCACCCGTTCGATCACGTGGATATCGTCGCCGGGCAGGCGACCACGGGACTGGAGATCGTGGAGCAGTGCCCGCAGGTGCGGACGGTCGTCGTACCGACGGGTGGTGGTGGACTGATCGCCGGGATCGCCTCGGCGATGCAGCGCGACGGGATGCCGATCGAGGTCGTCGGGGTGCAGGCGAAGGGCGCCGCGGCGTACCCGGCCTCGCTGCTCGCCGGCGAACCGGTGCAGCTGGAGAAGATGGCGACGATGGCCGACGGCATCGCGGTCGGGCTGCCGGGGACGGTTCCGTTCGCGGCGATCCAGCGGCATGTCAGCGAGGTGCTGACGGTCGGCGAGGATTCGTTGTCCAAGGCCCTTTTGCTGGTGCTGGAACGCGCCAAGCTGGTGGTCGAGCCGGCTGGTGCGGCCGGAGTGGCCGCGGTGCTGGACAACCCGAAGCGGTTCAAGGCGCCGCTGGTGGTGGTGCTGTCCGGCGGCAACATCGATCCGCTGCTGTTGATGCGCGTACTACGACACGGTATGGCGGCCGCTGGTCGGTACCTCTCCTTGCGCGTGCGCATCCCGGACACTCCGGGAGGGCTCGCGACCTTGCTGACCCGGCTGGCCGAGGTGGAGGCGAACATCATCGAAGTACTGCATGAACGCATCTCGGAGACGCTGAACCTTGATGAGGTCGAGGTTGCGCTGCAGTTGGAGACCCGGGGCGACGAGCACCGCGAACGGGTGCTCGCGAGCCTGATCGGGAACGGGTATACCTACACGCTGAACTAGGAGGCTGGCTGCTCGGCGTACCGGCTTGAATCAGGCTGTCGGTTCGCAGGACTTCACCAGCGGGGCGTGCAGTCGCTCCGCCAGGACGCGCTGATGCGTCGGCTGTGCCTCGGTCTGCAGCAGTGAGCCCTTGGCCGTCATGCAGACGCTGACCGCCCGCCGATCCTCGGGGCACATGTTCCGCTCGACGAGTCCGGCTGACTCCAGCCGGCCAATCACGCGGGAGAGTGCGCTCTGGCTCAGATGCACCGAACCGGCGATCTTCTGGACCTTCGCGGACTGGTCCGGGAGCTCGGCGAGTCGCTCGAGCACCTCGTACTCGCTCATACCCAGGCCGTGGCGGGCTTGCAGCTCACGGTCGAGCGCACAGGTGAGATCCGCGTGGCGAGCCAGGATCTGGCGCCACTCGCGGACGTCGGCGCTGATTTCACCAGTCCCAGCGCTGACCTTCGTCTCGGTCATGTCGTGGACGTTATCATGCATACGCATCCAATGCAAATGCATTTAATGCCTAGACATTAGATGCACATGCATGCAATGCTCTCTTCTCGTGACACAGACAACGCAAGTACCTCCGACCCGCCTGACCTGGGATGCACGCCTGTGGGGCGCTCTCCTGGTGGTCTGCGGCGTGATCTTCCTCGATGGCCTCGACGTGTCCATGGTCGGCATGTCCCTTCCGTCCATCGGCGCCGACCTCGGCGTCTCCCTGTCCTCCCTGCAATGGGTCGTCACCGGTTACGTGCTCGGCTACGGCGGCTTCCTGCTGCTGGGTGGCCGCACCGCCGACCTGCTCGGCCGCCGGCGCGTCTTCCTGATCGCGCTGGCCGTCTTCGCCGTGGTCTCGATGCTGAGCTCGCTGGCGACCAACCCAGAACTGCTCATCGGCGCGCGGTTCGTGAAGGGCATCGCCGCCGCGTTCACCGCGCCGGCCGCGCTCTCCATCCTCACCACCACCTTCCACGAGGGTCCGGACCGCAACCGGGCGCTCAGTATCTTCACCACCTGCGCCGCCAGTGGCTTCTCGCTCGGCCTGATCCTCGGTGGCCTGCTGACCGAGGTGGGCTGGCGCTGGACCTTCCTGATGCCTGGCCCGGTGGCTCTGATCGTGCTGCTGTTCGCGCTCAAGCTGATCCCGAACAGCCCGCGGGACGAGAAGACCGGCGGGTACGACGTACCTGGTGCCGTCACGGTCACCGCCGGAATGCTCAGCCTCGTGTTCGCCGTGGTCGGCGCTGAGGGGGCCGGCTGGGCCTCCTTCCGCACCATCGGACTCTTCGTTCTGGCGGCTGCGCTGCTGGCGGCCTTCGTCTGGATCGAGACGCACACCAAGCACCCGCTGGTCCGGCTCGGCATCCTGCGCAAGAGCAACCTGCGGGTGGCGAACCTCGCCATCATGACCGTGTTCGGCGCGTATGTGTCGTTCCAGTTCATCGGCACGCTGTACCTGCAGAACATGCTCGGCTGGTCCTCGCTGGAGACCGCCCTCGGCTTCCTGCCGGCCGGTCTGCTGGTCGCCTTCCTCTCGCCGAACGCGGGCAAGCTGGCCGACCGGATCGGTACCGAGCGGATGGTCGCGGCCGGCATGGTGCTCTTCGTGGTCGGCTACGCGCTCTTCATCCGGATCGGCGAGCAGTCGAACTACCTCTCCACCGTGCTGCCGACGATCGTGCTGATCGGTCTCGGCTTCGCGATCACCTTCCCGGCGCTGAACATGCAGGCCACGAACGGGGTGGACGACAACGAGCAGGGGCTCGCGTCCGGCCTGTTCAACACCTCCAGCCAGGTCGGCGGCGCGATCGTGCTCGCCATCACGACGGCGGTCATCGGCAGCCAGTCACACGGCGACACCTCGCCGAGCGGCGTACTGGCGGCGTACAAGCCGGCGCTGGTCGTCGTCACCGGGATCACCATCCTGGGGCTGCTGCTCGGACTGCTGGGTCTCCGCGGCCTGAAGGCGCGGCGTGCGCTCGCTGTCACCGAGGCAGCCGAGCTGGACGCCGTCCAGAAGGAACTCGCCGAGGAAGAGATGTCCCCGGCAGCTTGAAAACAACCGGCTCACTAGCTGAGCCGTTCAAATAGGTACCGCAGTGCGGGTCCCGGGCTACTCCGCCGAGACCCGCACTGCTGTTTCCCAGGGTCGGACGGGAGAGTTCCGGGGTATCCCCGATTGGTTTGCACCCGTCCGGGTGCTGAAGTAGGTGCATGAGCGATCAGAGCAATCAGAGCGACTACGACCGCCGGGTGAAGGACATCCTCGACCGGGTCGCCAAGGGCCACCTGTCCAGCGACGAAGCCGCGACCCTGATCGCTGCCGCCACCCCCACCCCCCGCCACGCCACCCCACCCGCAACCGACCAGTCAGAAACCGGCACGCCGACCACCGCGCCAGGCGACCCCGATACGCCGACCACAGGCGACTCCGGTACGCCGTCCGCCACCACCGATCCTGCGGCTCCCGCCGACCCGGCTGACCCTGGTGATCCCGCCGACACCCCTTCCGCCGCTGTCTGGGCCGAGGTGGTCGACTCCCCGGAAACTGCGGTAACTCCGCCTTCTGCTCCGAGCGCACCTGCTGAGCCGACTGCTCCGAGCGCACCTGCTGAGCCGACTGCTCCGAGCGCACCTGTGAGTGAGGAGCGGGTGCAGGACAGTGTTGTGGATGATGCGCCGGTGGAAGCGGAGAGTCAGCACAGTGATCTGGTTGTGCCTCCCGGCGTCCGGCGGGTGACTGTTCGGGCGATCGGGCGGCGGGTCCGGCTGATCGGGGAGCCGGCGGTCACCGGTGTCGCCGTCGACGGGCCGCATGTGATCAAGCGCGACGGTGACACGCTCGCGATCAGCAGTGAAGGCGACATGGGTGTCTCCATCGACGGACTCAGCATGTTGCGGAACCCGACCGACCTCAAGTCGCACGTGAACGGCCTCGCCAAGGAGTTGTCGATCCGCGTCAACCCGATGCTCCAGGTCGAGATCGAGGTCACCGGCGGCAGCGTGACCGCCGAACGCCTCCCGGGCCTGTCCCGCGTCCGCGTCACCGCCGGTACTGCGAAGGTCACCGACGTCGACGGCCCGATCGACATGCTCGTCCAGGCTGGTACGGCGACCCTCGACGCCCAGATCACCAAGGGCCGCTCCCGGGTCCGGGTCGAGTCCGGTGCAGCCAACGTCACCCTGCGCCGAGGTTCCGACGTACGCGTGCACACCGAAGCCCAACTCGGCCGCGTCTCCTGGACCGGCGCCGTCAGCGGCCAGTCGAAGGATGTCGAAATCGGCCGCGGCCGAGCCGCCCTGGACGTAGAGGTCCTGGTCGGCTCCGCCCAGATCACCTCCGACTAAACCCCCACTGCCACGCTTTTCGTCCGCTGACGCGTTTAAAAGGCGTCAGCGGACGAACATCGCGCCAGTGGCGCGCCCCCTGACCTCCGCGGTAGCGCAGGGGCTGCTCAGGGGGTGGGTTGGGGCGTGGGGATTGTGCGGAGGGTGCGAAGCGGGGAGAAGACGACGAAGGCGGCGCCGAGGAGGGCGCCGGTGCCGCTGATCCAGAGGGTGGTGCGGAGGGTGAAGGCGGTGGCGAGGACACCGCCGAGGAGGCTGCCGATGGGGGCGACTCCCCAGGCGACGAAGCTGGTGGTTGCGCTGACCCGACCCTGGAGTTCGGGCGGCGTGAGGCGCTGCCGGATGCTCGACTGGAGGATGGCGGAGACGATGATGCAGACCGCGGCGAGCAGCATCGACCCGACGTACCAGAGCAGTCCCCAGCCAGGCCCCGTCAACGCCTGAAGCAGGAACGCCATCCCGAGTCCGACGCTCGCCAGCAGCAACGCGCGAGCCTCGCCGAGCCAGTCGCTGAGCCGTTCCGTGAACCACGACGCCGCGAGCGCCCCGAGCAACCCGATCATGCTGAGCAGGCCGATCGTGCTGGGGGAGAGGTGGATCTCCCGGACCAGGAAGACGATCATCACCGCACCGTTCGCGGACTGGAAGAGGAACGTGCTGGTCGTGTTCAGCGTGATCGGCCTGAGCAACGGATGCCGGAACACATAGCGCAGACCTTCCCCGATCTCCCGCCGAAGATCCGGCCGCTCGGCGGGCACCGGCCGGCTTTCCGGCGTACGGATTGAGCGGAGCCACAGTGCTGACCAGACAAAGCTGAGCGCGTTGAAGCCGAGTGTGACGGCGGCAGTCAGCCACTGGACCAGGAAGCCACCCGCGCCCGCTCCGATCACCGCAGCAACCGAGTGATTGGCCGCCAGCTTCGCGTTGGCCGGTAGTAGCTGCTCCGCCGTGAGCAGCCTGGGTGGGTAGGAGCTGTGCGCTACATCGAACAGGACTGTCAGAAGGCCGGACAGCGCCAGTACGACGTACAGCTGCGTCAGGCCCAGTACGCCGAGCCAGGCCGCGACCGGGATCGAGCCGTAAAGGATCGCTCGGCCGATGTCGGCCCAGACGAGCACCGGCAAGCAGCGGACCCTGTCTACCCATGCACCGGCGAACAGGCCGAACAGCAACCACGCAGCCGTCTCACATGTCCGCAGCAGCGACACCTGGAGCGTCGTGGCATTCAGCGTCAGTACTGCGAGCAGCGGCGCCGCCGACGTCGCCAGGCGACTGCCGAGCTGGCTCAGTAGGTCAGCGGTCCACAACCGGCGGAAGTCGGGATGGCTCAGAATCCTGGGCTTCATCCGCCGACCGTAAGCCGCAAAGTTGAGCCTTGTCGACTCAATGTCAACAAAGTTGAGTCTAGGGGACTCAGCTTTGAGCGTGGCGGCAAAACCGGTCGAGTTCTGTCGGTGGGATCCGCCAGGATGACCTGCATCACAGTTCTGGGAAGGGTGGGTGGCTCGGATGGCCGCAATCGAGGCGACCGGCCTCGTGAAGACGTTCAAGTCCAGGAAGAACACGGTCAAGGCGCTCGACGGGATCGATCTGGAGGTCCCTGAAGGCAGTGTGCTCGGCCTGCTCGGGCCCAACGGCGCCGGGAAGACGACGGCGGTCCGGGTGCTCACCACCTTGATGGCTCCGGACGCGGGCTCGGCCCGGGTGCTCGGGCACGACGTGGTGAAGGAGGCGGACACCGTGCGCGGGCTGGTCGGCCTCTCCGGGCAGTACGCGGCGGTCGACGAGCTGCTCACCGGCCGGGAGAACCTGTGGATGTTCGGCCGGCTCTACCGGCTCAGCAGCAGCCAGGCGAAGCAGCGGGCAGACGAGTTACTGGAGATCTTCGACCTGACCGAGGCGGCCGACCGGATCCTGAAGACGTACTCCGGCGGTATGCGGCGCCGACTCGACCTGGCCGGCTCGCTGATCGCGCATCCGAAGGTGCTGTTCCTGGACGAGCCGACCACTGGGCTGGATCCGCGGAGCCGGCTGGATCTGTGGCAGATCATCCGCGACCGGGTGAGCGAGGGCGTCACGATCCTGCTTACCACGCAGTACCTGGAGGAGGCCGACGAGCTCGCCGACAGCATCACCGTGGTCGACCACGGTTCGGTGATCGCCCGCGGTACGGCGGACGAGTTGAAGGCGAAGGTGGGCGGCGAGCGGATCGAGATCGTCGTCCACGATCCCGACGAGACCTATCGCGCTCTCGAGTTGCTGACGGCCGCGCTCGAGGTCACCGATCCTGATGCGACCACGCTCGACAAACACAACAAGCGGCTCACGCTGCCGGCGCCGGGCGGATCGACCGCGCTGGTGTCGGCGATCCGCACGCTCGACGGCGCCGGCATCCGGATCGCCGACATCGGCCTGCGGCGGCCGACGCTGGACGACGTGTTCCTCTCGCTGACCGGGCACGCGGCCGAGGACGAGCAGACCGGTCAGCAGGACCGGCCGAAGAGGGGGCAGTGATGAGTACCACCGGTACGCCGAAGGTGAGCCCGTTCAACCGGGCCTGGACCGATGCCTGGGTGCTCGCCTGGCGGAGCCTGAAACGGATCCCGCGGACGCCGGACATGCTGATCTACGCGACGATCCAGCCGATCATGTTCGTGCTGCTGTTCGCCTACGTGTTCGGCAACGCGATCCCGATCCCGGGCTTCCCCGGTGCGCGGGCGTACCGCGAGTTCCTGATGTCCGGGATCTTCGCCCAGACGATGGCGTTCGCGGTCGCGTCGGCGAGTGTCGGGCTGGCCGACGACATGTCCAAGGGGCTGATCGACCGGTTCCGGTCGTTGCCGATGGCAAGGTCCGGGGTGATCGCGGGGCGGGTGATCGGCGACGTGGTGTTCAACGCGTTCGTGATGCTGGTGATGGTGATCTGCGGCTTCATCGTCGGCTGGCGCTGGCACAACGGGATCGGGCAGGCGCTGGCGGCGTTCGCGATCCTGCTGCTGTTCGCGTTCGCGATGCTGTGGGTGGGCGCGCTGATCGGGTTGTCGGTGGGTGGTCCGGAGGTGGCTGCGTCCGCGGGGCTGATCTGGCTGTTCCCGTTGACCTTCCTGTCGAACGCGTTCGTGCCGACGCCGAATCTGCCGGGTGCGCTGCAATCGGTCGCGGAGTGGAACCCGATCTCCTCCATCGTCGCCGCTTGCCGGCACCTGTTCGGCAACCCGTCACCGTTCGCGAGCCCCGATGGTTTCCCCGCTCAGCACCCGGTCTGGCTCAGCCTGATCTGGTGCGCGGCAATCATCGGCATCTTCGCCCCGCTGGCCGTCAACAAGTACCGCCGAGCCACCTCGCACTGACAACCACCACCAGGAGCTCAGCTCCCGGACGAGCCGGGCGGGCGCTTCCGGAGGAGTGGCCGGGTGAGTGCCCGCCCTGGCCGCCCCTCCGGGTGAGCGCCCGCCCGGCCCCTCGGGGTGACCGTCCGCCGGGCTAGCTCAGCTGCCGGACGAGCCGGGGCGAGCCGCCCCCGGCTACCTCTCCGGGACCGTCCGCGGGCTACCCCTCCGGGTGAGCGTGCCCCCGGCTATCTCTCCGGGAGTGTCCGCGGGCTACCCCTCTGGGTGAGCGTGCCCCCGGCTATCTCTCCGGGAGTGTCCGCGG
>NZ_JBEXSJ010000034.1:0-97135 GCF_040613535.1 Kribbella sp. NPDC006257
AGGCGGCATGCATCCGCTCCGCGGCGGCGCGGGCGGCGACGAGATCGCTCAGCTGGGCGGACAGGGCGTAGCCGCCGTTGCTGCGGGTCAGCGCGTCGGGGGAGTTCAGAGCCGCACGTAGCCGGGAGGCAAGCACCCGGAGTCGTTCGGTCGGCCGGGCCAGGTCGACGTCGCCCCACAGGTCGGCGGCCAGCCGCTGATCGGGAACCGACATGCCACCGGCCAGCGCCAGCCGGACCAGCAGAGCCCGCTCGAGCGGCCGATCGACCGCGATCGCGGCACCGTCGAGTCGCACCGCGAGCGGGCCGAGGACAGAGACCTCTAGCTGCGGCGCGGGGGGCATACCGGCAAGTATTACAGTGGCGGCTGTTCCACGCTCTGTAATTCTTCGTCAGATGAGATTATTGGCTGAGATTTTGGGTAGAAGGAGAAGTTTTTCCTATGCACCCAAGCTCAGCTGGGCCGCGGCCGCCAGTGGGATCGGCAGCCAGCTCGGCCGGTTGCGGGCCTCATAGAGCGTCTCGTAGATGACCTTGTCGGCCAGGAACGCACTCAGCAGCACGCCCTGGTCGCGCGGATCCGAGCCGGCCACCTCGGCGTACCCGTCGCAGAAGGCCTTCCGGTTCCGGTTCGACCATTCGGCCGCCCGGTAGGCGATCTGCTGGTCACCCTGGTGGTCGGCCAGCAACGAGCGCGCCGCATAGTCGAACGACCGCAGCATCCCGGCGATGTCCTTGATCGGGGTGTCCAGCGCGCGCCGCTCGATCAGCGACTTGGCCGGCTCGCCCTCGAAGTCGATCAGCTTCCAGCCCTCGATCGTGCGCAGCACCTGACCGAGGTGGAAGTCACCGTGGATCCGCTGGACGGTCACCGGTACGTCGTAGGCCGCGAGCGCGTCGAAGGCCCGGCTGAGCCCGGGCGCGAACTCGGCGAGCTCGGGCACCGCCGCGGCCGCTTTGTCCAGGCGGCGCTTCATCGCGGCCGCGTGCTCGACCATCAGCGCCGGTTCCCAGATGTCGGTGCCGAGCGCCTTGGCCAGCTCGGCATGCACCTGGGCGGTGGCCGCGCCGAGTCGGTGCGACTCACCAGCGAAGTCGCCGCCGACCTCTTCGGCGTGCAGATCCGCTTCGGCGTACAGGTCGCGCACCGAGGTGGTCGCGTACGACCAGCCGTCGGTCGCGTTCCGCTGGAACGCCGTCATCATCGCCAGGTCACCGGAGTCGGTGCCGCCGCCGGCGCGCGGCCAGGAGCCACGCGCCGTCCCGAGCACCGCGGGCACCAGCTCGGAGCCCGCCTCGGTGAGCGCCGACTCGATCTCGACCCCGGGATTGCTCCCGGGCTCGAGCCGGCGGAACACCTTCAGCAGGGCGGTATCGCCGAAGACCAGCGACGTGTTGCTCTGTTCGACCGTCAGCACCAGCGACTGCG
The DNA here is from genome assembly GCF_040613535.1 of Kribbella sp. NPDC006257. NCBI lineage: Bacteria > Bacillati > Actinomycetota > Actinomycetes > Propionibacteriales > Kribbellaceae > Kribbella > Kribbella sp. NPDC006257. The sequence continues at coordinate 1,429 of NZ_JBEXSJ010000034.1, forward strand.
CGTCGTCCGGTACGACGACAGTCTGCTCCGGCGCGTGGACGGGATGGAACTCCAGCCCGTCACGCGTCCGGCCATGCGTGAGCCCGTCCAGCCAGTACGGCGTCGCTTCCTTGTCGTGCAGCGCGTCGTACACCCAGACCCTGGTGTCACCCAGGTCCTGCTCCTCCCAGTCACCGACCAGCGCGTGACCCATGTTGTCGGGCGGCGACTGGTGGTAGCTGAGCGGCAGCTGGTAGACCCGGATTGCGTTCTCCGCACCGGGCGGGCCGGCACAGTAGACGAACCCGATCCGGACCGCAGGCCAGACGCCCTCGTCCGACAGCCAGGCAGAGGTGGCCATCGCATCGACATGGACGTCGTGTCCCTTCTCTGAGAACCATCGCTGGTTGGCACAGAAGGACTGGACCTGGTCCAGATGGGAAGTCACGAAGAGCTCTCCTCACGATTGGCCTGGTTGACCGGTAGGCGGAACCAGTAGAAACCGTGCGCACCCAGGGTGAGCAGGTACGGCAGCTCGCCGATGGTCGGGAAGTGCACCCCGCCGAGCAGTTCGATCGGTTCCACACCTTGCCACTGCCGCAGGTCCAGCTCGATCGGCTGCGGGAAACGTGACAGGTTGTTCACGCACAGCACGACGTCGTCACCGAACTCACGGACGTACGACAGCACGCTCGGGTTGGAACCGCCTAGATCAGTGAAAGTACCCATCCCGAAACATGGGTGCTGCTTGCGGGTCTGGATCATCCGCCGGGTCCAGTGCAGCAGACTCGACGCGTTCTCCATCTCGGCCTCGACGTTGACCGCCTGGAAGCCGTAGACCGGATCCATGATGACGGGCAGGCTGAGCTTGCCCGGGGTGGCCGTCGAGAAGGAGGCGTTGCGGTCCGGGGACCACTGCATCGGCGTACGGACGCCGTCGCGGTCACCGAGCCAGATGTTGTCGCCCATCCCGATCTCGTCGCCGTAGTACAGGATCGGCGAGCCGGGCAGCGACAGCAGCATCGCGGTGAACAGCTCCATCCGGTTCACGTCGTTGTCGAGCAACGGCGCGAGCCGGCGGCGGATGCCGATGTTGGCCTTCATCCGCGGGTCCTGGGCGTACTCGCCCCACATGTAGTCGCGCTCTTCGTCGGTGACCATCTCGAGGGTGAGCTCGTCGTGGTTGCGCAGGAAGATGCCCCACTGGCAGGTGTCCGGGATCTGCGGGGTCTGGGCCAGGATCTCCGAGATCGGGAACCGCGACTCGCGCCGGACCCCCATGAAGATCCGCGGCATCACCGGGAAGTGGAACGCCATCTGGCACTCGTCCCCGCCGGACTCCCGGTCGCCGAAGTAGTCGACCACGTCGGCCGGCCACTGGTTCGCCTCGCAGAGCAGGATGCGGTCCTCGTAGTTCGCGTCGACCTCCTTGCGGACCCGCTTGAGGAACTCGTGGGTGCGCGGCAGGTTCTCGCAGTTGGTGCCCTCCTCCTCGAACAGGTAGGGCACCGCGTCCAGCCGGAAGCCGTCGATGCCGAGGTCGAGCCAGAACTTCAGCGCCTCGATCATCGCGTCGCCGACGGCCGGGTTCTCGAAGTTCAGGTCCGGCTGGCTGGAGTAGAACCGGTGCCAGAAGTACTGCTGGCGGACCGGGTCCCAGGTCCAGTTCGACGTCTCGGAGTCGACGAAGATGATCCGGGCGTCGCCGTAGGCCTCGTCGGTGTCCGACCAGACGTAGAAGTCGCCGTACGGACCGTCCGGGTTGCTCCGGGACTCCTGGAACCAGGGGTGCTGGTCCGAGGTGTGGTTCATCACGAAATCGACGATCACGCGCATTCCGCGCGCGTGGCATGCGTCCATGAACGCGGCGAAGTCGGCGATCGTGCCGACCTCGGGCATCACGTTCGTGTAGTCGGAGATGTCGTAGCCGCCGTCACGCAGGGGTGAGGGATAGAACGGCGGCAACCACAGACAATCGACACCGAGCCACTCGAGATAGTCGAGTTTCTCGGTCAGGCCTTGCAGGTCGCCGATGCCGTCGGCGTTGGAGTCCTTGAAGGACCGCACCAGAACTTCGTAGAAAACCGCCCGCTTGAACCACAGCGGGTCACTCTTCGTCAGTCCGTGGTGCTGCTCCGGCAGCATGTCGGTCACGCTCACCTCCAATGGGTGTCATCCCTCGGGTCTGAACCGGGCTGCTCTTTTCCCTTACCCGTCAGACGGTTTCTCAAAAGGGGACGGCGGCAGACCGGTGATTCCATGCTGTGAAACACGGCCTGGGGATGGCGGTCCTGGCCTGCGCTCGGCTCAGTGTGCCGCCCGTTTGCCAGTACATGCAAATGGGGGCCTGATCGCCCTATCCGCGGTCGTTTCGTGATGTGTCGTGCGTTGCTTCCGAGGGGTTCGGAGGTTACTTTCCGGCGCCCGGTGCGTTGCCTGGTGACTTGCGGGGTCTGCGGACGTACTTGGTGAATCCGGCGCGTTCGGCGTCGGCCTCGGTGCGAAACCAGACCTCGGGCTTGGTCCGGCCGTAGTACGGGGATTCCGGGGTGTGGAAGAGCATCGACTGGGCGTTGCCCTTGATGGTGAATCCGTCCGGCGGTCCCTGGTGCGGCACCGCCTCGGCCGAGCCTTCGCCGTACCGGCCGGGTGGCACTTCGCCACGCGGCTCGTCGAACAATGTCGGCGCTTCTGCTTCGCCGACATCCATCCGCTGAGAGAAATGCGCTACCGGTACGACGGGCGCCGGCTGATCCGGTACGACGGGCGCGGGCGCCGGCGTCGGTCGGCTGACAGGTGCGGGCTCAGGCTCAGCCTGATATGCACCAACGCCCACCAGAACTTCTTCTCTTTGTTCTTCTTCTTGAACTGGTGCTGCTTCCACGACCTGGCGACGGGCCAGCAGGAACCAGGTGATGATCGCGCCGAGTATGAAGGCGACCAGTGACCACGGCCAGTTGTTGCGGAAGAGCCAGCTCATCGGCGAGCGCCCTTCAACCGTGGCGGTGCGATCCGGAACGCCAGCCAGGCCGCAGCACTGCCCAGCACGAACGCAACCAGAAGCAAGATCCAGACCTGCGCGATCAGCCAACTCATGGAGTCCCCTACGGAATCTTTGGGCCGTGCGCGAGGACATTACTCCGTGCCGTGTCGCTGCCGCACGCCAACCCACCGATACAGCATCCGTATAGCCGGAACCGGCAAGCTCGGTCCGACAAGCAGGCTCGGGCTGGCAGAGCAGGTGATCGCATGACGACCCAAGTGACACCCAGGCCTGTGCAGCAACAGACACCGCCGCAACGCCGCTATTGGCGAGAAGCGTCAATCGTTGCCGCTGTGTTCGTAGTGCTGGCCGTCACGAGCAATGCGTACGGCTACCACCGCGACGAGCTGTACTTCCTCGCTTGCGGCAAACACCTCGCCTGGGGCTACCCCGACCAACCGCCGCTGACCCCGCTGCTCGCAGCACTAGGCGACGCAATCTCACCAGGCTCGCTCTGGGCCTTTCGCTTGCCTGCCACGATCCTCACCACTTTGTCGGTCGTTCTGGTCATCCTCATCGCGCACGAGATGGGCGCCTCGCGCCGTGCTCGCGTGATAGCCGCCCTGACGATCTCCACGTCCGCAGTGGTCCTGATGGCCGGGCATCTGCTGATGACCAACACCACCGACTTCTTCTTCGCCGCGCTGATGACCTTGTTACTGGCGCGCTACATCAGAACCCGTACTGCGTACCTGCTGCTCCTCATCGGCGTAGTACTCGGTGTCGGTCTCCTCAACAAGACTCTCCTGGGCCTCCTTGCTCTCGCACTCGTCATCGGTCTGCTGGTAGCCGGACCCCGTTCGGCACTGCGAAGCAAGTGGCTTCTAGGCGGAGCAGTAGCCGCCCTAGCCATCGCAGCGCCGAACCTGGTTTGGCAGGCGACCAACGGCTTCCCTCAACTGGACATGGCAGCAGCGATCCAGGGACGTGTCGTCGCAGGCGGTCGCTTTGGAGTCATCCCGTTCCAACTCGTTCTGATCAGTCCACTCCTTGTGCCGATCTGGATAGCCGGTCTGGTGCGGCTACTGCGTCGCAACTCGTTCCGGGTGTTCGGTGTCGCTTACGTGGCGCTGGCGATCGAGCTATTGGTTCTCGGCGGCAACGGCTTCTATCTAGCGGGCGCGTACCCGGCGCTGATGGCAGCAGGCGCTATAGCTACCGACCGTTGGCTCACTACAGCCGTACGCCGACGCGTGCTGGTCGGGGCGTTCTCCGGTTCAGCAGTGCTTGTCGGACTGGCTGGTCTGCCACTGATCCCGGTTGCAGCGATCACTGACGTGCCGCTGGTTCACTACCTCGACTTCGGCGGCACGCGCGAACAGGTTGGCTGGCCGGAACTCACGGCCGAGGTGAAGGCTGTGTACGACGGGCTGCCGGCCGATGAGCGTGAGCGAGCAGTGGTTGTCACGCGCAACTATGGCGAGGCCGGTGCGCTCGAGCGATACGGCCCGGCGTACGGACTACCGCAGGTTTACAGCGGTCACAACGCGTACGCCGGGTGGGGACGGCCGGCGGAAGGTGCGGACGTGGTGATTGTGCTCGGGTCGCAGCGTGACCGGACGCCGCTGGACTGGGTGCAAGCGAACTGTCTGTCGGCAAACATTGTCGGCGAGACCAGCAACAGTGTGGGGCTCAAGAACGCTGAACAGCACCGCCCGATCTGGCTCTGCCGCGGCCTCAATCGCAGCTGGGAACAGATCTGGCCAACTCTCACCTGGCTGGGCTGAGGCTGCTACGGGACCCGGATCTCTACGCGGCGGTTGGCTACCCGGCCGGCGGCGGTGTCGTTGGAGGCGACTGGGTTCGCTTCGCCGTACCCGCGGCTGGTCATCCGGTCAGACGGTACGCCGAGCTTCACCAGTGCTGCCTTGACCGCGTCGGCGCGCTGCTGCGAGAGCGGGAGGCTGCTCGCGGTACTGCCCAGGTTGTCGGTGTAGCCGGCGATCTCGACGCGGGCGGTCTCACAACTCTTGAGGAGCGCGGCGGCGCGTAGTACGGAAGGACGGGAAGGGTCGTTGACGATCGCGGTGCCGGACAGGAAGACGATCTTGTTCTTGGTGCTCAGCTGAGCCAGCCGGGCCTCGAAGGTCTGGCAGGCCTCGCTGATCGGCGGCTTCGCGGCCTGCGGGATCGTGAACTGGTTCGCGATGATCGCGCCCGGTACCGCGGCCGCTGCAGCCCGGGCCGCGGTCGCCTTGGTGGCCTGGTCGGCGACCTGGCCGGTGAGCTTGACGGTCGAGCCGTCGTAGCTGATCGACGCGTCGCCGGTCGCGGTCGAGAGCGTGCGCAGTAGGGCCGTCAGCGCCTTCGTGTTGGCCAGCCCTGCGTCCGGATCGACCGTGATGGCGTCGACGAAGTTGGCGCCGAGACCCTGCATCTCACGGACGATCGCATCCTTGGCTGCTTGATCCCGCACCGCAACGGTCACGGTGAACGACTCGTCCGTCCGATTCACACTGAACACCGCGATGCTCGTCGGCGTCGGCGTCGGCGTCGGCGTCGGCGAGGTCGTCGGGATCGGGTCGGCTACCTCCAGGGATGTGTTTCCCGTTGCGGTGGCTTCCCGGACTCCTTCGACGTGGGCGACGATGTCGCGCGCCTGCTGCGGATCGGCACCGGCCGGTACGACGACCGTCGCGTCACGTCCGTCGACGGTGACCTGGACCCCGTTGATTCCTTGGGCTCGGAGCGCGGCCAGCGAGCGGTCGCGGAGATCGTCCTCGGTCGGGCCGGTCCGGATGATCAGCAGGACGGCAGCGAGCACCGCGGGGACAAGCAGGGCCGCGAGCAGCCAGACGAAACCAGGCCGTCGGCGGACGAGTCCGGTACTCGTTGCGGCGACCGGTTGGGGACCGTCCGGGGATCCGGGCACTGTTCCTCCGTCGACTGCGGTCATCGTGACCGTGCGCGCAGAGATTACTCCGTACGCCGTGCGCCTGCACGCGCGCCCACCCCTCGAACAGGGCGATTGACCGCGCAATTTATTTCGGTTTCTTCTTTTATTAACTGCCTGTACTCGCTAGAGTGCGGACAGTCCCTCTTCCGCCCCCTAGGAGGAACACAATGAAGATCCGCTTGATATCGACTCTGCTCGCGACGGTCGCTCTGCTCGCTACCGGCGCAGCGCCGGCGCCCGCAGTACAGACGCACCAGGACCAGCAGGACGGACATGTCGTCGCTGCCGGCAAGAAGGTCGTCGGCTACTTCACGGAGTGGGGTGTCTACGACCGCAACTACCACGTGAAGAACATCAAGACGAGTGGCTCGGCGGCGAAGCTGACCAACATCGTCTACGCCTTCGGCAACACCACCAACGGTCGCTGCTCGATCGGCGACGCCTACGCGGCGTACGACAAGTACTACGACGCGGCCAGCTCCGTCGACGGCGTCTCCGACACCTGGGACACCGGTGCGCTGCGCGGCAACTTCAACCAGCTGCGCAAGCTCAAGCGGCAGTACCCGAACATCAAGGTGGTCTGGTCATTCGGCGGCTGGACCTGGTCGAGCGGCTTCACCCAGGCCGCGCAGAACCCGGCTGCGTTCGCCGACTCCTGCTACAGCCTGGTCAAGGACCCGCGCTGGGCCGACGTCTTCGACGGCATCGATGTCGACTGGGAGTACCCGAACGCCTGCGGCCTGAGCTGCGACACCTCCGGCCCGAACGCGTTCAACAACGTCATCACGGCGCTGCGCAACCGCTTCGGCTCATCCGCACTCGTCACCGCGGCGATCACCGCCGACGGCACCAGCGGCGGCAAGATCGACGCGACCAACTACGCCACCGCGGCGCAGAAGCTCGACTGGATCATGCCGATGACGTACGACTACTTCGGCGCCTTCAACGCCCAGGGCCCGACGGCGCCGCACTCACCACTCACCTCGTACGCCGGGATCCCGACCGCCGGCTTCTACGGCGACGCCGCGATCCAGAAGCTCAAGACGAAGGGCATCCCGGCCTCGAAGATCCTGCTCGGCATCGGCTTCTACGGCCGCGGCTGGACCGGTGTCACGCAGGCCGCTCCCGGCGGGCACGCGACCGGTGCTGCGCCCGGTAAGTACGAGGCCGGGATCGAGGACTACAAGCTGATCTCGACCAGGTGCCCGTCGAACGGGACGGTCGGCGGTACGGCGTACGCGTTCTGTAACGGGCAGTGGTGGGGGTACGACACCCCGGCGACGATCCGCAGCAAGATGACGTACGCGAACAACCAGGGTCTCGGCGGCGCCTTCTTCTGGGAGCTCTCCGGCGACACCACTAGCGGTGCGCTGATCACCGCGGTCAAGACCATCGGCTGATCCGGCGGCCGATTCCCCGCGTCCGGAACCTCCTGCCCCGTCCGGCAGGTGGTTCCGGACGCCCTGCTTTGTTCGTGCTTCTGCTTGGTGAGAGGTGCAACTGTCTGCGACATCCGTCCCTGTTTCGTGGCGCTGTGTAGAGCGGCGCTGTCCGGTGTCGGACAGGGCGCATATGTGCCACGCCGGCGCGGAGGGAATCCCTTGACTTACCCTTCGCGGTTGGCCGTACTTGACCCGGCAAGTGTTCGAGAGGAGGGGCTCGATGGACTCGTCCTTGGTGATCGGCGTGGCGACATCGACGGCCGAGCGGGTACACCTCGCCCGGTTGCTCGCCGACGCCGACGCAGTGCTCCTGGTCTCCAGTGCCGAACAAGCGCGCGCCTTCCTCGACCTGACGTCGGCGGAGACCAGTCCCGTAGTACTGACTCCTGCTGTGGTGGCCGCTGCGCCCCGGCGTACCGTCACTGCTCAGATCGAGTCAGTGCCGCCTACTGCATTCCCGGCGCCGGCGTTGGTGGCGGACCCCGACCCGATGGACGAGCTCAGCCTCGACGTCCACCGCCGGGTGGTCCGCTGGAAGGACCGCGAGATCTCCCTGACCCGCTTGGAACACGACTTCCTGCATTGCCTGGTCACCGAGCCCGGCCGCGTCTGGACCTACCAACGCCTGCACCTAGCCGTCTGGGGCAACGAACACCTCGGCCACGGCTCCCACATCCACTCGGTCGTCAAACGCCTCCGCCAAAAACTCACCGACCTAGGCGCCGCCGTAACCATCCACGCAGTCCGAGGCGTCGGCTTCCACCTCCTCCCCGCCTGAACTTCGCCCTCTGTCGGTGCGTCTACAGCACCATGACCCGCCCGGCCCGCACACTCCTGAGCGCCGCCGCTGTCATCGCCATCCTGGCCGGTTGTACGACGTCACCGACCAACTCTCCGCCGAGTCGGCGGAGACCTGCTCGGTTGGGGAAGCGAAGGTGCGCTCGGCGACCCCGGCCAGTACGTCATGAACCTCCAGACCGGTCAGCTGTGGCGTGCCGACCTGGCCGGGTGCCTCGTTTGCTCAGATCTGTTCAGACCCCGGGCACGACTTGGTGTACCGACGGACATGAGGTGTTGGCGGAAGCCGGGCCTGATCTGGTCTGGGCGAGCGTGGGCGGTAGTCGCCGGGTTTGATACCTCATGTCCGTCGGTACAGGGCGAGCGCCGGACGCTGGATTCGACGGTGGAGCTGGCAAAGTTGCGTGGCGGAGTGCGGAAAAGGACCGGCCCCGCCCAGATGACTGGGCGGGGCCGGGTGCTGCTAGGCCGTGGCTACTTGATGGCCTTCAGGGCGAAGTTCTCCGTCACCGGGGTGCCGGCGATCAGCTTCGTGGTGCGGGTTTGGGGTTTGTAGCCGTCCTTGGCGGCGATCAGGGTGAGGGGGTTGTTGCGGCGGTCCAGCCAGTAGGCGTAGTTGCCGTTCTTGTCGGTGATGAAGGTGTACGACGACGCCCAGGAGTCGACCTCGACGGTCGCGCCCGGAAGGGGAGCGGTGACGCCGGAGGTGCTGACGCCGGTGACCGTGCCGAGGAGCTTGCTCCAGGTGGTCGGCGGGGTGACGTTCATCTTCACGTCGACCGGGTTGACCGTGTACGGCGTGTTCTCGCCGATGGTTACGGCTGCCGTGTAGGTGCCCGGCTGGTCGACATTGGCGTTCATCGTGACCTTGACGACGACCTTCGCGCCCGGGGCCAGGGTGGCCTCGGTCTGGTCGACGCTCAGCCAGCTGACGTCGGCGGACGACTCGGTGCAGTTCTCGAGACCGGGAAGTACTTCACTGCTGTTGGTCGCGGTGAACCCACCGGAGGCGCCACCGATCTTGTAGAAGCCACACGCCGCGCCACCGCGGTACCGCGGCTGGTTGGCGTTCGGCGTCGCGGCCCAGGTGTTGGTGGACGCGTCGTAGGCGAAGCCGGCGTTGGTGATGGCGCCGCCCTGGACACCGCCGACCACGATCAGCTTGCCACCGGCAACCGAGTTGGACGAGGCCCAGTGGTCGGCCGGGGCGTCGGCGATCGGCGACCAGGAGTCGGCCGCCGGGTCGTAGACGTAACCACCCTTCTGCGCTACCGATCCGTCGTTGCCGCCGGAGCAGTACACCTTGCCGTCGATCGCGCCACAGGCAAGGAACGCGACCGCCTTCGGGTAGTTGGCCAGCGTCGCCCAGCTGTTGGAGGCCGCGTCGTACGCGACCACCGAGTTGGACATCGGCAGGCAGTCACCGGTGGTGCAACCACCGACGGCGTACAGCTTGCCACCGGCGACAGCGGTACCGGCCGCGGCCCGGGGTGCCGGGTTGTTGGCCACCGCGGACCAGGCGTTGGACGCCGGGTCGTAGGACCAGGTCGCCGCGTCCGGACCGCCGTCGCCCCAGCCGCTGCTGACGATGATCTTGCCACCGACCGCACCGGCGCTGACTGCGTTCCGGGCGCCCGGCAGCGGAGCGATCGGCGTCCAGGCCAAGGTGGCCGGGTCGTAGACGTAGCTGTTCGCCGACGAGGCGGATCCGTTGCCGCCGGCAATGGAGTAGACCTTGCCGTCGACGTTGACGGTGCGGTTGTCCATCACGACCGCCGGGTAGTTGGCGATGTCCTGCCACGGTGCCGCGAGCGGCTTGGCGACCGGGGCGGGAACGGCCATCTTGCCGGACAGCTTGCTGCCGAACGAGGTCGGGACAGCCAGCCGCTGGAGCGGGGCACCGGTGCTGCTCAGTACCTGCGCCTTGGTGGTCGTGCTGCCGTTGGCGTTCAGCAGGGTGAAGCCGCCGTCGCGCTCGCCGAACTTCAGGTCGACCGGTGCGCCGCCGGTGTTCTTGACGGTGAACGACTTGGTGACCGCGCCGGTCGGCAGCTTGAGGTTGCCCTCGAGTGCGGTCGGCGTGACCGTGATCCGGCCGGCGGCCAGGGTGTAGTTGGCCGAGGTGACGTAGTCGGCCTCGACGTTGACGGACTGGCTCGAGCTCACGTAGTTGCCGGCCTTGGCGGTGAAGCTGTGGGCGTCGGATTCCGGCGAGTACAGCCAGTAGAAGCCGTCGTCGAGCCCGGTGTCGTCCGGGGTGGCGACGGTGGTGGCGGTGACGGTCGGCTTGTCGTCACGGGTGACGGTGGCGCCGTTCACGAAGCCGCCGGTGTTGGCGTCCTTCACGTTGCCGACGACCAGACCGCCGCCGGTCGGCACACAGGTGACCGAGCTGCCGATCAGGACGTTGTCGACCTCCCACCACCATTCGTACGAGGCGTCGTAGTAGTGGAACCGAACCTGTACGGCGGACTTGCCGGCCGCCTGCGGGATCGGGATCTCCTTGACACCGCGAAGGTCCGCGGCCTGTGCGGCGACGGTGGTCCAGGTCGTACCGCCGTCGATCGACAGGTCGACGTCGGCCTTCTCACCGGACAGGTAGTTCAGGTCCTGGTTGAACTTGATCTTCGGAGCGGTGACCGCACTCAGGTCCACGACCGGGCTGACCAGCGAGGTGTCCTGCGACTGACCGGCGCCGTACTTGTCGCTGTCGATGATCGCGAAGCCGCCGGTGCCACCGGACAGGTTGCCGCGGTTGCCGACATCGGTGAACTTCCAGGTCTGGCCGTTGTTCTTGTTGTCGACGACGGTCCAGCCGCTCGGCGCCACGGTGCCGTCGAAGGTCTCGTAGACCCCGTCCGAACCGTTCTTGTAGCCGGGTGCGGTCAGGCAGGAGTCACCGCGAACCGGTACGGCGACGTTCTTGGTCAGGTTGCTCGCGCCGACCGTGATCGGCTCGCTGACCGTCTGGTAGCCCGGGTACTGCGCCTCGACCTTCAGCGAGTACGACGCGCCGGACGGCACCTTGAGGCTGTACCGGCCGTTCGACGGGGTGGTGTAGTCGAAGACGCCACCGGGACCCTCGACGCTGACCTTCGCGTACAGCGGCCAGCCGTGGCCGGAGCCGTCCGTGACGGTGCCGCCGACGTTGACGGTCGGAGCGGCCGTCAGGGTGAAGTCCTTCGTCGTGGTGGTGTTCACCGTGACGGTGGCGGTGGCGGTCTGCCCGTTGTAGCCGAAGGCGGCCACCGCGAGCGAGTAGTCACCGGCCGGCACGATGGCCGAGTAGCTGCCGTCGGCCGAGGTGGTGAGCACCTTGTCCTGGGCACCGGTCTGGCTGATCGTCACCGTGGCACCGGAGATGGCAGCGCCGCCGGTCGCGGTGACCTTGCCCTTGAGCGTGCCGGTGTCGCCGACCGGGGCCGCGTTCAGCAGTGCGAGCGCGTCGAGCCGGCCTTCGCCGTACACGTTGTTGTTGGTCGCCGTGCCACCACAGGTGGTGTCGGACTTGTCGATGGCCGTCTGGTTGAGCAGCGCGCGGGTGGCCGCGACGTCGCCCTTCAAGCTCGGTGCACCGGACCACAGCAGCGCGACGACACCCGCGAGGTGCGGAGTCGCCATCGAGGTGCCGTTGAAGGCGCCGTAGGTGTTGCCGGGCAGGCTCGACCGGATGTTGACACCCGGGGCCGAGATGTTCGGCTTGATCACGCCGTTCTGGCCGGAACCGCGGCCGGAGAACGAGGCGACGTTGTTGTTGATGTCGTAGGCACCCGCCGAGTAGATGCTCTGCGTGCTGCCCGGCGAGCCGCTGGTGTTACACCCCGGGCCGCTGTTGCCGTTGGCGAACACACCCATGATCCCGGACGCGGTCCAGGCGTTGGTGACGTCCTCCATGAACGGGTCGTTCGACGGCAGCGTGCTGCCCCACGAGTTGTTGATGACGTTCGGCCGCTTGCTCGCGTCCGGGTTCTGCCCGGCGAGGTTGGTCGGCTCGAGCATCCACTGCCCGGAGCTGATCAGCGCGTCGTCGCTGGGGCAGCAGCCGTTGGCCGCGATCCACTTGACGCCCGGTGCGACGCCGACCTGGTTGCCCGCGCCGTCGTCGCCGGCCATGGTGCCCATCGTGTGGGTACCGTGCCCGTTGCCGTCGGCCGGTGCGTTCGGCGAGGTGCCGGCCGCGTCGAACCAGTTGTAGTTGTGGTCGAACTGGCCGTTGCCCAGGTTGCCCCGGTAGGAGTTCACCAGCGCCGGGTGGTCGTACTGGACCCCCGTGTCGATGCTGGCGACAACGATCCCGGCGCCCTTGTCGCCGTACTGCGACCAGACCTGGTCGGCCTTGATGTTCGCGATACCCCACTCGACCGAGTTGATCTGGTGCTCGGTGGTCCCGACCGTCGTCTTCGGGATCTCGTACTTGACCGGGTTGTAGATCGCTTCGACCTCGCTGCGCCCGGCCAGGCTCTGCGCCATCTCCAGCGAACCGCCCTTGACGACGATCGCGTTGGTGGCCCAGTAGCTCTTGTACGACGCGTGGCCGGCGTCCAGTTGCGCCTTGACCCCGGCCTGGCTCTCCGTGGCCGTCTTCTTCAGCGCTGCGGCGACCGCCGTACCGCGCTGGTTCCAGTCGGTGATCTTGCTCGCGGCGGTCAGGTCGGCCTTGGCGCTGAAGTGCACCCAGAAGTCGGTCGCTTCCTTGGCGTCCTTGCCCTGCAGCTTCGACAGGAGATCAGGCTTGATCTTGGAAGCTGGTGCGGGCGTCCCGCTGGGTTCGGTGGCCGGCGCCGCCTGAGCGGCCGAGGCCAGCCCTGTCGTGATGACGGCGGCCGCCGCCAGAGCACTCACCAGTGACCTGGCGAATCCCCTTCTTCGTTGATGTGACATCTCTGCAGCCCCTCACTTGTACTTCCCCGAGTCGGCCCCCGAGCCAACTTGCAGAGGTGCAGGGCTTCGCAGAAGGTTCAGGGTGGTGAACCGGTTCTGTGAACGCGCCGTGCCCCCCCAGGTCGCGGCGTGTGACGCAGCGAGCCTGTCGAGGACCCTATGTGTCACGCGAAGGCCGTCACAAGCACACTTCGTGAGCAAGATGTCACTAGCGGTTGGCTGCTTCGAAGCAAAGTTCGCCATTAACTGTCAATCCGTTGACGATTAAGGGCAAAGGTTGACACCGTAGCCGGATGGTCACCGCCCGTGTACCTGATCATGACGACAGTCCTGCGTTCCCGATGCTGATCGCCGTCGCTGCCTCGCTGGAGGAGCGGGTCCGGCTGGCCGAACTAGTTGACGATGTTGCTCCGCTGCTGCTCGTCTCCAGCCTGGAGGAACTCCGCAAACTCATCACGCCACCGCCGCAACCCGAACCGCCTGAACCTGAGGCCGTGGTCGAGCCCCGGCCCGAGGGCGTGCCGCGGCCGCCCGACGTACTGACCATCGATTCCGCGCGGTCGGTGGCGCAGTGGCGGGACCGGGAGGTTCCTCTGACCGACCTCGAGCACGACCTGCTGCTCCAGCTGACCATCGAGCCACTGCGGACCTGGACGTACGAGGCCCTGCATCAAGCCGTCTGGCGGAACAGGCACCTACGCGGTACTGCGGACGTGCACTCCCTCGTGAAGCGGCTTCGGCGCAAGCTCGACGAACTCGGTACGACGGTGACCATCGACTCGGTGCGCGGAACGGGTTTCCGCCTCACCGATCACCAACGACCCTCGATCACCGGGTTGCGCGCCGGGTAGCCTCTGAAGTCGTGCGCTTCTCAGCCTTGCGGCAACTCGACTGTCCGAAGTGCGGCCTCGTCCACGACCCCGATCAGGTGATCGGCTTGTGTGACTGTGGTTCGCCCCTGCTCGCTCGCTACGACCTCGACGAGGTGCGGGCCGGGCTGACCAAGGAAGAGGTCGCCTCGCGGGCACCGGATCTCTGGCGGTACCACGAGCTGCTGCCGGTGCGCGATCCGGCGAACGTGGTCAGCCTGGGGGAGGGGATGACGCCGCTGCTCGGCTTACCGGCGTACGGGCGGGAGCTCGGCGTACCGGGGTTGCTGATGAAGGACGAGGGGTTGATCCCGACCGGGACCTTCAAGGCGCGCGGGGCGGCGGTCGGGGTGTCGCGGGCGTACGAGGTCGGCGTGCGGAAGATCGCGATGCCGACGAACGGGAACGCCGGGTCGGCCTGGGCGACGTTCGCGGCCCGGGCCGGGATGGAGGCGCTGATCGCGATGCCGATCGCGGCGCCGGAGATCTGCCGGCGCGAGGTGACGGTGGTCGGGGCCGAGCTGAAGCTGATCGACGGGCTGATCGGCGACGCGGGCGCCTGGATCCGCGAGCAGCTGGCGATCCGCGAGGGCTATCAGGACGTGTCGACGCTGAAGGAGCCCTACCGGATCGAGGGCAAGAAGACGATGGGGCTGGAGATCGCGGAGCAGCTCGGCTGGAAGCTGCCGGACGTGATCCTCTACCCGACCGGTGGCGGCGTCGGGTTGATCGGGATCTGGAAGGCGCTCGCCGAACTCGCCGCGCTGGGGTGGGTCGAGGGACCGATGCCACGGCTGGTCGCCGTACAGGCCACCGGGTGTGCGCCGATCGTGCGAGCGTGGGAGAAGGGCTTGCCGGAGAGCGAGGCCTGGGTCGATGCGAAGACCGTTGCCTTCGGCATCACTGTGCCGAAGGCGCTCGGCGATTTCCTCGTCCTGCAAGCGATCGCGGAGACCGATGGTTGCGCGATCGCCGTTGACGACGAGGACATCCTCGCCGCCCAGCGTCGGTGCGCCGAGCTGGAAGGCGCCTTCATCTGTCCCGAAGGCGCCGCCAACTTCGCTGCAGTGAAGCAGTTGCGCGAGTCCGGCTGGATCAAGTCAACCGACCAGGTCGTCGCCCTCAACACCGGCACCGGCCTCAAATACCCGGAGACTGTGCCGCTCTAGCGGGCCTGTCCCTCGACGTACGGGCGGAGCTTCGCGGCGAGGGCGGCATCGGCAACGATCTGGAAGTACTTCTTGCCGCCGAAGTCGTCATGCAGGAGGACGGGACAGGTGTCCTCGGTTCCGGTCATGGTGAAGGTCGTGATCTGCCGGCCCGTCTTGGCTTCCAGTAGGCGGTACCGGTAGCGAGCTGAGAGCAGCTTCGCTGTCGTCCTGACCTTCTCGCCGTCCTTGTACCTGCAGGTGTCGACGACCTTGCTGGGGTACTTCCGGTCCTGGTAAACGCAGAGCAGCAGTTGGGTGAAGCGGTCCGGATACATCCCGGGCACGGAACCCGGCGACCAGAGATTCGGAAGCTTCGTGGAGTCGACATCCTCGACGGCCTGGGCGTTGTAGATGTCGATGTGTGCCATCACGAGGTGATGGATGCCCTTGCCCGCATACGGCTGACCGTCGGGGTAGTAGGCGGGGGACTGCTTGGTGTTGTAGTCGCGGCCACCGCATGCGACCTTCGGGTCGCGGAGGACGGGGCTCGGCGGGTCGGCCGGCTCCGTCGGTGTCGTCGGAGCCGGCCGGGAGACCGGAGTGTCGCTCGGCGTGGCCCGAGGGCTGCTGTTGTCGCAGCTCGCGGTCAGGGCGACCGCGAACAGTACGACGAGCAGCCTGCGCAAACCCTGGATCCTCAGGCCTGGCCGCGGCGGACGGCGAGGATGTGGGCCGGTTCGCCGTTGGGGTCGAGCTTGATGTAGTTCTGCTGGCCCCAGCGCCAGGTCGCGCCACTGATCTCGTCGTACACGGTGAAGGTGTCCTCCGGGCGCATGCCGAGGGCGGCCATGTCGAGGTGCACCATCGACTCGCGAACCGCGTGCGGGTCGCAGTTCACCACGACGATGACGGTGTCGCTGTGCCCGTCCGCGCCGGTGACGCGCTTGGAGAAGCACATGATCTGCTCGTCGTCGACCTTGTGCAGCGTGAGGTTGCGCAGTTGCTGCAGCGCGGGGTGCCGGCGGCGGATGTTGTTCAGCAGCGTGATGTACGGCGCCAGTGTGCGACCCTCGGCGGCGGCGGCCTCCCAGTCGCGCGGACGGAACTGGAACTTCTCGGTGTCCAGATACTCCTCCGACCCGGGCCGCAGCGCGACGTGCTCGAACAGCTCGAAGCCGGCGTACACGCCCCATGCGGGCGCCGACGTCGCAGCGATCGCGGCGCGGATCTTGAACGCGCCCGGGCCGCCGTACTGCAGGTAGGCGGTCAGGATGTCCGGCGTGTTCACGAAGAAGTTCGGGCGCAGGTAGTGCCCGGTCTCCTTGGTCAGCTCCTCCAGGTACTCCTCGAGCTCCCACTTCTCGTTGCGCCAGGTGAAGTAGGTGTACGACTGGTGGAACCCGACCTTCGCCAGCTCACGCATCATCGGCCGCCGGGTGAACGCCTCGGACAGGAACACCACGTCCGGGTCGGTCTTGCGGACCTCGCCGAGCAGCCATTCCCAGAAGTTCACCGGCTTGGTGTGCGGGTTGTCGACCCGGAACACGGTGACGCCGTGCGAGATCCACAGCTTCACGATCCGCAGGACTTCGGCGTAGATGCCTTCGGGGTCGTTGTCGAAGTTGATCGGGTAGATGTCCTGGTACTTCTTAGGCGGGTTCTCGGCGTAGGCGATCGAGCCGTCCGCGCGGACCGAGAACCACTTCGGGTGCTCGGTCACCCACGGGTGGTCCGGCGAGGCCTGCAGGGCCAGGTCGATGGCGACCTCGAGCCCGAGTTCGCGGGCCCGGCCGACGAAGTAGTCGAAGTCCTCGAAGGTGCCGAGCTCGGGGTGGATCGCGTCGTGCCCACCCTCGGCCGAACCGATCGCCCACGGCGAACCCGGGTCGCCCGGCTTCGGGTCGAGGGTGTTGTTCGGGCCCTTGCGGTAGGACTGGCCGATCGGGTGCACCGGCGGCACGTAGAGCACGTCGAAGCCCATCTTGGCGACCGCTTCGAGCCGCAGCGCCGCGGTACGGAAGTTGCCCGAGGTCCAGGTCTGGGTTTCCTCGTCGAACTTCGCGCCTTCGGAGCGCGGGAAGAATTCGTACCAGCTGCCGTACAAAGCGAGCCGGCGGTCGACCCAGACCGGGAAGGTCTCCGACGAGGTGATCAGCTCGCGGACCGGGTAGCGCCCGAGTGCGGCGCGGACCTGCGGCGAGATTCCCGCGGCCAGCCGGGCCTCCGGCGGCAGTGCGCCGTTCGCCAGCGCCTGCGCGGCGTCGTTCAACGTACTGCGGTCGACACGCACCGCGGGCGGTACGCCGGCCGCGGCGCGATCGAAGAACGCGGCGCCCTCGGCGAACATCAGGTCGACGTCGATGCCGGCCGGGATCTTGATCTCGGCGTTGTGCCGCCAGGTCCCGTACGGATCGCTCCAGCCCTCGACCGCGAACGTCCACGCGCCCTGCTCCTGCAGGGTGACGTCGACGGTCCACCGGTCGCTGCCCTGACCGACCGGACTCATCAGCATCCGTCTGGTCTGTCCCGTCGGCGACGTCAGCACGACGTTCGCGTTCACCGCGTCGTGGCCTTCGCGGAACACGTCGGCCGCGATGGTGAAGGTCTCACCGACCGACGACTTGGCCGGATACGCGCCTGCGTCGACGGTCGGGCTGACGTCGGTGATCGGGATGCGCCCAGTCATGGAGTTGTCGAACCTTCGCTTTCCGACTAGCGGGGACAAGGAAGTACAGCACTGACGTTATCGGTTACCCATCCCGCGGCGCGCCATGCGGCGATCACAGTTCGGTCGTGGTGTCTCACGAATCGGTCCTGCGGTGGTAGTGGTCTGGTCCTGCAAGATCTTGCTCACGTTGCAAGATTGATGCATCCCGGGGGTGTTCCGGCCGTCCGGGGCCGGTACGGTGTCCCGGTGCGAGCGATACGACGATTCTCCGTCCGCCCTGTCCTGCCCGAGCCGCTGACCGGTCTCGGCACCCTGGTGAACAACCTTCGCTGGGCCTGGCACCCGGAGACACAAGATGTCTTCGAGGCTGTCGACCCCCAGCTGTGGCGGTCCACCGGCGGTGATCCGGTCCGGTTGCTCGGTGAGGTCCCGGCGGCCCGGCTCGACGAGCTGGCGAACGACCATGCCTTCCTGCGCCGGCTCGAGCTGGCCGTGGAAGACCTGACCGGTTACGTCACCGACGACCGGTGGTTCCAGTCCGAGGCCGGTACGCCGGTCAACTCGGTCGCCTACTTCTCCCCGGAGTTCGGCATCACCCACGTGCTGCCGCAGTACTCCGGTGGTCTCGGCATCCTGGCCGGTGACCACCTCAAGGCGGCCAGCGACCTCGGCGTACCGCTGATCGGTGTCGGCCTGCTGTACCGGCACGGGTACTTCGTGCAGTCGCTCAACCGCGAGGGCTGGCAGCAGGAGCGCTACCCGCTGGTCGACCCGGACGGGCTGCCGATCAGCCTGCTCCGTGACGGCTCTGATGCCGGCGCTGCCCCGGCGACCATCACTGTCGCGCTGCCCGGCGGCCGCCAGCTGAACGCGCAGATCTGGGTCGCCCAGGTCGGCCGGGTGCCGCTGCTGATGCTCGACTCCGACATCGAGGAGAACGAGGCCGCCGAGCGCGAGGTCACCGACCGGCTGTACGGCGGTACGACGGAACACCGGCTGCTCCAGGAGCTCCTGCTCGGTGTCGGCGGCGTCCGCGCCGTACGGGAGTACTGCCGGATCACCGGCCATGCTGCTCCGGAGGTCTTCCACACCAACGAGGGTCACGCCGGTTTCCTCGGCGTCGAGCGGATCCGCGAACTCGCCACCGAGCAGAACCTCGACTTCGACACCGCGCTCGAGGTCAACCGCGGCGGCACCGTCTTCACCACCCACACGCCGGTCCCGGCCGGTATCGACCGGTTCCCGGTCGAGCTGATCCAGCAGCACTTCTCGCCGGACGTGTTCGGCGACGGCGTGCCGATCGACCGGATCCTCGCGCTCGGCGCCGAGGACTTCGAGAACGGCGACCCGAGCGTCTTCAACATGGCGATCATGGGCCTCCGTCTTGCCCAGCGCGCCAACGGTGTCTCGAAGCTGCACGGTGTGGTCAGCCGCGGGATGTTCGCCGGACTGTGGCCGAGCTTCGACCCGGCCGACGTGCCCATCAGCTCGATCACCAACGGGGTGCACGCACCGACCTGGGTGGCCCGGGAGATCTCGGCGCTCACCTACGCCAGTGCCGACACCGGTGACTCCGAGAACATGTTCGAGGGTCTGGACAAGACCACCGACGCGCAGTTGTGGGAGACGAAGCGGATGCTGCGGCAGCGCTTCATCGACGACACCCGGGCCCGCGTCCGGGCGTCCTGGGTGAACCGGGGCGCGTCCGAGGCCGAGCTCGGCTGGGTCGACTCGATCCTGGACCCCGAGGTGCTGACGATGGGGTTCGCGCGCCGCGTACCGTCGTACAAGCGCCTGACTTTGATGCTGCGCGACCCGGCCCGGTTGAAGGCGCTGCTGCTGCACCCGACCCGGCCGATCCAGATCGTCATCGCCGGCAAGTCGCACCCGGCCGACGAGGGTGGCAAGAAGCTGATCCAGGAGATGGTCCGGTTCGCCGACGATCCGGAGATCCGGCACCGGATCGTCTTCGTGCCCGACTACGACATCGCGCTGGCGCAGCCGATGTACCCGGGCTGCGACGTCTGGCTGAACAACCCGCTGCGTCCTTACGAGGCGTGCGGGACGTCCGGGATGAAGGCGGCGCTGAACGGTGCGCTGAACCTGTCCATCCGCGACGGATGGTGGGACGAGTGGTACGACGACGAGTTCGGCTGGGCGATCCCTTCGGCCGAGGGGATCGAGGACACCGATCGTCGCGACGACCTCGAGGCGCATGCGCTGTACGACCTGATCGAGAAGCAGGTCGCGCCGCGGTTCTACGACGGTGACGTGCCGGCTCGCTGGATCGAGATGCTGCGGCACACGATCAAGGAGCTCGGTCCGAAGGTGCTGGCGACCCGGATGGTTCGGGATTACGTCGAGCGGCTGTACGTGCCGGCGGCGCACTCGTCGCGTGCTTTGAATGCCACGTATGACGGCGCGCGCGAACTGGCCGCGTGGAAGAAGAAGGTGCGGGCCGCCTGGCCGCAGATCCGCGTCGACCACGTGGAGCTGCAGGGTCTCGGTGACGTGCCGCAGCTCGGTACGACGGTCGGCATCCGGGCTTATGTGACGCTCGGAGATCTGGCGGCCGCGGACATCGACGTCGAGGCGCTGCACGGCCGGGTGAACCTGGACGACGAGATCACCGATCCGGTGCACGTCTCGCTGTCGCTGGCCGAGACGTACGAGGGCAACCGGCACCGCTACGAGGGTGAACTCAAACTCGACCGCACCGGCCCCTTCGGCTACACGGTCCGCGTTCTCCCGAAGAACCCCATGCTGGCGAGCCCCGCCGAGCTCGGTCTCGCTGCCGGCCCCTCCGACCCCGAGGACCCGGAAACCCCGGACCTCCCCGCCGGCTCGGAGTTCTAACCCGTTCAACAGACGCGAGCCCCGCCGACCTCACTCGGCGGGGCTCGCGTTCTGCTGTCTTCAGATGATCGCGTGGGTTCTGAGGTCGACGGTTACGGGTGGGTGGCCGGCGGGGGAGAGTTGGATGATTTGGTCGCCGGGGTGCAGGCGTGGGTCTTCGGCGTACCGGGCAGCCAGTACTTCGGACGCCGTCGCATCTCCGTTGTCGGAGGCAACCAGCAGGGTGGCGATCTCGTCGGTGAGTTCCAGATCGGCGTCCTCCAGCGAACCCGACTGGGCTCCCCAGCCGTCCCACAGCAGCAGCTCGTCGCCCTGGAGGTGAGCGAGCTGGAAGAACACGTAGTTGCGGATGAACCAGCCACCACGGAGCGGCAGTGACGGATCCACACCGAAGTCGTCTCCGCTAAGCTCGCCGGATCGATAGCCCAGCCACACCTCGGCCGCTGACCGGAACCAGCCGGGTTCCATGTCCTGAGTGTCGAAGTTCCAAGCCGGACCGGGTTCGAGCTGCGCGTCGACCATCACCCAGCGATCGCCGTTCCAGTACTCGACGACGACGTGGTCATGGTTGAACCCGTTCGCGAAGTACGAGCCGAAGCCGATCCGGCTGCGGGCCGGGATCCCCTTGTGGCGCAGGGCGGAAACCGTCAGCAAGGTGTAGTCCCGGCAGCATCCGACGATCCGGTCGAATGGCTCACGCGGTACGGCGAGCGGAGTACCGTTCCGGCGCTGGTCGGTGGCCAGCATCGCGGAGACCCAGCGGTGGTTGATCTCGTCGTACCGGTCGCCGGTGAACTCGATACCGCCGCCGCGGTAGTGGATCACCAGGTTGCGGATGACCGCGGTCAGTCCCGGGATGTCGGTGGGTAGCGCGTCGAAGAGTGCGGCCTGCGCGCCGGGGTCGCTGTAGGCGGACTGTACGGCGTACTGCGCGGGGTCGTTGTGGTTCACCAGTCTCTGCTTTCGTTCGGGTTCCTCCAGTCAACGCCCTGCCCCAGGGGCAGAGTAAACAGATAGGGGAGGATCGTTCCGTGACAGGACTGAGGCAACTGCCCGCATTGGGTCTGGCGGCCGTGGGCGGGATCGCGCTCGCTGTGCAGAGTCGCCTCAACGGAGGACTGGGGGCGAGTCTCCAGGACGGCATCGCCGCGTCGATGATCTCGAACGGCACAGGCATCCTCGTTCTGCTCGCCGTCGTACCGAGCACGCGGATCGGCCGTCGCGCGCTCGGGCAGGTCAGGGAAGCTCTGCGGGTCCACGGTCTGCGGTGGTGGCACTGTCTCGGTGGCGTCGCCGGTGCCCTGTACGTCGCAAGTCAAGGAATCAGCGTTCATTCCCTGGGGGTGGGGGTCTTCACCGTGGCGGTGGTCGGCGGTACGTCGGCCGGCAGCCTGGCCGTGGACCGCGCCGGACTCGGCCCGGGCGGCATCCGTGCCATCACCGTGCGCAGACTGGTCGGCGCGACGGCGGCGGTCGCGGCAGTCGCCATCGCCGGGCACGACAGTCTCGGCGACGGTTCGCTGACCTTGCTGGCCCTTCCGGTCATCGCAGGCCTCGGCCTCTCTCTGCAGTCCGCCTTCAACGGCCGGGTCAGCGCTGTCGCCGGCTGGCCGTGGGCCGCCGCCCTCGTCAACGGCGCTGTCGGCACCTGCACGCTCTGCATCGCCCTCGCGGTCGAGTACGCCGTACGCGGCTTCACCCCTGGTGAGCTCCCGACCGATCCCTGGTTGTACCTCGGCGGCTTTCTCGGCGTCGGCGTGATCGCCATCGCGGCCACGGTCGTCCGCCACCTCGGCGTACTGGTGTTCGGCCTGACCAGCATCACCGGTCAGCTCCTCGGCGCGCTGCTCCTCGACACCCTCGGCGCGCATCGTCCACCGGCCACGACCTGGATCGCCATCGCGATCACCTTGGTGGCGGTCGCGATCACGGTGATCAAGCCGTCGCGATGATCGGCTGCGCGATGTCGACGGCGAACTCGGACCCGTCGGCGGTGGGGAAGTTCGGGTGGTACACCTCGCGCGGCGCACCAGCAGTCCGTACGCCGGTACGCCGTACCCAGTCGACGACCAGGTCGTAGGCGAGCATGATCCGCGGATAGGAGCACTCGTCCTTCGTGATCGTGCAGTAGGCCTCCGTCTGCGCCGGCTCGACCCGGATCGCGATCGGCCCGGCCGGATCGACCAGCCCGGTGAACGGGACGCAGACCTCGACGGTCGCCTCGCTCTCCGGCGTCACCGCACCGTGGTAGATCACCCACGAGCCGCCGGACAGGTCGGCTCCGTGCTGCACCAGGTGGGCACGGATCTCCATCGTCGACGAGATGATCACGCCGATCAGAGACTGCTGATCGGCGTCGGCGCGAATGGTCGCGATCTTGGTCTCCGGCACTTCACGGGTCAGTACTGCGCGCGGCGGTAACCCAGGACTGCTCGGGCGAAGCAGCCGGTCGCGCAGATACTCCAAGGTCGCCTTGCGAGCCTCGTTGGTCGCCTGCTCTGCGGCCCACCACCGGTCCAGCCGGATCAGGCCCTCGTCGTCGGTTCCGGCGAGTACTTCGGTGATCGTGGCGAGGGGCATGTCGAGTTGGCGCATCACGCTGATCCGCCGGGCGCGTTCGAGTTGGCGTTCGGAGTACAGGCGGTAGCCGTTGGCCTCGACCCGGGCGGGGGCGAGCAGGCCCGATACGTCGTACAGGCGCAGTGCCTTGTGCGAGAGGCCGGCCCGGCGGCCGAACTCGCTGATCGTCAGCTCGTCGTCGGTGTCGCGCATGGGGCTAGTCAACACCCTGCGGGAAGTTTTCAGGGGAGGGTTGCGTTAGAGACTGTAGCGATATATCGTTAGTGTCATCAAGAATATCTAGGAGGATATTATGACTACCCCAGACGAATCCAGGGGCCGCGGACGCGGCCGTCGTCACCCCCGCCGCGGTGGACCGTGGGCGGGCGAAGGAATGCCGATGCACCGCGGTCGCGGTGAACGAGGCGAAGGCGGCTTCGGCCGGCAACGAGGAGAGGCCGGCTTCGGCGGCGAGCGTGGTGAGCGCGGTTTCGATGGTGAGCGCGGCTTCGGTCGGAGCGAGCGTCGCGGGCCGCGGCGTGGGCCGGGCCGGGGCCGGGTGCCGCGGGGTGATGTCCGTACGGCGGTGCTGCAGTTGCTCGGCGAGGAGCCGATGCACGGGTACCAGCTGATGCAGGCGATCGCCGACCGCAGCGGCGGGCGCTGGACCCCCAGCCCCGGCGCGATCTACCCGACCATCAACCAGTTGGAGGACGAGGGCCTGGTCACCGTGACCGCGGAAGCCGGCCGCAAGCTCGTCACCCTCACCGACGCGGGCCGCGAGTACGTCGAAGGACGTCGCGAGACCACCACCGACCCGTTCGCACCGTTCGCGACCGCCGAAGGATCCGGCACTGATCTGCGCGGCCTGCTCGAAGAGGTCCACGTCGCCACCCGGCAGGTCACCCGCACCGGTTCCGAAGAGCAGCGCGCCGCGGCCGCCAAGATCCTGGCCGACGCCCGCCGCTCGCTCTACCTCCTGCTGGCCGACGGCCCGCAGACCCCCGAGCAGACCCCCGAAAGCTGAGACCTGCGTCACGCAGGGAACGTTTCGGCCGCACGACTCCTCTTCCCGGATGTTCACACATCTGAGGAGGGGTCGGGATGGGGTCTCGAAAGATCGCCGCAAGCGCACACATCTTGCTGGCGGCGGTACACATCTACTGGGCGACCGGCGCAACCTGGCCCGCGCCCGACGAGCGATCACTCTCCCGAGCGGTCCTCGGTGGGGAAGCGTCCTTCGCTCCCCAAGTAGTACTGCCACTCGCAGTACTGCACCTACTGCTGGCCTTCGCCGTACTCCGGTCCGACCGGTCCGCAGTCGCCCGATGCGTAGTAACCGGCCTCGCTGCAGGCCTGGCAGCCCGAGCCACTCTGGGCGTGGTCTGGGCCTTCACCGACACCGGTACTGCGTTCCACTGGCTCAACCTGTTCCTCTACACCCCCGCCTGTGTGGCGCTCCTGGCGATCGACGTCGGACTCCTGCAGGCCAAGTGGCTCAAGCGACTGGTCATTCCACTACCCGTTCTCGGCGTAGTACTGGTCAGCTTGCTGGCCTACAGCTATCAGCCGACGGCCCAGCCGAGCCCTGAGCCGTCCAAGGACTCCCGGTACGTCGATACGCCCGTTGCTCGGTTCCACTACCTGCAGCGCGGCACCGGCGAACCCGTAGTACTCCTGTCACCCGGCGCCGCACCGGCGTCGGCCTGGCGGCCAGAGCTGGAGGCACTGTCGAAGACCCGTGCCGTGTACGTCGTGGATCTCCCTGGTCAAGGGGAGACCCGGCTGCACGGCACGGGTTTTGCGTACGACCTGGATGCGATGACCGGAGCACTAGGGGAGTTCCTGGATCAGCTCCACTTGCAACAAGTCGCCCTCGGCGGGAACTCCTGGAGCGGGGGATGGGGACTCGCCTACGCCCAACGGCATCCCGAGCGGGTCTCCCAGCTGCTCCTGCTGGCTCCTTCCGGATTGGCTGAGCCGGACCCGGCGAGCTGGGAGATGCTCAAGCTTCCGCTAGCCGGCGAACTGCTCGCCAAGCTCGGTGCGAGTCGCCCGGCCGTGCAGACCGCCGTACGGGATCTCTTTGTGCACAAGGAATTGGTGACTCCGGCGTTGGTCGACCAGATGTGGGTGCCAGGCACGTATCGTGACAACGTCCGGGCGATGTATGCCCTGGAACGCGGTCTCGATTGGCGCGTCACCCAGGCTGCTCTGCCGTCGACGAGGCAACCCGTGCTGATCATCTGGGGCGAGGAGGATTCGGTGCTGCCGGTGGACCAAGCGGCCCGCTTCGGGAAGTTGTTGCCGCACGCAACGGTTCGGACGCTGGCCGGCTGCGGGCACGCGCTCACCCTGGACTGTGCCGATCAAGTCACGCCGTTGCTGGAAGAGTTCCTGGTGTGATCGAGGACCCAGAGGGCTTGGTGCGGGCGGCGCAGGGTGGTGACACGCTCGCGATGAACGAGCTCCTCGACCAACTCACGCCGTACGTCGGGCGAATCTGTGGTCCGATCGCGCTCCACAACGCTCCCGACGCGACGCAGGAGGCGCTCGTCGCGGTGTTCAGGTCGCTGCGGACGTTGAAGGAACCGGCTGCCCTCTTCGGTTGGGTCCGGGCGATCGCGGTCCGCGAGGCGATCCGGGTGGCCCGGCAGGACCAGCGGCAGGTCGCCGCCGATCTCGCCGAGCTGCCGGCCCGTGGCGATCCACTGCTGGCAGTCGACATCCGCGACACCTTGACGAGGCTGTCGCCCGAACATCGCGCCCTGCTCGTCCTGCGCGACCTCGAAGGTCTCGACGAACGAGCCGCCGCCGAACTCCTCGACGTGCCGGCAGGGACCGCGAAGTCGCGCCTGCACCGGGCCCGCGCAAGCTTCCGAAAGGCATGGGGATCATGACCGACAACTGGCCGCAGGCCGACCTCGACGACGTACGCCGGTTGCGCGCGCTCGCCGCCGGAATCTCCGGCGCGGCCGTCACCGAGCGGGTCTTCGACAAGTCACTCCCGGAGGTCTGGGACCTGATGTGGGGCGACGGCCGGGCTTTCGCCGAGTTCCAGCCGGACATGCGCTCGATCACGCGGGTGACGGTCGACGGTGTCCATGTCAGCCTCTACGCCCGCAGTAACTACGGTTTCCGCGCCCACCTCCAAGGCATCGTCCGCCCCGGCTGGTGCTGGCTCCAGAGCCGCTTCCTCCTCATCGGCATGGCCGTCGCCGAAGAACCAGACGGCCGTACCCGGGTAGCCCTCACCGGCGGAGTCCGTATCCCCCGTCGCCCAGCGCTCATCCCGATCGGAGTCCGCCGCGAAAGCCTGAAGTCCCTGAACCGCCTGGAGCAGTTGCTCAACCGGTGACTGCTGACGGCAGGGCGGCGAGGAGGGCGGTGGTTTGGTGCTGGTAGCCGCGATCGTTGGGGTGGAAGAGGTCCGGGGCGAGTTTTCCTCGCCAGGGTGGGCGGACGTGGCGGGAGAGTTCGGCGACCGGGAGACCGCGTTCCGCGGCGGCGGCGTGGATGGTGCGGTTGATTCCGGCGACGTACGGGCTGCACAGGCTGCCGATTCCCCAGAATCTGTCCGGTAGTAAGAGGTCCATCACGACCGAGGGGGATGGCAGCCGCCTGATCAGGGCGCGCAGATTGCTGTGCACCTTCTTCGGAACCGTGCCGAGGATGTCGTTGCTGCCGATACCGCAGGTGACCAGGTCCGGCTGGATGTTCAGCCCTTCCAGCAAAGGGAGTTGGTCGTTGAGCACGTGCGCAGCCTGGGCGCCGGCGCGGGAGAGATTGAGGATGCGCCAACGGCGGCCCGAGCTGCTGTTCAAGGTGGTGAGGACCTGGCCGACATAGCCGTTCATCGGTGACGAAGCGCCGATGCCCTGGGCAGTCGAGTCACCAAGCACAACCCACAGCGGCCCCTCGCTGGCGAGAGCGACCGAGTTCTGCTGAGTCCAGAAGTCCGCGAAGGTCCGCGCCTGCACGTCAACGAAGGCAACCCCGTCACACCAGCGCCGGAAAGCACGCGACGTCGTCCGGTCCGCATCACCCCAACGCACCACCAGCTGATGCAGCACACCGATCGGCGTGGTGTGGTCATGCTCACTGCGTTCGTAGTGCCGCTCGACCGCTCCCAGCAAAGCCATCGCAGACCCCCTCCGGACATCACCCCACTGCCGGAGCATCAAAGATGACCCGCAGATGAACAGTTGATGACCGAAGCTACATCCCCAAGGTGAACAACCTTGGGGATGCCGGACAGCAGATCAGCAGGCGACGTAGGTGCACTGGGCAGCGTTGCCGTTGTGGCTTGCGTGGTTGCCACCGCCGTCGATGACACCAGGGGCCGCTTCGATGCCCAGGTTGTGGTTGTTGTCGGCGATGTTGCGAGTCAGCGTGGTTGTGGGCGCGTCGACATGGATGCCGTCGTGGCCGCTGCGGTTGGCCGTGTTGCGCTCGATGACAGTTTTCATCGCGGTGCTGTCTACGAAGATGCCGTCGTACTGCTTGCTGTTGACGAGGTTCCGCGAGATGACGCTGCTCTCGGGAGGAGACGCTGCGTCCAGGGTTGCCACCAGGACGGCCGGTCCACGGCCGCCGGTGACCGTGTTCCGATCCACCGTGTTGCGACTGCCGCCGTCGAGGACGATCCCGAATCCACCCGTTTCCGGGGCGCCGAAGAATCCCGTGCCGGTCACCAGGTTGCCGCTGATCAGGTTGCCGGCGACCTCCTGGAGGGTGATGCCGTCGCCATTGTCGGTCAGCCGGTTGTCTTGGACCCGGTTCGCGGTGGCGTTGTCGCGCAGATCGATCGCGGCCCCGGCGTGGTGGGAGACCTTGTTCCTGCGGACGGTGTTGTGGGAGCTGTCGTAGACGCCGATCCCTTCGTCGTTGCCGTCGAACAGGTTGCGCTCGATCGTGCCGGCCTCGGCCCGAACCAGGACGATGCCGAAACCACTACCTCCGGCGGAGGTGTTCCCCGTCACGAGAGCGTCGCGTGAGTCGATGAGCGCCAGGCCGGTGTTGTTGTCGCGCAGCGAGTTCTTCTCGATCACGCTGCCGGTGGATTCCACCGCGGCGATCCCGATGCCGGTGTTGTCCGTCGCCACCAGCCGACGCAGACGATTGCGAGCGGCGCCTCCCTCGACGAGCACCCCCAGCCTGAACTGGCGGACTCTTCCGCCCACGACGGACACGCCGTCGTGACCGTCGAAATTGGCCACCCCGACGTCGCAGTCCGTGCCGGCCGGACACTCCGACAGCGCGTCGTCCCCGTCGATGGTGTGTCCGTTGAGGTCGAGCGTGATGTTGTCGGCGCCGATGACGATGCCGTTGCCCGGGCAGTCGACGAGATCGGCGTGCAGGGTGGTGTCGGCCGTGATCGTGTCGCCACAGCGAAGGGCTGTCTTCGCGGAAACCGCTGCCGAGCCGGCGAGTGGAGATGGGACGGCGCCGGCCTGGGCGGGTGCCGTCACAGCGATCACCGTCCCGGCCATGACGACGGCCAGCGTGGTGGCCGCGGACAGTGTTCGTGAGCCTCTTCTTGCCTCGGACATCGTTCGCTCCCTCTCCCTGGGGCCTGGAGTTCTCGGCCCTTGCGGTCGAAGCTAGGTGTCTCGAGGCAGTTGCGAATCGGGGTGACCTCTCGGCCGGTCTACGGGTTCTCCCTGACAACAGCCGACCGAGGTTCAGTGCGCGTCTGGATTCGCGGGACGGAGCGGATCGATAGCTTCGAACACGGGGAGAGGAGCTTCGATGAACCTGCTGAGCAAACTTGGAGCTGCCGTCGTGGTCGTCGCAGCCGTCGTCGGCTGCGGCGGTCCTGCTGACAAAGCGGGCGGGAGTCAGACGCCCGACCCCGTCACCTTGACGCTGGCCACCCCGGTCATCGAGGAGAGCCAGCCCTTCGTCGAGGAGGTCGGCCGGGTCTCCGGCAACTCGATCCACCTGGACCTGCTCAGCCGGCCATCGACCGATTTCACCGAGGCAGAGCTGATCCGCTCCGTCGAGGCAGGGGAGGTCGACCTCGCCGTCGTCCCGGCCCGTGCCTGGCACGCTCGCGGGATCAAGGACTTCGACGCTCTGAGCGCACCGATGGCAGTGGACAGCCTGACCTTGGAGCAGCAGGTCCTGGCCAGCGACGTGGCGGCAGACATGCTCACTTCGGTCAGCGCGATCGGTCTGGCAGGCATTGGCATTCTGCCGGGACCGATGCGCAAGCCTGTGGGGATCACGCGCAAGCTGCTCGGACCAGCGGACTTTCGCGGCGCGCGCATCGGCCTGTCGGCGTCGGAGGTCGGAATGCGGGCTCTGCAAGCGCTCGGAGCCACACCGGTGACATCCACACTCGGCGGCGCGCCGCTCGAGAGGATGGACGGGCTGGAGTACCAGGTCACGGGGATCCAGGGCGCCCAGTACGACAACGTGGCCAGGACGATCACGGCGAACGTCAGCCTCTGGGCCAGACCGCTCGTCATCGTTGCCAACAGCAAGAAGCTGGGTGCCGGCCAGGTGGATATGCTGCGTAGCGCCGCCCGGGCGGCGGTCCGGAGCACCACCGAGCTTCAGCGCAAGACCGAGATCGAATCGGCGTCCGTGCTGTGCCGTCGCGGCAAGCTCCAGTTCATCACCGCCGGCGGGGCGCAGCTCCAGCAGCTCCGCGCTGCGTTCGCGCCGGTGAACTCGTGGCTGCAGCAGGACGCGAAGACCAAGTCTCACCTCGAACGGATTCAGGCTCTCCGGGCGCAACTGCCGGCCACTGCAGCGAGCAATGTCATGTCCTGTGCGGGATCCCAGCCACCGGTCGCCACGGCAGCCAGCAAGCTGGACGGGGTCTACGAGACGAGCTTCACCAAGGCGGAACTCGCCGCATCGCCGCTGCTGTACGACGCGGGCGAGATCAACGACGACAACTGGGGCGACCTCACCCTCACCATCAAGGAGGGCCAGGTCGCCCTGTCCAAGCGCGGCGGCGGCACGGATACCGGCACTTGCACAGTCCGCGGGGATACGGTTCTGCTCACCTTCTCCGGTAGCGGCGAGACCTTCGGGTTCCGCTGGAATCTCTACCGGGACACGCTGACGCTTCGCCGCGACGAATCGCTCGGGCCCGGGCCGACACCTTTCCTGGTCAAACCGTGGCGGCGGGCGGGCTGACCGGCGGCCACGGGATCCGTGCTGTCAGTCGGGTCCCAGAAGCCGGTGGGCTGTCGATCAGGAGGCTTCCGCCCACCGCGTTGATCCGGTCAGCCAGGCCACGAAGACCCGAGCCACGAGCTGGATCGGCCCCGCCGACACCGTCATCGGTGACCTCGACCATCAGCTCGCCGCCGGCCACCGCCACGGTGATCGAAGCGGACGTGGCCTGCGCGTACTTGCCGACGTTGGCCAGTGCTTCGGAGCAGACGAAGTACACCGTGGCCTCGACCGCCGGGGACAGCCGGGTGGGATCGACCCGGAGTCGCACCGGCGGTCTGCCGGAGCCGGCCAGTTCGGCCAGGGCGACGGCGAGACCCGACTCGGTCAAGATCCGCGGACGGATGCCGCGGGCGAACTCGCGCAGGAGGACCTGCGACGCGTCGAGGTGCGCCCGCAGCTCGTCCGGGTCATCGGTCGACAGGAACTCGGCGACCTGGGACAACCGACGCATAGCGCCCTTCTGCAGCAGGCTTTCCAGCCGCCGGCGCTCCGCATCGGCGGCCTCGACGATCCGGCGTCGCGCTGCCTCGACGTCGCCGACGCGTGCTCGTACCTCGGCCTGCAGGCGGACGTTCGTGACCGCCATCCGGGCAAGCGCCACGACCGATTCGACCAACTGGGGATCATCGAGCACGGCGGCATCGTGCACGAGTACACCGATCTGCTGGCCGTCGGCAACCAGTTCGGTCAGCACCCGCCGAGGATCCCCGCGAGGCAGGTCGACCGGGCGGCCCGCCTCGTCCACATAACTACTCGTTTCAGGCAGCCAATACCCCAAAACCAGCGATGGATCGCCGAGCGCGCGTCCCAGCTTGTCAGCCAGTACGCCGGTCCGCTCCGCCTCGCCGAGATCGACAACGAGGCCCGTGATGGCGGCGCGGTCCCCGCGGCGCCAGCGGAGATCCACGAACAGAATGACAACTGACGCTCCGACCACCAGCTCATAGGCCCACAGCGCCGCGGCGTCGGCCGGGGAACCGGTCAGCCGGGCGGCAGCGCCTGAGCCGAGCACCAGCATGATGCCCACCGTCGCAGCGACCGCGGGCACTCGCGCGCGCCGCTCTCGATGGGTTGCCTTGACAGAGCCGCCCAGTGCTGTCCCGGCGACCACTACGGCCAACGCGACCGTCACGCCGTCCGTCCGTGCGAGAGGGTAGACCAGCGCGTCGACGTACGCGATCACGATGACGACTCGCTCCAGTCGGCTGCGAGGCCACCCACGGGGGTAGCTGAGAAGAAGGTGGACCAGCGGCCCTCTGTGCAGGAACACGGCTGCGCCGCCGAGATCGCCGGCGAACCAGGTGACAGCGGTCACCACCATGAGCAATCCGACAGCTCGCGATCGCTTCGCCCAGGCGGCCAGGCCGAGACCCGCCAACGTAGTACCGACGATTGTGTCTGCGACGGTGAGGCCGAGGTCCTGCACGGCTCAGCCGACCAGGGCGGCCACTGCGGCTCCCGACAGTTCTGCCTTGGAGATGAAGCCACGCGCGGTGCTGCCAGCCAGCCGCCGCCGGTACGACGAGCTGTCGCGGCTCGAGACCAGTACCACCACCGGACCGTCGGGGTCCTCGGCCAATTGCCGGGCGACCTCGAAACCGTCCAGGTCAGGGAGCTGGATGTCCAGCAGGACCACGGTCGGACGCAACCGGCGGCTCGCCTCCAGCGCGGATCGGGCGTCGCCCGCCTCACCCACCACCTCGAACCCCTCCGCCGTCAGCAACGCGCGGGCGATCGAACGGAAGGGCGCGTGATCGTCGACGATCAGGACCCGCTCGGCCATGCGTCGATCGTCGCACAGCTTCGGCCACACCGAGTCAGGGCTGACCCTCGATTCGTCGTGCCGCTATCCGGTCCGGAGGGCGGCCAGAACTGCGAGGACCCGGCGGTGATCAGCGGCCGTGTCGGGGAGCCCGAGCTTCACGAAGATATGGCTTATGTGCGCTTCGACCGTCTTCAGGCTCAGCTGCAGTACCTGGCTGATGCCCTGGTTGGACCGTCCTTCGCCCATCAGGGCAAGAACCTCTCGCTCCCGACCGGTCAGCTGGTCGACAGGTGTAGGCGCACGCCGTCGCGCCAGCAAGCGGGAGACGATCGTCGGGTCAAGGACGCATTCGCCCTCCGCGATCCGATGCAGACTGTCCACCAGTACTGCGATATCGGAGACCCGGTCCTTGAGCAGGTAGCCGACACGTTCCGGCTGCCGCTCGAAGAGCCGCATCGCATACCGCGACTCGAGGTAGTGCGACAGCACCAGCACCCCGGTCAACGGGTGCAGTTCGCGGATCCTCAGGGCCGCGACGAGACCTTCTTCGGTGTGCGTCGGCGGCATCTTGATGTCGACGATGGCGACATCGGGGCGGTCCAGTTCAACCTGGCGCAGCAGCGCGGGTGCGTCGCCGACCGCGGCCACGACCTCGACGCCGACCTCGCCGAGGAGGCGGGCCAGTCCCTCGCGGAGCAGGACTTCGTCGTCCGCGATCACGACGCGCACGGCACCTCCGCGTGGATCCGGGTGCCGCCGGTGTGCAGGCGTTCCACCATCAGCCGTCCGGACAGCGTGCCGACCCGATCCTCGACGTCGGTCAGATCCTCCGGCGGCTGCGCGTCGGTCTCGATGTCCACCACGAGCTGATCGTTCGTCTGCGCAGCGGTGACGGTCGCCAGCCGGCTCTGGTAGCTGCGGTTCAGCGTCTCGGCGACCACGAAGTACGCGGCGGACTCGACCGGGGGAGCGAACCGGCTGTCCGGGAGCGAGCCGAGGGTGATCCGGATCGGGTGTCCTTCCGCCAAGGTCTCGAGAGCCGCTGCCAGTCCCTCGTCGGCGAGCGCGTTGGGATAGAGCCCGTGCGCGATCTCGCGGAGATCGGCCAGCGCAGCCTTCACTTCTGCCTCCGCTTCGTGGAGTCGCTCTTGAGATCCCGGCCTACCGTCGGATCGTAAGGCCATCAGCCGCAAAGACAGCGCCAGCGAGATCAGTCGCTGCTGGGCGCCGTCGTGAAGGTCGCGTTCGAGGCGGCGCCGTTCGGCGTCACCTGCCTCGACGATCCGCGCGCTCGACGACCGCAGATCCTCGATCTGGGCAGCGGCTTCGGCCTGCAGCCGTTCGTGTTCCAGGGCGAGGCGGGCGGCGCCCGTGATCTCGCCTGCCAGCTGGGGATCGTCCAGGAGGCCAGGGCGATGGGTGACGAGCGCTACCGTCTCGCCGCGTCGGACCAACCTGGTTTCGGCTTGGCCGGCAGCTGTCACCGAAGATCGACCTCGGCCGTCGACCAGCCGTCCGTCGGTCAATTCGTACAGGACTTCCAGCGACGAATCCCCCAGCAGGTCGGCCAATGCGTCGCGGAGGCCGCCCGGCGGTGGCGAGCCGGCGACTTCCACCACGAGCCGCGCGACTGCCGAACGGGCTCGGCTTGCGCGCACTCCTTCAGCCGCGACGCCGAGGACCATCGCCACCAGGGCCGCGCCCTGCCCGAACCACAGACCCCGATCCACCGGATCGTTGCTGAGATATCCCCGTCTCGCTGAATGCACGCACCAGCACGCAACCAGGCCCAGGTAGGCAATCCCTGGAATCACGACCGCCGCGACGGTCCGTCGCCGGGCGACCGTCGATCTGGTCAGTTGCAGAATGGCCAGTACGGCGGTTGCCAGGACTCCGACGACGGTCAGCCAGAGGCCCAGGCGATTGACGGTGACCGCTGCCGACGCGTCGGCATGCACGAGAAGGAGATTGGCGGGGCACGTCGCACACCCAGTCCCGGCCGGATCGGTCAGCAGCGCCGGAACCAGACCGAGACCGAGGAACGCGCTGACAAACAAGGTTGCCATCGCCAACCGGTCTGCTGCCGAGAGCCGAACAGCCCGGTACGAGAGGACGGCGTACGCCACCAGTGGTACGCAGCCGGCATACGCGACCAGCCCGATCGTGAACACGATCGCCGAACCCGCCCCCGGGTTGTTCCACTCGAGCAGAAACCAGGCAAGCCCCGCAGCCGTGAGTGCAGGTCCAAAGGACGTGTGGCGCTTGACTGTGGCGAGCCCGGCGCCGACCAGCGCCCAGCCGACGAGCAGCTCAGCAGGTCCACCCACCCACGAACCACCACTGACCGAGTACTCCGGCGCCCGCCGCACGAGCACGGCCGTCCACCCCCCGAACATCAGCCCGAGAACCAAAACCACGGTCCGCATGCCGGCAACCCGTCCCACCCCGAAGGCCATGCGCCTCATAGTCGCAGAAGTAGCCCCACCTGAGGAGAGTCAGAGGGCGCGGAGGAGGACCAGGCAGCGGGGGGCCAGCGGGACTACCGCGCCGGCGACGACCTCGGTGGCGCCGCTGTTGCTGGTGTCCAGGACGACCTCGTACGCCGGGGCCCAGGAGGCGTCCGGTACGACGACGTCGCGGGTTTCTGCTGTTGCGTTGAGGGCGAGCAGGAACGAGTTGTCCACCGGAATGTTGCCCTCGGCATCGGTTCCGCGGATCGCGTCGCCGGCCAGGAACATCCCGATCGTGCGCAGGTTCCCGTCGTGCCAGTCGTTCTCGGTCATCTCTCCGCCGTGCGGCGCGATCCACGAGAGATCCTTGCGCCCACCCGGTACGACCGGCTGGCCGGAGAAGTAGTGCCACTGCCGCAACGCCGGATGCGCCGCCCGCAGCGCGAGCATCTTCTTGGTCAGTTCGAAGTGATCCGGCCACAGCGCCGGTAGTGACCAGTCGAACCACGAGGTCTCGTTGTCCTGGCAGTACGGATTGTTGTTCCCGTGCTGCGTCCGCCCGCACTCGTCCCCGGCGGTGATCATCGGTACGCCGGTCGACAGCACCAGCGTAGCCATCAGGTTCGCCATCTGCCGCTTCCGCAACGCGATCACGCGAGGATCGTCGGTCTCGCCTTCGACACCGCAGTTCCAGGACCGGTTGTCGTCGGTGCCGTCCCGGTTGTCCTCGAGATTCTGCTCGTTGTGCTTGTGGTTGTACGACACCAGATCGCGCAACGTGAACCCGTCGTGCGCGGTGATGAAGTTGATCGACGCATACGGGTAGCGCCCGTCGTCGCCGTACAGATCACTGGACCCCGACAACCGATAAGCGAGATCCTGTACGCCGTACGACGAGGTGCGCCAGACGTCTCGCACCGAGTCCCGGAACTTGCCGTTCCACTCCGACCACGGCGTACCGAAGTTGCCGACCTGGTAGCCGAAGTTGCCGACGTCCCACGGTTCGGAGATCAGCTTGACCCGGCCGAGCACCGGATCCGCCGCGACCTCGGCCAGGAACGGGTGATCGGGGATGTCGACCTCGTGCCGCTCGTTGCGGATCAGCGTCACCGCGAGGTCGAAGCGGAATCCGTCGACGCCCATCTCCTCGACCCAGTAGCGCAACGAGTCCATCACCAGCCGGCGGACCTGCGGGTGCGAGGTGTCGACGGAGTTGCCGGTGCCCGTCACGTCGTACATCGTGCCGCCCTGGGTGAGCCGGTAGTACGCGCGGTTGTCGATGCCGCGGAAGCTCAGCGTCGGCCCGTCGAAGCCCCCCTCGGCGGTGTGGTTGTAGACGACGTCGAGGATCACCTCGATCCCGGCCGCATGGAACGCGGCGACCATCGCCTTGAACTCGGCGACCTGCTCGCCGGTCGAGCCCGACGACGAGTACGGCGCGTGCGGGGCGAAGAAGTTCAGCGTGTTGTAGCCCCAGTAGTTGGGCAGTCCGCGCGCCGCGATCGCGGGCTCGGTCAGGAAGTGGTGGATCGGCAGCAGCTCGACCGAGGTCACCCCGAGCTCGACCAGATAGTTGATCACCGAGGGATGCGCCAGGCCGGCGTACGTGCCGCGCTGATGCTCCGGTACGTCGGGGTGCAGCTTCGTGAACCCCTTCGTGTGCAGCTCGTAGATGACCGTCTCGGTCCACGGAACCGGCCGGCTGATCGGCGGCGGCGGGTCCGAAGGCGCGACGACCACGCCGACCGGGACGTGCCCGGCCGAGTCGCCCTCGGAGGAGTCGTAGATCAGCGGGCTGGCGAAGTCGAGCGATCCGTCGACCGCGCGCGCATAGGGATCGAGCAGGAGCTTCGCCGGGTTGAACCGCAGCCCGTGAGTCGGGTCGAACGGTCCGTGCACCCGGTAGCCGTACCGCTGGCCGGGTCCGACGTCGGGGACGAAGCCGGTCCAGAACTCTCCGGCGTGCACCAGATCGAGGTTGCGCTGACTGCCGTCAGCCGCGATCAGGGCCAGCTCGACGCGCTCGGCAGAGGGCGCCCACAGGGTGAAAGTAGTGCCGTCGGCCTGGACCACCGCGCCCAGACGGGGTTCCAGATCCGAGGAGGGGCCGAGCTCGTTCGGGGCGGCGGTGGCTTCGGTCACCGGCACATTGTGCCCATGTCCGCACCAGGACGCCTCCCCGGAGTCCGGATGCTGTGGACAAACTGTGCCGTAGATGTTCGAAATTGATGGTTGCGAACAAAGGCACACAATAATAAGGTTCCCTGCATTAGTCAGGACAAACCAGTAGGGACGCCATGGCTGAGCCACAACTGACCGGTCTGACGGTCGGCCTGATCGGCGCGGGCAACATCGCGCATGTCCATGTCGAGTCCTGGCGGGCGCTGGGCGTCCGGGTGCTGGTGCATTCGCACGCCGGTGCGGCCGAGCTCGCGGCGCAGTACGACGGGCTGGAGGTCGCCGATTCGCTGGACGCGCTCTTCGCCGCGGTGGACTTCGTCGACATCGTGACGCCGTCGGCGACGCACAAGGAGGTCACCCTTGCCGCGATCAAGGCCGGCCGGGACGTGATCTGCGAGAAGCCGCTCACGCTGACCGCGGCCGAGTCGCGGGAGCTCGCCGACGCGGCCGCCGCGGCCGGCGTACGGATCTATCCGGCACATGTCGTGCGGTTCTTCCCCGAGTACGTCGCGGCGCACGAGGCCGTCGTCGCCGGGAAGATCGGCGAGGTCGCCGTCGCGCGCTTCTTCCGGCAGGCGTCGTCGCCGGCCGCGCGCGGCTGGTACCGCGACGTCGCCCGCTCCGGCGGCGTGATCATGGACCTGATGGTGCACGACCTCGACCAGGCCCGCTGGATCTGCGGCGAGGTGACCAGCGTGTACGCCGTACAGAGCCCGCCGTCGGTCGACGGGATCAGCCCGGTCAACGTCGCGGCGCACGTCACGCTGACGCACGAGAGTGGCGCGATCAGCCACCTGCGGGCGACCTGGGGAGCCGAGGGGACGCGGTTCA
Organism: Kribbella sp. NPDC006257; assembly: GCF_040613535.1. Classification (NCBI taxonomy): domain Bacteria; kingdom Bacillati; phylum Actinomycetota; class Actinomycetes; order Propionibacteriales; family Kribbellaceae; genus Kribbella; species Kribbella sp. NPDC006257. The sequence continues at coordinate 38,992 of NZ_JBEXSJ010000034.1, forward strand.
GGACGGGCTTCTCGATCGCCGGGTCCGCGGGGCTCCTCGAATACACCTCCGACAAGGACACCGGGTTCGACGAGGAGTTGCAGGACAACGCGGCGACCGGCGATCTGCTGATCCCGTCGTCGACCCTGTTCGAGAGTCCTTATCTGACGCAGTTGCGGGAACTCGCGGGAGCGTTGCGAGGTGGGCCGGAGCCGCGGGTGCTGGCCGAGGACGGCATCGCCGCCGTCTATCTGGCCGAGGCCGCGCGCGAATCGATGGCGACCGGTCGCACTGTCGACATGAACACTTTCTCTCCGGGAGTCTCGGCATGAAGGTTGCCATCGCGTCGTTCGCTCACACCCACGCCTCCTCGTACGCCGGATTGCTCGCGGGGCTGCCCGATGTCTCGGTTCTGACAGCCGACCCGGATGGCGCGGCGGCACCCGATTCCGGGCCGCGTAGTGCCGAGTTTGCCGCGAAGCATGGGGTGGCCTACGTCGACTCCTATGACGAGCTCTTTACCTGGGGACCCGATGCGGTCGTTGTGACTTCGGAGAACTCGCTGCATCGCGGGTTGGTCGAGCGGGCCGCTGCGGTTGGGGCACACGTGCTGTGTGAGAAGCCGTTGGCGACCGAGGTCGCTGATGGCGAGGCGATGCTCGCCGCTTGTGAGGCGGCGGGGGTGATCCTGATGACGGCGTACCCGGTGCGCTTCGCGCCGTCGTACGGGCGGCTCCGGGCGATGGTCGAAGCCGGGCGGCTCGGCGACGTGTTCGCGGTGATGGGGACGAACAACGGGAAGATCCCGTATGCCCAGCGGCAGTGGTTCACCGATCCGGCGTACGCGGGCGGGGGAGCGCTGGTGGATCACACGGTGCACTGCGCCGACCTGATCGACGGGCTGACGGGTGGGGTGGAGGCCGTTCGGGTCTATGCGGCGGCCAATCGGGTGCTGCACCGGGACAAGGGGGTGTCGGTGGAGACCGGCGGGTTGGTGACCATTACCTACGCCAATGGTTTGCTGGCGACGATTGACTGCTCTTGGAGCATGCCCGACAACGGACCGACGTGGGGTGGTGTCACTCTCCAGGTCACCGGCACCAACGGCTCGGTCGAGATCGCCCCCTTCGCCCAGCACGTCGGCGGTACCGACACCACCGGCGAGGTTTTCCTCCCGGTCGGCGGCAACCTCGACGCCCTCATGCTCACCGAATTCCTCACCGCCGCCCGCACCTCGGGCCCAGCCGTCCCCGGCAAACCCCCCGCGGTCGTCCCCCAACCAGACGGCGCCGTTGGCCTCCGCACCCTCCGCATAGTCGACGCCGCCCGCCGCTCCGCCCTCTCCGGCCAACCCGTCGACCTGTAATCGGTGTGCCCACCTCTCCGCCGCGGGGTTCACCCCCTCCCATAACAGGGTGCGAACCCCGCGACAGGGAGTGGTCCCCGTGGCCGGTGGGTGAACCCCCGTGGCGAGGGCTGACCCCGTGGCGGATAAACCCCGTGGCGGGGGTGGTCCCCGGGGCCGGTGGGTGAACCGCGCGGCGCGGTCGGTGTGCTGGGCTCTTCGTGGCGGGGTTCGCCCCCTCGTATAGCAGGGTGCGAACCCAACGACCGGGGGTGATCCCCGCAGGCGGTGGGTGAACCGCGCGACTGCGGAGGCGCGTAGGCGGGGCGGGGCGGCACCTCGTAGTACGAGTGGGGCGGGTGGTCCGGTAGCGTGCCCCGGGATGTGACCGGTGGGTAGGGCTGACTGGAGGAGCGAGGCGATGGGTGAGTTCGTCAATCTGACGGTGAGTGACGGGGTCGGGACGATCCGGCTGGATCGGCCGAAGATGAACGCGCTCAACGTGCAGGTCCAGGACGAGATCCGGGAGGCTGCCGACGCGGCCGCGGCCGACGACGCCGTACGGGCGGTCGTCATCTACGGCGGCGAGCGGGTCTTCGCGGCCGGTGCGGACATCAAGGAGATGGCCGACATGTCGTACGCCGACATGGTCAAGCGCTCCGGTCCGCTGCAGGCCTCGCTGTCCGCGGTTGCCGCGATCCCCAAGCCGACCGTTGCCGCGATCACCGGGTACGCGCTCGGCGGCGGGTGTGAGCTCGCGCTCTGCGCCGACTACCGGATCGCCGCCGACGACGCGAAGCTCGGCCAGCCCGAGATCCTGCTCGGCATCATCCCCGGCGCCGGCGGCACCCAGCGGTTGTCCCGGCTGATCGGCCCGTCCAAGGCCAAGGACATCATCTACACCGGCCGTTTCGTCGACGCCGCCGAGTCGCTCCAGATCGGCCTCGTCGACAAGGTCGTCCCCGCGGCCGACGTGTACGACGCAGCCGTTGCCTGGGCCTCGCAGTTCTCCCGCGGCGCCGCGCTCGCGCTCCGGGCCGCGAAGGAGGCCATCGACGCCGGCCTCGGCGTCGACCTGAACACCGGCCTGGAAATCGAGCGCCAGCAGTTCGCCGGCCTCTTCGCCACCGAGGACCGAAGCATCGGGATGAAGTCTTTCGTAGAGAACGGCCCGGGCAAGGCCGAGTTCAAGGGAATCTGATGACTACTGCCGGACCGAAGCCCGCCGCCTCCGCCGAAGAGGTCGAGGCCGCGTGGAACGACAACAAGCTCGCCCAGGTGCTCTACCACGACTGGGAAGCGTCCACGTATGACGAGAAGTGGTCGATCTCGTACGACGAACGCTGCGTCGACTACGCCCGCGACCGGTTCACCGACGTCGCCGGTTCCGACGGCTGGCCGTACGGCAAGTCGCTCGAGATCGGCGCCGGCACCGGCTTCTTCACGTTGAACCTCAAGCTGGCCGGCGTCCTCGCCGAAGCACACGTCACCGACCTGTCGCCCGGCATGGTCGAGGCGGCCAAGCGCAACGCCGACACCCTCGGCTTCGCGATCGAGGGCAAGGTCGCGGACGCCGAGAAACTCCCGTACGACGACGACACCTTCGACCTCGTCATCGGGCACGCGGTGATCCACCACATCCCCGACGTCGAACTCGCCTTCCGCGAGATGCTCCGCGTCCTCAAGCCCGGCGGCCGGTTCGTGATCTGCGGCGAACCCACCCGGTACGGCGACTTCGTGGCGCGCCGCCTCTCCCGGCTCACCTGGTGGGCGACCACCAACGTGACCAAGCTGCCCGCGCTGAGCCACTGGCGCCGCCCGCAGTCCGAACTCGACGAGTCGTCCCGCGCGGCCGCCCTCGAAGCAGTCGTGGACCTGCACACCTTCGACCCGGACACGCTGGCCCGGATGGCCGAGCGGGCGGGCGCAACCGGCGTACGGACTGTCACCGAAGAGCTGCTGGCGGCCTGGGTCGGTTGGCCGATCCGGACGTTCGAGGCCGCGGTGCCGGAGGAGAAGCTCGGGTTCGGCTGGCGGATGTTCGCCTACAAGTCCTGGCTGCAGCTCTCCAAGGTCGACAAGGTGCTCGCTCAGGTAGTCCCGGACGAGCTCTACTACAACGTGTCGATCACCGGGGTTGCACCTTAAGGATGCTGACCGGGCGTGCGCATAATGGACGGATGCGCTTGCTGACCGCGGCGAATCTGCGCTGGGTGGTGCGCCACCGGGCGTGGACCCCGTACTACCTCAAACGGTACTGGCGCTTCGCGATGTTCAAGCTGCGGCACCCGCAGGTGATCACCGAGGGATTCGTTTTCCTCGGCAAGAAACTTGAGATCGTTGCCAGGCCGGGGCACGGCCGGCTGATTCTCGGCAAGTGGGTGCATCTCGGCGACGAGACCCGGCTGCGGGCGCACGAGGGGACGCTGCGGATCGGCGACAAGGTGGTGTTCGCGCGCGATGTGACGGTGAACTGCTACCTGGACATCGAGATCGGGGCGTCGACGCTGATCGCGGACTGGACGTATATCTGCGATTTCGACCACAAGACCGAGGATCTGGATCTGCCGATCAAGGACCAGGGGCTGGTGAAGTCGCCGGTCCGGATCGGACCGGACTGCTGGCTGGCGACCAAGGTGACTGTGACGCGGGGGGCCGATATCGGCCGCGGGGTGGTGATCGGCGCGAACAGCGTTGCCCGAGGCAACATCCCGGCGTACTCCGTGGCCGTCGGCGTCCCGGCGGTGGTAGTGCGGGACCGGGTCACCCGCTACGAGGCCGAGGCAGAGCGCCGGGCGTACCTCGAAAAGTTGGCCCGCGAGAACGAGCGGACCGCCGCGAGACTCCGCGCGGGAGCGCCCGCAGTACCGGCTGAAGTACCTGACGAGGTGGGGTCCGACGGGATAGATGTGTCGGGGGGAGGGGCGCCGGGTAACGGAACACGTACTGCTGGTGATAGAGCAGATGTGAGTAGGGGGTTCTCAAGTTACTCGCCAGTCGGGCACTATGTCCCGGACGTCGTCGTCGGAGAGGAGAAGCAGCGTGGCTGACATCAACCGGCAGCCGAGGCTGGACCAGGCTGCTGCCGACGGCTCGATCACGGGCGCACGGCACCGGGCGGTCGAACCGGTCCCGATCGTGGCCGAGAGTGCGGACGTCGCTACGTTGGACAGTGTGGACGACGTGTTGCCGGTCCCGGTACCAGGTGTGCGGCGGAGATTGACGCCGCGTCCGGTCCCGGGCAACAAGCGGAAGAAGCCGCCGGTGCTGGGACCGGCGGCGGACGAGGAACCGACCCCGGCTGAGGAGATGGACGACGTGGGTACACCCGACGACAAGGCGGCCAAGGCCGTCGATGCCGAGAAGGCGGTGACACCGCTGGGCAAGGAGACTGAGGAGACTCCTGCCGGTGGTCGCACGGCGACGGCGACGAAAGCCGCCAAGCCGAAGACGGCCGCGGAGATCGTCGCGGCCCAGAAGGCGCGCGAGAAGGCTGCAGCGGAGGCCGCCGCGGGGGCTGCCGACGACGAGACCTCGGTGACGAAACCGCTCGTCCGCCAACCGGCAGCCGCCAGTACGCCGACCACCGGTACGACGGCAACCGGTGCCGCGGGCAACAAACCTGTAGTGAAGAAGGCAGTGCCTGCGAAGCCGGCCCCCAAGGGCAAGCTGTCCACCGTCGGCTCGGGCGTGCGGAAAGCCCGGAACCTGATCGCCTCAGTGGTCTGGCTGATTGCCGTACTGGCCGCAGCCGTGCTCGCACTAGGTGCCCTCTTCACCGCCCTGGACCAGACGAACCAGAGCAACGAGATCGTCCGCTTCGTCCTCGAACGCGGTCACGACGTAGTAGGCCCCTTCAAGGACCTCTTCCGCCTGGAGACGGCCAAGAACACCCTCCTGGTCAACTGGGGCATCGCAGCCCTCGTCTACCTGATCGCCGGCAAAATCCTCGAACGCTTCATCCGCCCGTAAGGCGGACAACGAGAACGGCCCCGGATCACCAGGATCCGGGGCCGTTCTCTGTCAGCAGTTGTTACGTGGTCGGCAGCAGGGCGATGCGTTCGTGGATCTCGTTGCCGATGTGGGTGGTGTCGGAGCCGACCCAGAGGCCGTCCGTGGTGAGGAGGAGGTCGTAGCCGCCGATGCCGCGGTCCTTGGTGGGGTTCCAGGAGTAGGCGAGGCCGCTGTTCGGGTTGAGGGCGCCGATGGCCTGCCGGGAGACGGCACCCGGGCCGGCGTCGTTGTCGCCGTACGGGTTGTTCAGGTACCGGTTGTGGCCCTGGACGTAGACCGACGAGGTGGTGACCTGGACCGAGAGCAGCGTGTCGCCGCCGGTGTAGTTCACCCAGACCGGCTTCTGCGCGACGAGGTCGTTGACGTTCCAGCGGGTCGCGGAGTCGCACAGCCGGCTCGGGTCGTCCGGTGCCGCGGCGCCGGTGGTGACGATGACGAACCAGCCGCCGTTCGGCGCCCAGTCGACGTCCCGGGTGTACGACGGGGTGGCCGACGAGCAGGCGTGGTCCCACAGCGGCGAGTACCAGCTGCTGACCGTGGTGGAGCTGGTCCCGAGTGTCAGCAGCGCTGCCTGGCGACGGGCCTTGCCGCCGACCGAGGAGAAGGTGCCGACGATGACGAGGCGGGTGCCGGCCGGGTTGACCGAGAACCGGAAGACCTTGGTCGGACCCGATTCCGGGTTGCCCGGGTAGGGCACGCCTGCGATCGGGACATTGATGTAGCCGGTGTTGCCGCCGGTGGTCGGGTTCAGCGCGACCAGCTTCTGCGCGAACGAGCCGCCCGCGATCAGCCGGCCCTTCACGAAGGCGAGGTCGGTGACCGAGCCGGTGAGGTTCGCGTTGAACTTGGTGTCGACCGCACCGGTGGTGGCGTTCAGCTTCACCAGCCCGGTGCGCTTCACGCCGTTGACCGTGTTGAAGTAGCCGCCGACGAACAACGACGTACCGTCGGTCGCGAGCGCCCACACCTCGGAGTTGAAGGTCGCGTGCAGGCCGGTGATGCCACCGGTCTTGGGGTTGAACGCGAACAGCCGGTCACGCGCGATCAGGGTGGTGCCGTTGTACTGCTTCACCTTGGTGAACTGGCCACCGACGAAGATGGCACCACCGTGGTTGAGCATCTTGTAGACGGCGCCGTCCTGGATCCGCGGAGTGATGTCCGAGGGGTTCTCCGACACGACGGTGGTCTGCGAGATCGGGGAGGCCGACGACGGCCCGCCGAGGAACACCACGACGACCGCCGCGACGGCGGTCAGGGCGACGCCGATCGCTAGCACGAGCTTTTTCATTCTCAAGGAATCCAAACCATGGTCAGGGTCCGACTGTGACGAGGCAACCGGGGCGGCAGCCAGACAGGTCGCGAAGGACGCGGACGACTCTGACATATCCAGCGGGTGTTATAGAAGTCACCTGGGGTCAATTTTTCCAAGCCTTGGCCGGATGGTTATCTGGCGGCCCGGGCGGGAACCGGTCAGGGAGCCTTTCGGGCCACCACGAGGAGGTCGAGGGAGTCCTCGACCTCCTCGACCACGAAGTCGGTGGCTCGCACTGACTGCACAAGGTTTATCAGAGATTCGGCCCACTCCTGGTGACCATCCGCCAACTGGGCGTCGACAAGATTTCCGTACTGCGCCTCCCAGGCGGCCAATCGCGGTCCGTGCCGCAGCCCCGCCACCGTCGTGACCTCGAGCTCGGCCGTCACCAGCTCCACCAGCTCGGGGCCGGTCAGCTCCCTGGTGTGGTACCAGTTCCCCGGCGGGAAGGTGAGCCGGTTGGGGGTCGTCAGTACGACGGTGCCGCCGGGCCGGACCACCCGGGCGCACTCGGCGACGAAGGCCGGCTGGTCCCAGAGGTGCTCGATCGTCTGCATCGACACCACCAGGTCGAACGCGTCATCGGCCAGCCCCTGCTGCACGAGGTTGCCCTGCAGCACCTTGAGTTCCGGATAGACCTTCGTGATGTGGCGCAACGCCGTACCGTCGTAGTCCAGGCCGACGACCGACCGGGCGCCCGTAGTACGGAGATGTTCTGCTCCGTATCCTTCGCCGCAGCCGGCGTCCAGGACCCGGCCGGTGGGTGGGATCAGGGCGGTCAGCCACTGGTACGCCGCCAGGTGCCGGGCATACCAATAGTTCTCGTGCCAGATCCCGGGCGCCGTTCTCTCCCCGGTGAGCGGTAACGTCTCAGCCACCAGCCGAGCTTAGTGTCCCGCAAGACTGTGATGGGACTCGCACCACGCTTATGTTTCTCGTGAGTAACATCCATGGCAGGCTGGGAGTGACCGTTAACCAGAAGGGGTCCCACACGCTATGAAGATCGTCGTCTGCGCGAAGTTCGTGCCGGATGCCACCGCGGACCGCCGCTTCCGCTCCGAGGACAACACGGTGGACCGGGCCGGTGTCGACGGGCTGCTGTCCGAACTGGACGAGTACGCCGTCGAAACGGCTCTCACCGTGAAGGAAGCAGGTGACGGCGAGGTGACCATCCTCACCGTCGGGCCGGAGCAGGCCGCGGACGCCATCAAGAAGGGTCTCCAGATGGGCGCCGACGCCGGCGTCCACGTGAACGACGACGGGATCCACGGCTCCGACGCCGTGGCCACCTCGCTGATCCTGGCCAAGGCGCTGGGCAAGCTGGAGGCGGACCTGGTCGTGTTCGGGATGGCCTCCACCGACGGCTCGATGGGTGTCGTCCCGGCGATGGTGTCCGAGCGGCTCGGGCTGCCGGCCGTCACGCTGGGCTCCTCGGTGACCGTCGACGGCGACAAGGTGACGATCCGCCGCGACGGCGACACCGCCTCCGACACGATCGAGGGCACGCTGCCGCTCGTGCTGTCGGTGTCGGACCAGTCCGGCGAGCCGCGCTACCCGTCGTTCAAGGGCATCATGGCCGCGAAGAAGAAGCCGGTCGAGACCTGGTCGCTGGCCGACCTGGAGCTCACCGCCGACCAGGTTGGTGGCTCTTCGTCCTGGACCGAGGTCATCGAGGTGACCGCACGGCCGCCGCGCAGCGCCGGCACGATCGTCACCGACGAGGACGGTAGCGGCGCTACCCAGCTCGTCGAGTTCCTGTCCACCAACAAGTTCCTCTGAGAGGCGAGTTAGCCATGTCGAACGTTCTCGTTCTCGTTGACCACACCGGTGGCAAGGTCCGTAAGACGACCGCGGAACTCCTCACCATCGCGCGCCGGCTCGGCGAGCCGGTAGCCGTCTACATCGGCGACGGCGTGCAGGACGCGCTGCCGGCGCTCGGCCAGTACGGCGCGACGAAGGTGATCGCGCTGACCAACCCGGAGCTGTCGCAGTACCTGGTGGCGCCGAAGGCCGAGGCGCTGCAGCAGGTCGCCGCCAAGATCGAGCCGTCGGCGATCCTGATCTCGTCGAATGCCGAGGGCAAGGAGATCGCCGCCCGGCTCGCGGTCAAGCTCGAATCGGGTCTGATCACCGACGCTGTCGACGTACAGGCCGGTCCCGTCACCACGCAGTCGGTGTTCGCGGGGAACTACTCGGTCCAGTCGAAGATCACGCACGGGACGCCGATCATCACGGTGAAGCCGAACGCGGCGACGCCGGAGGCGGCCGAGACCTCGCCGGAGGTGGAGGAGTTCGACGTGACGATCTCCGACGCCGCCAAGACGGCCCGGATCACCGACTCCAAGCCGCGCGAGGCGACCGGTCGTCCGGAGCTGACCGAGGCGGCGATCATCGTGTCCGGTGGCCGCGGTACCGGCGGCGACTTCGGTCCGATCGAGGCGTTCGCCGACTCGCTCGGTGCCGCGGTCGGTGCGTCGCGCGCAGCCGTCGACTCGGGTTGGTACCCGCACGCCTACCAGGTGGGCCAGACCGGCAAGACCGTCTCGCCGCAGCTCTATGTTGCCGCGGGCATCTCGGGTGCGATCCAGCACCGGGCCGGTATGCAGACCTCGAAGACGATCGTTGCCGTCAACAAGGACGAAGAGGCGCCGATCTTCGAGCTGGTCGACTTCGGTGTCGTCGGCGACCTGCACAAGGTCCTCCCGGCTGCCACCGAGGAAGTCACCAAGCGCAAGTCCTGATCTCCCGCTGAAAGCCCGGCCACTTGTGGCCGGGCTTTCATTGTTTACGGGGTGGGGGAAGCACGCGGAGTTGGAGCATGGCGGCGAAGCGGGCTTCGGGGTCGTCGAGGTTGAGGTCGCCGACCTCGGCCAGGCGGCGGAGGCGGTAGCGGAAGGTGTTCGGGTGGACGTAGACCGATCCCGCCGCCGCGATGACGTCGCCGAAGGCGTCCAGCCAGGCGCGGAGTGTCTCGACGAGGTTGGAGTTGTGCTCCCGGTCGTACGCGATCAGCCGCGCGATCGGGCCGGTCGGCTGGTCACCCCGTGCCTCGATCAGATCGCGGAGTTCGAGCAGCAGGCTCTCGACGTGGACGTCGGCCAGTCGTGCGACGCGGTGCGGGCCGCGGGCGGTTCGTAGTACGCGCAGTGCGCGGTCGGCGCCCGCGCGGGCGTGCGGCAGGTGCGAGTTCTCCCGTACGACGGGACCGACCCCGATCGTCGCGGTGACGCGATCGCCGATCCGCTCGAGGAAGTCCTTCGCGATCCGTACGGCGTTCTCCTCGCCGTCGTGGCGATCGGGCTGGACCGGGATCAGCCCGTAGGCGACATCGCCCACCAGGGCCGCCGCCGATCGGGGATGCACTGCGCCCAGGTGCATGGCGAAGGCGTCGGCGAGGCGCTGGCGTTCGGTGGCTAGACCGGCGTCGCTCAGATCTGTTGGCTGAGGAGTCGAGAGGGCGAGCACGACGACGGGCTGGTCGGCGAGACCGAGGCGGTCGAGGGCCTCGCGGGCACCGGCGCCGCCTTCGAGCGCCGTACTGACCAGGTCGGCGCGGAGGCGGCGCTGGACATCGGCGCCGGCGCGGATCCGCAGCATGTGGAGGGCGACGAGTTTGGCCGCGTCGCAGAGGGCCTGGGTGCGTTCCTCGGTGAGCGGGGTCCGGACGACGACCCAGATCGAGCCGAGGATCTCGTCGCCCGCGCGGACAGCGACGGCAACCCGGGGGATCGTGAACGCACCACTGGCGTGCGGGAGGGGAGGGACCTGCACCGGCTGATCGGTGCGGTAGAGCTCGCGGAAGATGCCGAGCTCGTTGAGCAGGCGGGAGTAGCGCTGCGGGACCTGGCGTCCGAGCACCGTCTCGACCCGAGCCTCGTCCGCCTCGTCCTGCCTGCCCGAGAAAGCAAGCACCCGCGAACTCCGGTCCTCAATAGTCACCGGAGCATCCAGTAAAGCCGCCGCCGCATTCGCCAGCGCAAACAAATCCCCCGAAGGCATTCCGCCAAGCGTCTCCGGCTCCGCAACCCCCACATCCCCCTCAGCCAGCACCGACCGCAGCAACACAGCGAGCTGATCCCAGGAAGCGCCCCGAGTCAGCCCCAGCAGCGCTACCCCTGAGTCCTCCACAGCTTTGGTGATCAGCTCATCGGAGGTGATGGGCGAGCGGACCACGAGGGCGGCTGCGTTGTGGTGGCCCAGGCCTTGGAGGAGGTGGGCGACTTCTTGCGGGTCCTGGAGGCCGACGCCGAGGACGAGGGCGTGCTGGGGGAGGACGGGTTCGTCGACCGGGTCGTGGATGACGACGCCGCCGATCTCCGCGGACTGGTCGGCGTCGCCGTGGACGAGTTCCAGCAGCGTGTCGCCGAGGTCGTCCAGAACCCGGCCGAGACTGGCCCGAGGCCGATTCGTCACGGAACGCAACACCCTCCCGACGCTAGAACCCGAACCCCCACCCTAGTTCGTACTCTTGGACAGTTTCACCTCCCAGTTTCGTCCGATCCAACAGCTGACCACTCGCGACCACCGCGCCCGGCCGCGCCTTCCGTGTGCTCCGCCCCTCCTTGTGGGGTTCGCCCCCTGCCATACCAGGGGGCGAACCCCGTGAAGGGGAGCGGAGCCCCGTGAAGGGGAGCGGACCCCGCGGAGGGGGAGCGGACCCCGCGGAGGGCGGCCGACCCCGCGGAGGGAGGAGTGCCCATGGAGGGGTGGAGCCGCGAAGGGGGCGAGGTGAGGCGGCTACAGCGGGAGCCATTCGGTGGAGGTGGTGACTTCGGCGAGGACGTCGGGGAGGGGGACTACGCCGATGCCGGGGGTGGTGGGGACGGGGAGGTGGCCGGCGTCGAGGGTGAAGGGGGTGGTGATGTCGGTGCGGTAGTAGCGGCTGGAGGCGGAGGTGTCGCCGGGGAGGGTGAAGCCGGGGAGGGCGGCCAGGGCGACGTTGGCGGCTCGGCCGAGGCCGGTTTCGAGCATGCCGCCGCACCAGACCGGGATGCCGTGCGCGACGCAGACATCGTGGATCCGGCGCGATTCCAGATACCCGCCGACCCGGCCGGGCTTCACGTTGATGATCGAGCAGGCGCCCAGCGAGATCGCCGCGGCCGCCGACCGCGCCGAGGTGATCGACTCGTCGAGGCAGACCGGCGTCTTGATCAGCCGGGCGAGTTCGGCGTGCCCGAGGATGTCCTCCTCGTCCAGCGGCTGCTCGATCAGCAGCAGCTCGAACGGGTCCAGCCGCGCGAGATGCCGCGCATCCGACACCGCGTACGCCGTATTCGCGTCGACCTGCAGCAACACGTCCCCGAACCGTTCCCGCACCGCAGCGACCGGCTCGACATCCCAACCAGGCTGGATCTTCAGCTTGATCCGCAGATACCCCTCGTCCAGATACCCGCCGACCGCGTCGAGCAGTTCACCGATCGAATCCATGATCCCGACCGACACCCCGCACGGCACCCGATCGTGCACAGCCCCCAACTCACGCGCCAACGGCCGCCCCTCGGCACGCAACTCGGCATCCAGTACGGCGGTCTCCAGCGCCGCCTTCGCCATCCGGTGCCCATGAAACCGGGCCAACGCCGGTGCGACCCCAACAGCGGAAACCGAACCACCCAACGCGGGCACGAAGAACCGCCGCAGGACGTCGATCGCCCCGTCCACGTACTCCGACGAGTACAGCGGCCCGCTCATCGCCACGCACTCGCCCCACCCTTCGGCCTCGGTGCCGACCACCCTCACCAGCAAGGCGTCCCGCGTCGTCTCGGTCCCGAACGACGTCCGGAACGGCGACACCAACGGCAACGAGATCCGTCGCAACTCGACCCCGGTCAGTTTCATCAGACTGTCCTCTCCACGACATACCAGCCGGCCCGATCGAAGCCGGTCACCTGCGCGCCGTCCGCGAGCAACCCGCCGAGCACCTCACGCACCGCCAGCCGCCAGTCCTTGGCGACGCCGGGGTCCGTACTGCGTAATCCTTCGGCATCAGCCGGTACGGCGACCAGCAAAGGACCCTCGTCGCTCCCGGAACCCAGCACCGGCCGCCCGTCCTCCACCCGCCCCAACGCGACCGTTGCCCCAGGCAACGAAGAAACCACCACGGGACTAGGCCGCCCGGCAGCCGCTTCACCTACCTCGGGCGTATCCAGCTGCCATCGGACCAGCAGCCGGTCGGAGTCATCCCCGTTGTTGATCCCGTCCTCCATCTGCCCGTAGAAGTTCGGCAGGTACTCCGCCGGTCGCGCGCCGAGCTTCACCACGTTGAAGTAGGCGTTCCGCCGGATCAGCGGATCGAACGTCCACGAGATCGCCGTCACCCCGCGCCGCAACGCCCAAGCCCGCTGATGCAACTTCAGCGCGAACCCGACATTGCGCCCGCGAGCAGCCCCGGACACCCCGGCGACATGACTGTGCATCGCGACCGTGGCCGGCGCCTCGAAGAACCCGACACAAGCCCCGATCAGCTCGTCGCCGTCGAACGCCCCGCCGACGTAGTTGCCCGCCTTCGTCAACGCCCGCAACAGCTCGGTGGTCACCGGCGGGTTCTTCGGATCCGGCCGCCAGATCGCGTCGTACAGCCGATACACCTGATCGAGTTCGGCCAGCGCGGACAGCTCCCGGACCTGTACGCCGGCCGCTTCCGCCGCCGCCACGCTGTCCCGGTCGGCATCCAGCGTGCTGATCATGGTCTGTCCAGCAAGTCATCGATCAGAGCAACCAGCAAAGCAGTTCGCGGTGCGATCTCGGCGACCACGACGTGCTCGTCGTCGGCATGCGCGCCGCCACCGACGGCACCCAGGCCGTCGAGGGTCGGCGTACCGACCCCGGCGGTGAAGTTGCCGTCGGATCCACCGCCGACCGAGATCTCCCGCAACGCCGGCAGCCCGAGGTCGCCGGCCAGTCGAGAGGCCCGTTCGAAGAGGTCGATGGACATCTTCCGCTCGAGCGGTGGCCGGTTGGGGCCACCAAGGATCTCCAGCGACGACTCGGGCAGCACCGGCGTCAGCGCGTGCAGTTCCTTGTCCACCCGGAGCTGCTCCTCGACATCGCGAGCCCGTGCATCGATGAGGAAGCTCGCCGTGGCGGGCACCGTGTTCCGCGTAGTACCGGACGTCAGAACGGTCGGCGTCACCGACGTCCCACGCGAAGCGTCACCAAGGTTGCTCACGGCAAGGATCTGATGCGCGGCCTCGATACTCGCGTTCACCCCGAGCTCCGGTTCGAGCCCGGCATGCGAAGCCCGCCCGACGATCCGGATCTCGTAGTTGGATACGCCTTTGCGCTCGAGCTTCAGTGCACCGTCCGCCGAGGCCTCCAGCACCAGAGCGGCGACGCATCCCGCCGCCTCCTCCTCGATCAGCGCTCGCGACGAAGGCGATCCGAGCTCCTCGTCACCGGTCACCAGCAGCGTCACCCCGTCGGCGGCAGGCAGCGCGGCAATCGCGTGGAAGGCCATCACCAGGCCTGTCTTCATGTCGAAGGAGCCCGGACCGCGCAGTACGCCGTCCTCGATCACGAACGGATGGCTCTCCAGCGACCCGATCGGCCAGACCGTGTCGTGATGCGCAAGCACCAGGACCCGCGACGGCCCGTCGCCGAGCCGCCACCGCAGATGGGTACACCCGTCCACGACCACGTACTCCGGTGCGCTGCCCAGCAACCCGGTGCCGAGCTCGGCCACCAGGTCGGCGCTCCGAGCCACCGCCGCCTGATCCGACGACGGCGACTCACAGGTCACCAACCGCTCCAGATCCGTCAGCATCTGGGGCAGCGCCGCCTGCATCCGTTCGACCAGTGACGTCATCAGCTCACCTTCGGCGTCGCACGGACCCCGGCGTGCAGGTACTTCTCGCCGGTGGGCAACGAATAGAAGGTCACTGGCATCCACGTCTGCGACCCCGGCGGCCGCACTGCGAACAGGTCGCCAGTCTCGTCCACCGGCACCAGCGGATACTCGTGCGTCGGCTCGGGCACCAACTCAGCGATCGGACCGGTCGTGGTACTCCGCAGTACTGCTTGACCGTCCTGCACGAACACCTCGTCGATGGTGCTGGCCCGCTCGTAGCGACCGACGTGCTTGTGCAGGTCGACCGTCGGCGGATCCGCCGGGGGAGCAAGCGGCGCAGGCATGGACAAGTCGGCGAGCTCGAGGAGGATCTCGCGGTACAGGTCCTGATACAGGTCGCGGGTGTTGCCGCCATTGGTCAGCAGCGTCACTGCGAGTCCTTCGGAGGGCAGCAGTCGCAGGAAGGCGGACTGGCCGATCGTGTTGCCGTCGTGGCCGATCAGTCGCTGGCCGTCCCACCCGAACCGGATCCAGCCCAGCCCCCACGAGTCACCGAGTGTGTGCTTGTCCGGCAGGTCCGCCTGCTTCGAGGCCATCAGAGCCGCGGACTCTTCGCTCAGCAGCCGGGTGCCGTCGGGTGCGATGCCGCCGTCGAGGTGCAGCCGGGCGAAGGCCAGTGTGTCGGCGACGGTCGAGATGATCGTCCCGGCCGGTCCCATCGAGCGGGAGATGGCCCAGACCGGCGCAGGCTTCGGCTCTTCACCGGGCTCGCCGACATGTCCGACAGCGGCCCGGTAGAGCATCGCCTCCTCGGGCAGTGTGACTGTGTGCTCCAGTCCGAGAGGTGTGAGGATCCGCTCCCGTAGTACCTGATCCCAGGTCTTGCCGGTGAGCTTCTCGATCACCCGGCCGGCTAGTGAGAAGCCGGAGTTGCAGTAGGACCAGGTAGCACCCAGCGGATGGTTCTGCCCGACCTCGGCCAGCCCGTCGACGTACTTCTCCAAGCAGTCGTCACCACGTCCCGTGTCGGTGAACACGTCACCGTCGATGCCGCTGGTGTGGGTGAGCAGATGCCGCATCGTCACCTGCTTCGCGACATCGGGATCACCCAGCCGAAGCTCCGGCAGCACCTCGATGATCGGTGAGTCCAGGTCGAGCAAGCCCTCGTCGACCATTGCAGCACGAGCGTCGCGGTCCAGACCTTCGAGATCGACCCGATTTGGAACAGCGAGTCGGCCGTTGTCGCGAGCCCTGTGTCCTTGAAGACGACACCAGTTGCGGCCTCGACCAACTCATCACCCCGCAGGATGCCAAGAGCAGCACCCGGTACGCCGTGCTTCGCGGCGAGCGTGTCGAGCCGACGCTGCCAGTGCGCCGCGTCGATGCGTGCACGGCGCGGGCCGGCCGCGTCCCCGGCGTACTGCTCGACCCAGTCGAGGATGCGCCGGTTGAAGTCGAGCCGGTGCGAAGGCCTGCCATCGACGATGAAGAGGTGACTCGCCTCCGGGTAGAGCACCAGCTGCGTCGGTACGCCTTGTTCACGCAACGCGGTGTGCCACTGCTGCGCCTGGCCGACCGGGCAACGGACGTCCGCGTCACCGTGCAGCACCAGAGTCGGGGTCTTCACCTTGTCGACCTGACTGATCGGGGACATCGCAGTGAAGTCACCGGGACCGTTCAGCTCGTAGACGCTGAGGTAGTGGCCGCTGTCCGACGTACCGCTCATGCTGGTGAGGTCGCTGACCACACCACCGGTGACTGCTGCAGCGAACCTGTCGTCGCGGCTAGTCAGGTAGCAGGTCATGAAGCCGCCGTAGCTGTAGCCGGCTACCGCAAGCCGCTGGGGATCAGCGATGCCCTCGGCAACCAGTTGGTCGATGGGCTCCAGGAAGTCCTTCCCATCGGAGGTACCCCAGCCGCCGAGCACCCCGTTGTAGAACTCCTCGCCATACCCGTCGCTGCCGCGCGGGTTCATCAGCAAGATGCTCCAGCCGCGTGCGACGAGCTCCTGGTGGTAGAGGTGGTACTCGTCCGACACGGCGTTCCACGCGTTGTGCGGACCGCCGTGGATGTCGAGCAGCAGCGGCTGCTGCCCAGTAGCCGACGGATCGCGCATCAGGTAGCCAGCCACGACGGTCCCGTCGGACACGGTGAACTCTCGCTCCTCCCGGAGGAAGTGCTCCACCTCGGCAAGCTTTTCGCCGTACGACGTGCGCGGGGTGACCTCACCGCTCGCCAGGTCTAGTGTGACGACTTCGCCGTACGACGTCTGGGTGGTGAGCACCAGCGCAGCGGTGTTGCCGGAGACGGTGAGACTGGAGACGTTCTGGCCGGCCTGGCCCAGCACGAGCTGAGGAGTGCCGCCGGCAACCGGTACGGAGTACAGGTGACTGCAGCCGCGCTCGCGGATGGCGAAGAGGACCGTGCTGCCGTCATCGATCAAGCAGGGAAGGGCTCCGGGGTACGCCGGTCCGCCGGGCATCACGTTGCGGTCCAGAGACGCCGCCAGGTTCACCAGTTCGCCAGTGTCGAGCGAGAGCCGCAGGAGACCTGCGTGCCCGACAGGTCCGGCGAGGTTGCCGACGATGAGCAATGAGTCGTCTGCCCAGCTCACCGGACCGGCGATGCCCTCAGAGAGACCAGCTAGCTGAGGCGTTGCCTTCTCGTCGGTCGCATCGAGCAGGTAGGCCGGTGCTGTCGGGTTGAGGTCGACGTCGGCCGCAGTACCGGCGCTGTAGGCGAGCTTGGTGCCGTCGGGCGACCAGGAGGGGTCACTGGCGTGCCAGTCGCCTTCGGTGGCTTGCCGGCACTTCTTCGTGTCCACGTCGAGCAGGTGAAGGTGCTGGCGAATGGTCCGCAGCCAGCCGGCGCCGTCGGCCTGGTAGTCCAGCCGCTCGGTGACGATCGGCGTATGCCCGCGCTTCTCGTCGTCCAGCCCAGCGATGTCCACCGGTGCACTGAAGGCGATCCGGGTGCCGTCAGGACTCCACCGTGGCGTCCCTGCTCCCAGCGGGAGAGTGGTGACCTGCTCCGGTTCACCACCGCCGACAGGAAGCAGCCAGAGCTGGGCTGGGCCGTCCTTGGCGCGCAGGAACGCCAACTGGGTTCCGTCCGGCGACCAGACGGGAGTGCTGTCGGCATCGCCTCTGGTGAGCTGCTGTGGCTCACCACCAGACGCCGCTACTCGCCAGAGGCTTCGCAGTGTGCGGTCGCCTTCCACGTCGGTCGTACGCAAAACGTAGGCGATCTGGGTGCCGTCCGGCGACAGCGCAGGCTGCTCCGGCACTACGAGGTCGGTCAGATCGTCGATGCGCAGGTGTCGGGTCACGCGGAAGTCCTCCTTGAGTACGAGGTCTCGCGGCGGGGTACGGCGGCGAGAAGCTCTCGGGTGTAGTCGTGTTGTGGATTGTTGAGCACCTGGTCGGCAGGTCCGACCTCGACGATCCGGCCGAGGTACATGACCGCGATCAGGTCGCTCACGTAGCGCACGACGGCCAGGTTGTGCGAGATGAACAGCATCGACAGGTGCAGTTCGCGCTGTAGTGAACGGACGAGGTTGAGCATGGTGCCTTGGACGGAGACGTCGAGCGCCGAGGTGATCTCGTCGGCGATGATCACGTCCGGCTGCCCCGCCAGCGCCCGGGCGATCGCGACCCGCTGCCGCTGACCGCCGGACAACGCCCCCGGATACGCGTCCGCGCGAGCGGCATCGAGTCCGACGAGATCGAGAAGTCGACCGACCTCAGCGCGCCGGCTCCGTCCCGCTGCCACGCCGGGACGACCGGCGCCGCGGGGTACGGCCTCGGCGATCGTGTCGCCGATCGTCATCCGCGGATCGAGCGACGAGTAGGGGTCCTGAAAGACCATCTGGAGCTTTCTTGCCCGGTGGTCGATCGGTACACCGTCCAGCAGGATCCGCCCGGACGACGGCGCGGTCAGCCCGACCGCAGTACGAGCCAACGTCGACTTGCCGGAACCAGACTCACCCACCAGCCCGACCACTTGCCCGGACGGGACGGTCAGGTCGACCCCGTCGACAGCGGTGATCGCGCGGTGGCCCGTGCCGAACCGCACCGACACCTGGTCGAAACGCAGTTCGCTCATCGCTGCCCCGTCCGGATCGACTCGGTGCCCGGGTACCGAGCTTGCCAGGCCGGGCCGGACTGCGGGTTCCAGCAGGCCACCTGATGTGTCGCACCGAGGCTGACCAGCGCCGGATCCTCAGTGCGGCACCTCGCCTCGGCGAACTCACACCGGTCCGCGAAGGCGCAACCGGGCGGGAAGTGCGCCGGATCCACCGGCCGCCCCGGAATCACCGCCAGCGGCTCATCGAGCGGCGTCTCCAGATCCGGTACTGCGGCCAGCAGTGCCCGCGTGTACGGATGGCGAGCCCCGGTCGTCAGCTCACTCGCCGGCAGGTCCTCGACGATGCGCCCGGCGTACATCACCAGAACGCGATCGCAGACCTGGCCGACGACCGTGATGTCGTGACTGATCAGCAGCACGGCGACCTCGTTCTCGGTGCGGATCTGTTCGAGCAGCTGCAGCACCTGCCGTTGCACGGTGACGTCGAGCGCGGTCGTCGGTTCGTCGGCGACGATCAGCGCGGGCGACCCCATCAGGCCCATCCCGATCATCGCCCGCTGCCGCATCCCGCCGGAGAACTCGTGCGGATACTGGTGTGCCCTTCGCCCCGGATGCGGGATCCGGACCGCACGCAGCCGGTCGACCGCCCGCGTCATCGCCTGCCGCCGCGTCATCCCTTGATGCTCCCGAGCACCTTCGGCGAGCTGTACGCCGATCCGCTTGGTCGGGTTGAAGGACGTCATCGGGTCCTGGAAGACCATCGCGAACGACGTACCCAACAGGCGTCGCCGGGCATTCGTCGTACCGCGATCTGCTGTTCGGCCGAGCAGAGGTGCACCGAGGAACGACAGCTCCGAGGCTCGCACTTGTCCCGGCGACTCGATCAGCTGGGCGACGGCGAGTGCGGTCAGGCTCTTGCCCGAACCGGACTCGCCGACCACGCCGACGATCTCGCTCCGGCGGATCGTGAAGCTGACCCCGCGCACCGGCGTGACAGGGCCGGGAAAGGTCACCGACAGGTCCTCGACGACCAGCACCGCGTCGTCGTCCGTCGGCGCCGCAGGCCTGGTCTCCGAAGGTGCTGGGTGGGAGTTCTTGAGGATCGGTACGCCGAAACCCTTCGCCACCGCCTCGCCGAAGAGGTTGAACGCGAGGCCCGCGATGACGACCGCGACGCCGGGAGCCAGGGCGGCGGCCGGATGCACGTAGATGCTGTTGAGGCTCTCGCCCATCAGCCGGCCCCAGTCGTAGGCGGGTGGCTGGACGCCGAGACCGAGGAATGACAGGCCGGCGAAAGCGAGCAAGGCACCGCCTGCCCCGATCGTCGCGTTCACCACGAGCGGTTCGGCGACGTTCGGCAGGATGTGCCGCGACAGCATCCGGAACCGGCCGACCCCGACGATCCGCGCCGCCGCGACGTAGTCCCGCTCGGCGATCCCGGCGACCAGGGTCTGGGTGAGGCGGCCGAACGACGGTGCTCCCGCGAAGCCGATGGCCAGTACTGCGCCCTTCGCGCCGACGCCGAAGACGACAGCGAAGAACAGGGCGAGCAGGAGACCGGGGAACGCGACCGCGATGTTCACCACGGCCGTCGCGAGTCGACCGCCTCGCTTGCCGAGCACAGCCGGTGCACAGCCGAGCACCAGTCCGCAGACGACCGCTATCAGAGTCGCGGTGAGGGCCAGCAGGATCGACGTACGGGAGGCGACGAGTACTCGGTAGAAGATGTCTCGGCCGAGGTTGTCGGTGCCTAGCAGGTGCTTGCTGGAGCTGCCTTCCAGTAGGTGTTCTGTGTCGATTGCTGTCGCCTGGTGAGTCCACAGGATGGGAGCTAGGAGAGCTAGCAGCAGTACTGCGAGTAGGAGCACCCCGGCGCCGGCGCCAACCGGCGTACGGAGTACTGCGATCCAGCGAGCTGTCTTCTTCATCAGCTCTCCCGGATGGTGGATCGGGGATCCAGCAGGGCGAGGATCACGTCGACAGCAAGGTTCACCAGCAGCACTCCTGCGCCGTAGACGAGTACTACTCCCTGAACCAGCGGGTAGTCCTTGGCGAGGATCGAGGACACGATCGTGCTGCCCAGACCTGGCCAACTGAAGACGTTCTCGACCAGGACAGTGCCTGCGACCATGCCGCCCAACAGGAGACCGCCGACGGTGATCGTCGCCGTTACTGCGTTGGGTAGCGCGTGCCGTAGATAGACAGCAGCGGCGGGCAGTCGCTTGGCTCGCGCCGTACGGAGGTAGTCCGTCTGTAGAACTGCCAGGAGTTCGACTCGGCAGATGCGAGCGAGTACTGCGGCTGGTCCTACAGCTAACGCCAGGACCGGCAGCACGTACGACGAGAGGTTGCTGCGGCCGGCAACTGGGAGCCAGTGGAGCTTGACTGCGAAGACGTAGACGAGTCCGACGGCCAGGAGGAACTCGGGGATCGCAGCGAGAACCACTGTGGTGGAGGTGAAGGTCAGCTCGCTATGTGGGCGGCGACCGGCTCTGGTGAGGACGCCCATCGCCAGGCCGACCGGTAGCGCGATGAGCGCCGCGACTACGAAGGCTGCAACAGCTAGCTGGAGTGTGGCCGGCAGACGATCGCGGATGACGTCGGAGACGGGGAGACCGGTGCTGATCGACGTACCGAGGTTGCCGGTGAACAGGTGCTGCAGGAAGTGCAAGTACTGCAGCCAGAGTGGATCGTTGAGGCCGAGTGCTTCCCGCTGGGCGTCGACGACGCTCTGAGCCGCCACTGGTCCGAGTGCTCCGCGCACCGGATCGCCAGGGATCAGGTGGATCATCAGGAACGCCGCGCTGACCAGGACGAGGACAGATCCGACCAGGCGCCCGAGCCGGCGGGCGGCGAACCGCACCCAGGGATGGGTGGAGAGGTTCGCCGCCGCGGCCGGGACGCCGACTGTCGCCGCCACTACTGCGCCAGCATCCGGATCGAGCTCGGGTCGACGCCGTCGTTGAGTTCGAAGGTCGCGCCCTTGGCGAAGATCGGCACGGTCGAGTTCACGAACGGCACCACGTTGACCTGCTGGAACAACGCGCGCTCGGCATTCGCCCATTCACCGCAGCCCTCCGCTCCGGCGATCTTGGCCGCCTTCGCGACCGCGGCGTCGTACCCGGGGTTGTTGATCGAGGAGAAGTTGCCGCCATTGGGCGGCCCCGTGCCGGACAGGAAGCTGACGAGCTGGCTGGGCAACGACGTGGTCAGCGGGATCAGCCCGGTGTGCCAGGTGCCCTGACCGGCCAGGACGACAGTGCTGAGCTCAGCAGTTGAAACCGCCTTGAGGGTGACGTTGACGCCGAGCTCGGTCCAGGTCTTCTGCAACAGCTCTGCTCCGGACTGCATTGTGGGGCCGAGGCTGGTCATGTAGTAGGAGACCAGGGAGAGCTTGGTGCCGTCCTTCGCCCGGATGCCGCCTGCACCTACCTTCCAGCCGGCTGCGTCGAGGCCTGCCTTCGCTGCGTCGAGATCGTGGCCGGGCAGGTTGCCGGTGACGGTGTCGTCGCTGCAAGGGCCGGTGCCGGGGACAACCATGCTGGTGGTCGGCTTACCGGTTCCGCCGGTGATCACCTTGCCGAGCTGAGCCAGATCCAGCGCCTGCGTCAAAGCCTTCCGTACTGCGAGGTCCGCAGTCGGCAGACCAGGCTTCTGGTTGAACCAGAGCTCGCCCAGTGGAGAGCCCTGGCTGCGGGAGAAGAGCTTCTGGGCCTCCAACCGTGCCTTGTCCGGTCCGGCGATGGCAGCGATGTTGATCTGTCCGGCGCTCAGCAGGTTGGCCGCGGTGGTCTCGTTGACGACGACCTTGAGTACCACCTTGTCCGGCATGCCGGCCTGGTCAGCCTTGAACTCGCCCGTGCCCCACGCGTACTCCTTGCGCCTCGTGAGCGTGTAGTGGTCACCAGGCACGGCCTCGGCGACCTTGAACTGGCCTGTGCCGTCCGAGCCCTGCTTGAGCAGCGTGCGGTCCTTCATGCCTTTACCACACACGATGTGCAGACCACCGACGTTGCGGACCAGGAAGGCGTCCGGCGATGGTGCTGTCACGGTCACCGTGCCGGTCGCGTCGTCACCGGTAGCCTTGGCGCCCGCCGGGACGAAGACCCCGATCCGGGTCGACTTGCTGGCCGGGTTGCCGACGAAGGTGATGTTCTCCGCGACAGTGGTCGCCGTCAGCGGCGTACCGTCGGAGCAGGTGATGCCCTTGCGCAGCGTGTACTTCGCGGAGGTGGTGGTGCCTTCCCACTTCTCCGCCAGCCCCGCTACCTCCTTGCCGGTCGCATCGACGTTGGTGAGGGAGTCGTAGAGGAACGCGTCGACCTGCTTGGTGACCGACAGCGAGGTGAACTGCGGGTCGAGGTTCCCGGGGTCGTTGTTCAACGCCATGGTCAGCGTCCCCCCAGCGACCGGCTTGCCCGCAGTACTGGTCTCGCCGCCCGAGCTGCAGGCGGACAAGGCCAGGCCCGCGACCAGCGCTCCGGCGACTGCGATGGTGAGTCTCATAGCTACTCCAGGGCTCAGGCGTTGGCGCGGCGGATGGCGCGGCCGTTGTGCAGGTACAGCGCGCGGCCGCTGCCGTCGTCGCCGAGGAAGACCTGCGGCATGTGCACGCCGTTCTCGGCCTCGAGCGCGATCAGGCTGTCCTCAGTGCGGCCGACCAGCTCGGTCGGTTCCGGCGCCGGGCCGAGTTCCGCGAAGATCCCCTTCGGCGTCTGGTCGAGCCAGAGCTTGCCGTCCTCGTCCTGGCGGATGGTGAAGTCGGCGACCTCGCAGCTGTAGGTGCCGAGCATCCGGTGCGCGTCGATCGGTACAGGGGAAGCTGGCGGCGTGGGCAGCGCAGGCAGGTCCAGGCCGGCCAGCTCCTTGACCACATGGCCGACGACACTGTTGTAGAGCTCGATGGTGTCGCCGCCATTGGTCAGTACGGCGACCGCGAGGCCGTGCTCGGGCACGATGCGCAGGAAGGCGCTCTGCCCGATCGTCCCGCCGTCGTGGCCGATCACCGTTGTGCCGTCCCAGTCGAAGATCTCCCAGCC
Source organism: Kribbella sp. NPDC006257 (assembly GCF_040613535.1). Lineage (NCBI taxonomy): Bacteria > Bacillati > Actinomycetota > Actinomycetes > Propionibacteriales > Kribbellaceae > Kribbella > Kribbella sp. NPDC006257. Next base: position 62,550 of record NZ_JBEXSJ010000034.1, read on the forward strand.
GAGTCCCCACGAGTCGCCCATCAGGCCGAGCGGGGGGACCTTCACCTGCGGCTCCTGCATCGCCTTGACGCCGGCAGCGCTGAGGACCGTCGTACCGTCTGCTGCCTTGCCATCGTCGAGGTGCAGGTTGGCGAACGTGAGCAGATCGCGCGGCCGCATCGCGAGCATGGCGCCGGCTGGTGCCATCCCTCGCGTCATCGCCCAGATCGGTGCGGGGACCGGCGCCTCCTCGGGAGCGGGCCGGATGTGCCCGACCGCGGCGCGATAGAGGATCGCCTCGTACGGATCGGTGGCCGCGTGCTTCAGGCCGAGCGGGGTGAAGAGGTGCTCGCGCAGCACCGCGTCGTACGGCTTGTCACGCAGTACTTCGAGCAAGCGGCCGAGGACCGCGAAGCCGGCGTTGTTGTAGGAGAACAGCTCGCCAGGCGGGAAGAGCTGGCCGACCTCACTGATGGAAGCGACGAACTTCTCGACCGCGTCGTCGCCCTTGCCGGTCTCGTTGAAGATGTCCCCCTCGAAGCCGGCCTGGTGGCTGAGGAGCTGCCGGATGGTGATGACGCCTGCCGCCTCGTCGTCCTTGATGGCGAACTCCGGCAGGTAATCGCGGAGGGGCTTGTCGAGATCGACCAGCCCCTCGTCGACGAGCTGCATCACCAGCGTCGTCGTCCAGACCTTGGTGATCGAGCCGATCTGGAACACGGTGTCGGCGGTCGCCTCGACACCGGTCGCCTGACTCAGTACGCCGGTCGCGTAGTCGATCACCTCGCCGCCGAACAGCACTCCGACCGCCACACCGGGGACCTGATGCTCGGCGATCAACGCCGGCACCCGGTCTTGTAGCCACGTCTCGATCTCGCTCAGGGTCGCCATGGTTCGAACCGTAGAACCGGTCAACGCCCGCGTATTCGTCGCGAACGACAACCCCGTGGTGCGAATTCGTTCACCCCGACGAACCCTAGGATCGGGGAATGGAGAAGCGGTACTGGTACCCGGATGGGCTCGATCCGGAGGACCTGGAGTTTCAGCGGCGGTACGGGCCGGTGGAGCCGGCGACGCGGGACGAGGCGAAGGAGTTCTTCGGCGGGCTCGGGCTCGACTGGTGGGTAGCCGGTGGCTGGTCGATCGAGGCGTTCACCGGCGTACCGCGGCACCATGACGATCTGGACGTCTCCTTCTGGCGCCGGCACGTCCCGGAACTCGTCCGGTACGCCGAGGGTAGGTTCCACGTCTGGGCAGCCGGCGCCGGGTTGACCGCTCTGACACCGGAGAAGCCGGAGATGCCGGACACCGCCGACCAGGTCTGGCTCCGCGAACACGCCCTCGCGCCGTGGAAGTACGACGTGGTGCTCAACCCCGACCGGGACGGCCGCTGGATCTTCCGCCGGGACCCGGCGCTCGACTACACACTGGACGAGATCACCTGGGTCGCCGACGACGGCATCCGCTACCTGAACCCCGAAATGGCGCTGGCCTACAAAGCCAAGGGCAACCGCCCCAAGGACCGCGCCGACCTGGCCACGACCCTCCCACTCCTCTCCGCGGCCCGACGCACCTGGCTAGCCGACATGGTCCACCACCTCCATCCGGACCATGTCTGGCTGGACCAGATCCGCGGTCAGGGAGCGTAGGCGCGCTGAGGACACCCGGATCACCCTCTTCAGGGATCCGGCCCTCTTCGAACACTTCGGGCTGCCCGATCTATTCCCGAATTGATGACTGGATCGGGAACATCCGCGGGGGACTTACTCTTATCAGTGTTATGAGCTCAACTGCGCGTCGTACGGTCTACCTGGATCACGCTGCGACGACTCCGATGCTGCCTGCGGCGATCGAGGCGATGACCTCGCACCTCGGGCGGACCGGCAACGCTTCGTCGTTGCACGGGTCCGGGCGGTCCGCCCGGCGCACCGTCGAGGAGTCGCGGGAGACGATCGCTGAGGCATTGAACGCGCAACCGAGCGAGATCGTGTTCACCTCCGGCGGCACCGAGGCGGACAATCTCGCCCTCAAGGGGCTGTGGTGGGCCCGGCTGGCGGCCGACCCGCGACGGCGGCGGATCCTGCTCAGCGGGGTCGAGCATCACGCCGTACTGGATCCTGCCGTCTGGCTGGCGCAGCACGAAGGCGCCGAGATCGAGTGGCTGCCGGTCGACGAGTTGGGTCGGGTGCGGCCGGACAGCGTCGCCGAGGCGATCGCGAAGGACCCGGAGTCCGTGTCGTTCGTCACAGTGATGATGGCCAACAACGAGGTCGGCACGCTGCAGCCGATCCAGGAGATCGCCGCGCTCGCCAAGATGCACGACATCCCGGTGCACACCGACGCGGTGCAGGCGATCGGTCAGGTGCCGGTCGATTTCGCGACGCTCGGCGCCGACGCGATGACGATTTCCGCGCACAAGCTCGGCGGTCCGTACGGGATCGGTGCGCTGGTGGTCCGCAAGGAGACCCAGCTGGTGCCGATCGTGCACGGTGGCGGGCAGGAGCGCGACGTACGGTCCGGCACGCTCGACACCCCGGCGACCGCCGGTTTCGCGGTGGCGCTGGAGTATTCGATCCAGCACCAGAAGGACGAGTCCGAGCGCCTCACCGAGCTGCGGGACAGCCTGATCGAAGGCGTGCTGGCGGCCGCGCCGGGCGCGCAGCTGTCGGGCGATCCGGTCGGCCGCTTGCCCAACAATGCACACTTGTCGTTCAGCGGCTGCGAGGGAGACTCGCTGCTGCTCCTGCTCGATGCGCGCGGGATCGAGGTCTCCACCGGTTCCGCCTGCAACGCCGGGGTCGCCGAGCCCAGTCATGTGCTGCTGGCGATGGGGTACGACGACCAGCGGGCACGCGGCTCGCTCCGGTTCACGCTGGGGCACACCAGTACGCGCGAAGACATCGACGCAGTACTGGACAACATCGGACCGGTCGTGGAGCGGGCGAAGTCCGCAGGACTGCAGAACGTGGGAAGGAACAACTGATGCGGGTACTCGCAGCCATGTCCGGCGGGGTCGACTCCGCCGTCGCGGCGGCGCGGATGGCCGAGGCCGGGCACGACGTGGTCGGTGTCCACCTCGCCCTGAGCCGGAACCCGCAGTCGTACCGCAGCGGCGCGCGCGGCTGCTGCACGATCGAGGACTCGCGGGACGCCCGCCGTGCCGCCGACGTGATCGGCATCCCGTTCTACATCTGGGACATGGCCGAGCGGTTCGCGGCCGACGTCGTGGACGACTTCGTCGCGGAGTACGCGGCAGGCCGTACGCCGAACCCGTGCCTGCGGTGCAACGAGAAGATCAAGTTCAGTGCGGTCCTGGATCGCGCGCTCGCCCTCGACTTCGACGCGGTCGCCACCGGACACTATGCGCAGATCGTGGACACCCCTTCCGGGCGTGAGCTGCACCGCGCGGTCGACCCGGCCAAGGACCAGTCGTACGTGCTCGGCGTCCTCACCCAGGAGCAGCTGAAGCACGCCTTCTTCCCGCTCGGTGACACCCCGAAGTCCGAGATCCGGGCCGAGGCCGAGCGGCGCGGATTGTCGGTCGCGGCCAAGCCGGACAGCCACGACATCTGTTTCATTGCCGACGGCAACACCGAGGGCTTCCTCAGCAACAAGCTCGGCGAGGCGCCCGGTGACATCGTCGATGCCGCCGGCAACAAGCTCGGCGAGCACAAGGGCACGCACGGCTTCACCGTCGGCCAGCGCAAGGGCCTGAAGATCGGTACGCCGGCCGCCGACGGCAAGCCCCGGTTCGTGCTGGACATTTCGCCGGTGGATCGCCGGGTGACGGTCGGTTCGCGGGCCGAGCTGGCGGTCGAGCGGCTGACGGCGTCGAAGCCGCGCTGGTGTGGTCCGGCGCCCACCTCGGAGTTGCAGGTGAAGGCGCAGTTGCGCGCGCACGGCGAGGAGATCGCCGTCACTGCGCGGCTCGTGGACGACCAGGTGCTGGTCGAGTTCGACGAGCCGGCGGACGCGGTCGCGCCCGGCCAGGCGGTCGTCCTGTACGACGGAACGCGCGTGATCGGCTCGGCCACCATCGACACCGTCCAGCGCGCTACCCAGAGCGTCTGACGTGCCTGAGACAACCGGGATCGGTTCGCTGCCCGGCGAGAGCTTCACCGAGTGGACGAAGTACATCCTCGACGTTGTCACGATCCCGTTCGTGCCCGAGCTTCCTGCCCGTCCGTACGGCGACATGGTCAGCCGTTCGACGGCCTTGCTGATCGAACTCGCAGCAGATCTTCAACCGGCTGGCTGGCGGTTGACCGGTGGTAGTGATCCGCGCGCGAGCATGGACCAGCGCCGGGCTCGCTCACTGTTGCAGCAGGACCTGGACACGCTTGAAGAGGTTGCTGACGGCTACACCGGTCCGCTGAAGATCCAGAGCGTCGGCCCTTGGACGCTGGCTGCGACAGTCGAGCTTCCGCGTGGTGACAAGGTGCTGGCTGATCACGGTGCTCGCCGTGACCTTGCAGAGGGGCTCGCGCACGGTCTGCAACAACATGTAGCCGAGGTACGCCGGCGCGTGCCCGGTGCGGATCTCCTGGTGCAACTGGATGAGCCGGGGCTCCCCGCAGTACTGGCTGGTGCTGTGCCGACGGCTAGTGGGTGGAGCAAGCATCGCTCTGTCGATGGTCCTGGTGCAGTGGAGCTGCTGAACCAGGTGATCGAAGCTGTCGCGCCTGCGATCACACTCGTGCACTGCTGTGCGGCACGGCCGCCTATCGAGGTGTTCACGAAGGCGGGTGCCGGGGGAGTGGCAATAGACGTTGCCGTGCTCACCGAGGCCGCCTGGGAGCAGATCGCTCTTGCAGTAGAGGCCGGCACCACCCTGTACGCCGGGGTGGTCCCCACCATGGGCCCGATCCCGAACCAGGAACAAGCGGCGATGAGTCTCGTCCGTCAGTGGCGTCAACTCGGCCTCGACCCGGAACGCCTGAAGCAGGTCGTGATCACGCCGGGTTGCGGTCTCGCCGGCGCCGTCTCGGCCAACGACGCCCGGGCCCGCCTCGAACTGCTCCCCAAAACGGCCGATGTCGTAGGCGAGAAGGCAGAAGAGTAATCCCGCCCCTCCCCTCGCCTTCCTTCCTTCCTTCCCTTGTGCAGTTGTCACCTGGTGCAGATGCCGGATTCTGTCGGCGGGCGACGGTAGATTTCGGGGTATGAGTGACGAGATCCCCGAGACTGCCGCCGCCGATCAGCCTGCCGCGCCTGCTGAGGTGCGCGAGCGGCATGCCGCGTTGAGCCGGGAGATCGAAGAGCACCGCTTCCGGTACTACATGGCCACCTCGACCATCTCCGACGCCGATTTCGACGCGCTGATGCACGAGCTGCAGGCGATCGAGGAGCAGTACCAGGAGCTCCGTACGCCGGATTCGCCGACCCAGAAGGTCGGCGTACCGATCTCGACGCTGTTCACCGCGGTCGAGCACCCGCAGCGGATGGAGAGCCTGGGCAACGCCTTCTCCGCCGAGCAGATGGAGGCGTGGGCGAAGCGGCTGGAGCGCGAAGTCACCGCTCAGCAGATCCACGACAGCGGCTTCCTCTGCGAGCTGAAGGTGGACGGTCTCGCGCTCGACCTCGTCTACGAGAACGGCCGCCTGGTCAGCGGCGCCACCCGCGGCGACGGCCGCACCGGCGAGGACATCACCCTCAACGCCCGCACCATCGACTCCATCCCGAACGAGCTGAAGACCGACGACCCGCCCGCCTTCCTGGAGGTCCGTGGCGAGGTCTACTTCCGGGTCGAAGACTTCACCGAGCTGAACGCGCAACTCGTCGAAGCCGGTAAGGACCCGTTCTCGAACCCCCGCAACAGTGCGGCCGGATCCCTGCGGCAGAAGGACCCCCGGGTCTCCGCGAGCCGCCCGCTGCGGTTCGTCGTGCACGGCCTCGGCAAGGTCGAGGGCTACCACGTACACCGGTTGTCCGAGGCCTACGAGCAGCTGAAGGAGTGGGGTCTGCCGGTCAGCGACCGGGCCCGCCGGGTCGGCACGCTCGACGAGGTCAACGAGTTCATCGCGTACTACGGCGAGAACCGGCACTCCGTCGACCACGAGATCGACGGCGTCGTCGTCAAGGTGGACGAGGTCGACCTGCAGCGTGCCCTCGGCTCGACGTCGAGCGCGCCGCGCTGGGCGATCGCGTACAAGTACCCGCCCGAAGAGGTCACCACCAAGCTGCTCGAAATCAAGGTGAATGTCGGCCGCACGGGCCGCGTCACGCCGTACGGCGTCATGGAACCGGTGCGCGTCGCCGGCTCGACCGTTGAATTCGCGACCCTGCACAACGCTCAGGAAGTGGAGCGCAAGGGCGTCTACCCGGGCGACACCGTCGTCCTGCGGAAGGCCGGCGACGTGATCCCCGAGATCCTCGGACCGGTGATCGAGCTGCGCCCGGACGACGCGCAACCCTGGGTGATGCCGACCGAGTGTCCCTCCTGCGGGACGACGCTGCGGGCGATGAAGGAAGGGGACGTGGACATCCGCTGTCCCAACTCCCGGTCCTGCCCGGCGCAGCTGCGCGAGCGGTTGTTCCACCTGGCCGGCCGGTCGGCGTTCGACATCGAGGTGCTCGGCTTCAAGGCCGCGGACGCCTTGATCAGCAGCGGGTTGATCGCCGACGAAGGCGACCTGTTCGCGTTGACCGAGGAGGCACTGGCCACCAGTTCGTTCTTCACCACCAAGGCCGGTGCGCTGTCCGCCAACGCCCAGAAGCTGATCGCGAACCTCGAGCAGGCGAAGACCCAGCAGCTGTCCCGCGGCCTGGTCGCGCTGTCGATCCGGCACGTCGGGCCGACCGCGGCGGCGGCACTCGCGGCGGCGTACGACGACATCGACGCGATCGAGGCGGCGACCGAGGAAGAGTTGTCCGAGATCGAGGGCGTCGGGCCGACCATCGCGCACGCGGTGAAGGAGTGGTTCGCGGTCGACTGGCACCAGGAGATCGTCCGCAAATGGAAGGCCGCCGGGGTCGTCATGCGGCAGGAGCGGACCGGACCGGTTGTCGAGCAGACGTTGGTCGGGCAGTCGGTGGTGGTGACCGGGACGGTCGAGGGGTTCAGCCGGGACGAGGCGACCGAGGCGATCGTGTCCCGCGGCGGCAAGGTGGCGAGCTCGGTCTCGAAGAAGACGTCGTTCGTGGTGGTCGGCGATTCGCCGGGATCCAAGTACGACAAGGCGGTTCAGCTCGGCGTACCGATCCTGGACGCGGCCGGTTTCCGCGTGCTCCTGGAGGACGGACCAGAGGCCGCAGCCGCGGTTGCGACGAACGGGGACGGCGGCGACACGTAGTACCGGTGTCTGACTAGTGGACATCTGATGGAGCCGGACGCCGGGTTGATCCGTCGGACTGTTAGTTTGCACCGTCTACCAGTGGGTTCAAAGGAGCGATTATGACGACGCCGCCACAAGGGCCGTGGGGTCCTGGGCAGCCGGGGGGCCAGCCAGGCGGGCAGCAAGGGGGACAGCCGGGTCAAGGTGGGTGGGGCCAGCAACAGCCTCCCCAGGGCGGCGGTTGGGGACAACGTCCTCCCGCGCAGCAGCCCCCGGCACAGCCGCCCGCGCCGCCCCAGCAGGGTCAGCCCCAACCGGGGCAGGGTGGCGCCGGCTGGGGTCAGCAGCCCGGTCAAGGCCAGCCTCCGCAGCAGGGCGGTCAGGGCTGGGGTCAGCGTCCGGGACAGCAGTCCCCGCAGCAGGGCGGCTACCAGCAGCAGCAATGGGGCCAGAACAAGCCTGGCCAGCAGCCCGGCTGGCAACAGCAGCACAGCCAGCAGCAACCCTGGCAGACCGGTGGACCTGGCGGTAAGGGCCCGGGCGGCGGTGGCTTCGGCAAGGACAAGATGCCGCTGTTCATCGGCGGTGGCGTGATCGGCGTCGTACTGATCGGCCTGCTCGTCTTCCTCGGCATCAAGGCGCTGGGCGGCGACGACAAGAAGGAAGCCGACCCACTGCCGACCAACAACACCCAGCCGACCGACGCCCCGACGACGCCGGATGGTGACCCGACGCAGGCTCCGCCGGCCGGCCAGCTCGGCAACGCGACCGGCCAGGCGAAGACCGCGACCGACAAGTTGCAGGGCGCCGGCTTCCAGTGCAGCGACCTGTTCAACGGCCCGCAGGGCGCCCACCGCGGCTGCTTCAAGTACGACGGTCCGAAGACCGCCGAGGTCGTCTTCCAGTTCCAGTCCGACGGGACCATCATCGGTGTCCGGATCCGGTCCTACGACAGCGACAACGTGAACAATGCCGGCGTCACCTTCGACCAGGCGCTGCAGGCGATCGGCAACGACGCCTTCGGCGGCAGCGAGGTGGCGAAGGTTCAGCAGGCGGTGAAGACCGGCCAGAAGAACCAGAAGGTCGGCAGCACCTGGGGCGAGTTCCGGCTCTCCAACTACGGTGGCGACCTGTCGCTGTCGGGTGGCAAGTCGGGTTCGGACTCGTTCGAGATGCCGCGCAAGAAGTTCGACATCACCGAGGCGCAGCTGAACGCGGCGCTGAAGGCGAAGAAGTACGCCTGCACCTCGCTGTGCAAGAAGACGGTCGGCAAGTACGGCTCGCAGCTCATCGACGGCTACGGCAGCAGCAGTGGCGGCCTGAGCTCGTTCGACATCCGGGTCAGCGGCGAAGGCGACGACATCAAGGCAGCGATGCCGGGGGCGATCGCGGACGGCTTCGGCGTCCTCAAGGGCCCGGACGTTGCGGCGCTGAAGGACTACGTCTCGTCGCACAGCGACGGCAAGTCGTACGCCGGGTACGTGTCGGGCTGGCGGGTGGAGATCACCGGCAACGACACCGACTCCGACTACGGCTCACGGAGCATCTCGATCCGGTCCGAGAATTTCTACGTCTGAGTACGCTGAAAGAATGAAGTTCGAGCCGGAGAAGCGGGTGGCCCACCAGGTCGCCAAGCCGCCGCCCGAAGCGATGCAACGGGTGGACGGCGGCGGCGCCTGGGGGCCGACCCAGTTCGACCTGCCGGAACGCGGCGACAAGAACAGCCAGGCGATCATCATCGTCGTGCTGATCGGCGTCGTGATCCTGCTGATCCTCGCCGCCCTCTGGACCCTCGCCTACTTCAAGTTCTTCTGAAGCGCCGCACGCAAATGCCGCCCTTCCCCGCGATGGAGGAGGGCGGCTTTTGTTATGAGGTCAGGCGGTGGCGCGGATGGTGACCGCGAGGTTGGCGAGGTAGCTGAGGCGGGCGACCTCGGAGCCGAGGAACTCGGGTCCACCGCGGCGGCCGATCACCAGCACGCGACGGTTCGACTCCAGAGGTGCGGCGACCAGCACGGACTCCGACAGACCCTGGTGGCTCGGAGCTTCCAGAGTGGTCGCTTTGTCCAGCGGGAGCCACTGGTTGACCAGGTCGCCGAACTGCGGCGTCGCGCTCGTCTCCAGGGCGACCTTGATCTCGCTGCCGGTGCCGTCCAGCAGCGCGGCCCAGTCGGCGTGCAGCACCGAGGGCGCCTGCTCGACCAGGATGTCGACCGCCTCGGCCGGTGCCGACGTCATCTGCTCGACAGCCTCGAGGTCCATGTGCAGGCCGCCACCCGCGCCGTAGCGGGAGAACCAGATCACCTCGACGTCAGGGACGCTGTTGCAGGCCGAGACCAGCCGGTCGGGCAGGACACCTGGTGGCAGGTCGACCACGATGTCGTCGACGGCGGTGCCGTTCTCGCGCCGGTGTTCCACGATCTCGATGGCATGGATGTCCGCGTTCACCTCACCGAGGGCGGTTGCCACGGTGCCCAGCGAACCGGGACGGTCCGGGATGATCAATCGCAGCAGGAACACCGAACGATCATCTCCCAGCCGATTACCACGCAAGTTACGCCCTGTCGCGGCCAATGTTACAGAGCGGAACCCGAAGACACGCCCGGCCTCTCACTTTCTGGTCCGAAACCCGCTATCCACAGGCCGCGGTATATAGGGGCAAAGGAGACAGTGGTGGCCCACTAGGATGGCCAGGTCGGGCTGAACCAGCGGTCCGGCCATCCTGCGAGACCATTGGATCCCTTTCATGCCATCGATTACCCGCGAAGAGGTCGCCCACCTGGCGCGACTGGCGCGGATCGAGCTCTCCGACGACGAGCTCGACCACCTCGCTCCGCAGCTCGACCAGATCATCGGCCTGGTCGCGCAGGTCAGCGACGTGGCCGCGGAGGACATCCCGCCGACCTCGCACGCGTTGCCGCTGAGCAACGTGATGCGCAAGGACGAGAACGTGCCCTGCCTGACGCCCGAGCAGGCGCTGTCCGGCGCCCCGGCCGCCGAAGAGCAGCGTTTCCGGGTGCCGCGGATTCTGAGTGAGGACTGATGAGCGATCTGACCCGTAAGACAGCCGTCGAGCTGTCGGAGCTGATGGCGTCCGGTGAGACCAGCTCGGTCGAGATCACCCAGGCGCACCTGGACCGGATCACGGCCACCGACACCGCCGTACGGGCGTTCCTGCATGTCGACACCGAGGGCGCACTGGCCCAGGCAGCTGCAGTCGACGCGCGCCGGACCAAGGGTGAGGAGCTCGGCCCGCTGGCCGGCGTTCCGCTCGCGCTGAAGGACGTGCTGACCCAGGACGGCGTACCGACCACGGCCGGTTCGCGGATCCTCGAGGGCTGGAAGCCGCCGTACGACTCGACCGTGGTGAAGCGGCTGAAGGCGGCCGGCATCGTGATCCTCGGCAAGACCAACATGGACGAGTTCGCGATGGGTTCGTCGACCGAGAACTCGGCGTACGGACCGACCCACAACCCGTGGGACCTGAGCCGGATCCCGGGTGGTTCGGGCGGTGGCTCGTCGGCCGCGATCTCGGCGTACCAGGCGCCGCTGGCGATCGGCACCGACACCGGTGGCTCGATCCGGCAGCCGGCCGCGTTCACCGGCACGGTCGGCGTCAAGCCGACGTACGGCGGAACCTCGCGGTACGGCCTGATCGCGCTCGCCTCCAGCCTGGACACCCCCGGCCCGTGTGCCCGGACGACCCTCGACGCGGCGCTGCTGCACGAGGTGATCGCCGGGCACGACCCGATGGACTCCACCTCGATCGACCAGCCGGTTCCGCCGGTGGTCGAGGCGGCCCGGCACGGTGACGTGAACGGGCTGCGGATCGGTGTCGTCAAGGAGCTCGGCGGCGAGGGATACCAGCCGGGTGTCGAGGCCCGCTTCCACGAGGCGGTCGAGCTGCTCACCAAGCTCGGTGCCGAGGTGGTCGAGGTGTCCTGCCCGCACTTCCAGTACGCGCTCCCGGCGTACTACCTGATCCTGCCGAGCGAGGCCTCGTCCAACCTGGCCAAGTTCGACGCGATGCGGTTCGGCCTGCGGGTCGGCGACGACGGCGAGAACGACGCCGAACAGGTGATGCGGCTCACTCGCGAGGCCGGCTTCGGCGCCGAGGTCAAGCGCCGGATCATGCTCGGCACGCACGCGCTGTCCAGCGGGTACTACGACGCGTACTACGGCCAGGCGCAGAAGGTCCGGACGTTGATCGCGCGTGACTTCGCCAATGCCTACGAGCACGTCGACGTGCTGGTCTCGCCCGCGACGCCGACCACCGCGTTCGCGATCGGCGACCGGGTGAACGACCCGATCGCCATGTACAAGAACGACCTCTGCACGATCCCGTCGAACCTGGCCGGCAACGCCGCGGCCTCGTTCCCGGCCGGCCTGGCCGACGAGGACGGGCTGCCGGTCGGCTTCCACGTGATGGCACCGGTGATGCGCGACGACCTGCTGTACAAGGTCGGCGCCGCGCTGGAGTCCGCGCTGGCCGACCAGTGGGGTGGCGTGCTGATGTCGAAGGCTCCGGAGCTGGAGGTCACCCGATGACTGTCGTTGCCGAGGTAGTGCCGATCGACGAGGCACTCGCGCAGTACGACCCGGTGATGGGCCTCGAGGTCCACGTCGAACTGAACACCAAGTCGAAGATGTTCTGCGGCTGCCCGACCGAGTTCGGCGCCGAGCCGAACACGCAGACCTGCCCGGTCTGCCTCGGCCTGCCGGGCGCGCTGCCGGTGGTGAACGCGGTCGGCGTCGAGTCCGCGATCAAGATCGGCCTCGCGCTGAACTGCGAGATCGCCGAGTGGTGCCGGTTCGCCCGGAAGAACTACTTCTACCCGGACATGCCGAAGAACTTCCAGACCTCGCAGTACGACGAGCCGATCGCCTTCAACGGGTGGACCGAGATCGTGGTGGACGGCGAGACGTTCCGGATCGAGATCGAGCGCGCCCACATGGAGGAGGACACCGGCAAGTCGCTGCACGTCGGTGGCGCGACCGGCCGGATCCACGGCGCGTCGCACTCGCTGGTCGACTACAACCGGGCCGGGATCCCGCTGATCGAGATCGTCACCAAGACGATCGAGGTCCCCGGGGAGAAGGCCGCCGCGGTAGCCCGGGTTCTCGTGAACCATCTGCGCGACCTGGTGCTCGCACTGGGCGTGTCGGACGCCCGGATGGACCAGGGCTCACTGCGATGTGACGCGAACCTGTCGCTGAAGCCGCGCGGTGCAACTGTCTTCGGCACCCGGACCGAGACCAAGAACGTGAACTCGTTCCGGTCGGTGGAGCGGGCCGTCACCTACGAGATCACCCGGCAGGCCGCTGTCCTGAACGCCGGCGGGAAGATCGTCCAGGAGACCCGGCACTGGCACGAGGACACCGGCATCACCACGTCCGGCCGGGAGAAGTCCGACGCGGACGACTACCGGTACTTCCCCGAGCCCGACCTGGTCCCGATCGCGCCGTCGCGCGAATGGGTCGAGGAGCTGCGCAAGTCGTTGCCGGAGGCACCTTCCCTGCGACGCGTCCGGCTGCAGCAGGAGTGGAACCTCACCGACCTGGAGATGCGCGACGTCGTGAACGGCGGTGCGCTCGAGCTGATCGTGCAGACCGTCGAGCTCGGCGTCGACCCGTCGGCGGCGAAGAAGTGGTGGCTGGGCGAGCTGGCCCGCGCCGCCAACGAGAGCGGCAAGGACCTCGGCGACCTGGGCGTCGGACCGACCGAGGTGGCGGCTGTCCAGAAGCTCGTCGACGACGGCGCGCTGAACGACAAGCTCGCCCGCCAGGTCTTCGACGGCCTGGTCAAGGGCGAGGGCACGCCGGCCGAGATCATGGAGTCCCGCGGCCTGGCTCTGGTCTCGGACGACTCGGCCCTGATCGAGGCCATCGATCGGGCCATCGCCGCCAACCCGGACGTCGTCGAGAAGGTCAACTCCGGCAAGCCCGCCGCCGCCGGGGCCCTGATCGGCGCCGTCATGAAGGACATGCGCGGCCAGGCCGACGCCGCCAAGGTCCGCGAACTCCTGAACGCCAAGCTGGGCATCTGACCCCGCACCCTCGCTGAGCCCCGGGTCTACCTGCCCGGGGCTCAGTCATGTTGCCGTGGGCAACTTTACGTTTCAGATTTGGCCGGGCTGGTACTAGTGGAGGGGTCCGGTGCGAGCTAGGTGGTGAGAGGAATGGTTTTGCGGTCTGGGGTTGAGGTGCTGGTGCATGACACGGTGATCGTCTCCGCGGCGAGTTACCCGGAGGCCCAGGAGACGGTCGGGTTCCTGCGATCGTCCGGGATGAGCCGGGAGAGTCTGGCGATCGTCGGTGCCGAGCTGGTCCTGACCGAGAGACCGCGAGCCTCGACGGCCGGGCTGGCGGCGAAGAGCGCCGGGACGGGCCTCGCACTCGGCCTGCTGGCGGCTGTGTTCGTCACCCTGGTAGCGGACACCAACCTGTCAGGGCTGGCCGTGGTGCTCTGGGGCATCGTGTACGGAGTACTGGTCGGCGGGCTGATCGGCCTCGGGCGGGGACTCGTCCACAACCGCCCGGAGGCGGTCTTCACCGAACTCCTCCCCGCCCGCTACGAGGTCCGCGCGACCGCAGCCGATGCCTCCGTCGCCCGAGCTCTCCTCGACCAGCAGAACCCGCTCAGCAAGGCCGCCTAAGAGACGACGGTGAGGATCTCCGCGCCGGAATCGGTGATGGCGATGGTGTGTTCGCTGTGGGCCGTGCGGCAGCCGGTGATGCTGCGGAGGGTCCAGCCGTCGTCGTCGGTCACGAGCTTGGCGGTGTCGGCCATCACCCACGGCTCCAGGCAGAGGAGTAGGCCCGGGCGCAATTGGTAGCCGCGTCCCGGGCGACCCGTGTTCGAGATGTGCGGGTCCTGGTGCATCGTCGATCCGATGCCGTGGCCGCCGAACTCGGTGTTGATCGGATAGCCGGCCTCGCTGAGCACGGTCCCGATCGCATGGGACAGGTCACCGATCCGAGCCCCCGGCCCCGCTGCGGCGATCCCAGCGGCGAGGGCACGCTCAGTCGCGTCGATCAGCGCGACACTCTCGGCCGGCCGCGATTCGCCGACGATGAAACTGATGGCCGAATCCGCCGCGACTCCGTCGAGCAGCACAGCGAGGTCGAGCGTCAGCAGGTCGCCATCGGCCAGCGTGTAGTCCGACGGCAGGCCGTGCAGCACCGCGTCGTTGACCGCCGTACAGATGTAGTGACCGAACGGCCCGCGCCCGAAAGACGGCTCGTAGTCGACGTAGCAGGACTCCGCCCCGGCGTCGAGGATCATCTCCTTGGTCCACTGATCGATGTCCAGCAGATTGGTGCCGACCGTGCTCCGGCTCTTCATGGTCTGCAGAATGCTCGCGACCAAAGCGCCGGTCTGCCGCGCCCGGTCCACCTCGGCCGGGCTCAGGATCTCGATCATCGTGGTGCCTTCCTCACGGTTCCAATAACTATCCCGGCCAAACTATACCGGTACTATCATCGGTGTCATGGTCAGGTTGCCGCTCACCCCCGCAGAGGTCGAGCGCGGACAGCGTCTCGGCGCCCTCCTCCGGCGCGCCCGGGGTGAGCGCTCGATGCTCGACACCGCCCTCGATGCCCGAGTCTCCCCGGAGACGCTGCGCAAAATCGAATCGGGCCGGGTGGCGACCCCGGCCTTCCCGACCATCGCCGCGATCGCCGACGTCCTCGGCCTGTCCCTCGACGCGATCTGGGCCGAGATCAACCAGGCCGAACCGTCCGGCCCCAATCGCCGCACCCGCGAGCGCCTCGCCTCTTAACTGATCGTCACCCGCAGGATCCGGTCGTCGCCGGCCCTCGGCGTACCGCGGCCGTCCGTGTTCGACGTGGTCAGCCACAACGACCCGTCCGGCGCGGCCTCGACCGTCCGCAGCCGCCCGAACTGGTTGGTGAAGAAGGCAACAGGCTCACCCGTACGCCGTCCGTCGGCGACCGGGATCGCCCAGAGCCGCTGGCCCCGGAGCCCGGCCATGAAGATGTACCCCTGGGCAAAGGTGATCCCCGACGGTGAGGCGTCACTCGTCCGCCACTGCGCAACCGGATCGACCATCCCGTCGAGCTGGCTGACCCCTTCGGCCGCCGGCCAGCCGTAGTTCGCACCGGCCGTGATCACGTTCAACTCGTCCCAGGTGTTCTGGCCGAACTCCGCGGCATACAGCTGAGAACCGTCGAACGCGAGCCCCTGCACGTTCCGGTGACCCTTGGAGTACCAGAGCCGTCCGCCAGGATTACCCGGCGCAGCCTTCCCGTCGGTCGTGATCCGCAGGATCTTCCCACCGAGCGAGTCGTCGCTCTGCGAGTTAGGCCCCTCGGTGCCGTCACCCGTTCCGGCGTACAGGAACCCGTCCGGCCCGAACCGCAGCCGCCCGCCGTTGTGGACGGCTGCCATCGGGATGCCCTGGAGGATCACCTGAGGACTCCCGATCCGCCCGTTCTGATAGGTCAACCGGGCGATCCGGTTGTCCGAGCTGGTCGAGTAATACGCGTAAACATAAGGCCGCGACGGGTACGCCGGATCGACCGCGAGCCCGAGCAATCCGCCCTCGCTCGAGGAATCCACTCCCGGCACGCTCCCGACCGACGTGACCCGGCCGTCGGCGATCCGCTTCACCTCACCGGAGTCCCGCGACGCCACCAAGGCCGACTTGTCGGGCAGAAAGGTCAACCCCCACGGCACCTCGATCCCGGTCGCGACCGTCCCGGCGACTTCCAGCTTCAGCGCGCGCGGAGTACTAGGAGTCGCCGATGTCGCCGACCTGGTCGACACCGACGGCTCCGCGTCCCCACCGTTGTCCCCACAACCCGCCACCAAGGCACCCACCGCAACCACCGCGGCCGCAGTACGCCTCCTGCTACTTGCCTTGAGCACCCTGTAGCTCAGCTGAGCCAGGTCGGGCGGAGCGGGAAGCCCGACGAGGCGTCTTCGTGGAGTTTGACGGCGAGGATCTGGTGCAACTGGGTGTTGTTGCGTTCGAAACCGACCCGGCAGGCGGCCAGGTAGAGCCCCCAGATCTTCGCGGTGGCGAAACCTACCTCTTCGACCGCCTCGTCCCAGTGCGCCTCCAGGTTCTCGGACCAGCCGGTCAGCGTCAGCGCGTAGTGCTCCCGCAGATTCTCCTCATGCCGTACCTCGAACCCCGCGTCCTGCGCGTCGGCGATGATCCGCCCGGACCCCATCAGCTCGCCGTCCGGGAAGATGTACCGGTCGATGAACGCCCCCGTCGACCGGTACCGGTTGTCCGGCCGGGTGATCGTGTGGTTCAGCAACCGCCCGCCGGGCCGCAGCCGGTCGAGCAGGAACCCGAAGTACGACGGATAGTTCCGGACGCCGATGTGCTCGGTCAGCCCGATCGAGCTGATCGCGTCGAAGTCGCGCTCGGACACGTCGCGGTAGTCGGAGAACCGCACCTCGGCGAGATCCTCGAGCCCCTCGGCCTTGATCGCTTCCTGCGCCCACTCCGCCTGCGCGGCCGACAGGGTGACGCCGATCGCCTTCACGCCGTACTCGCGCGCCGCGTGCCGGACCATGCCGCCCCAGCCACAGCCCACGTCGAGCAGCCGCTGACCTGGCTTCAGGTCGAGCTTCCGCGCGACCAGGTCGTACTTCTCGAACTGCGCCTGCTCGAGCGTCGCGTCCGGCGACGTGTAGACGGCGCACGTGTACGTCATCGACGGTCCGAGGATGTACTCGTAGAACTTGTTCGACACGTCGTAGTGGTGGTGGATCGCCACCTTGTCCCGGGTCCGCGAGTGACGCAGACCTTCGAACGTACGACGCCACTTCGGCAGGTGCTCCTGCGGCGGCGGGGGCGGTGGCTTCAGGTGACTCCAGCCCAGCCCGCGCACGATCCGCAGCGCTTCCGCCGGCGAGGGGCGCTGGAAGTGGAGCTCGTTCAGCATCAGCTTCATCAGGCCGTACGGGTTGCCCGGGTGGACGCCGGTGATCTCCAGATCGCCTTGGACGTAAGCGCGGACCAGGCCGAGATCGCCCGGTGCGGTCAGGATGTAGGAGAGCCCGCGCTCGGTGGCCAGGTGCATGTGGACCGGGGAGTCCTCGGGCCCGGTCGAGCTGCCGTCGTACGCCGTGAAGCGGAAAGGCAGTCCGTCAGGCGCCACCGCTGTCAGCGCTGCTGCGATCGAAACCTGCGTCGGGAGGGTAGCCGTCATCGACGCGTCACCGCCTTCTCGTAGAGCCCGGTCAACCGGGCGTCGGGGTCGTAGCGATCTTTCACTGCGGTCAGGGCCGGGACGTTGTAGAGCCGGTCGAAGGTGTCCCGGTCGTAGTAGGCATCGGAGTACAAGGACTTGTGGCCGTCGAAGTCGGCGACCGCCGCCTCGATCCGCCGGTTCACGTCGCCGTCGGCGGCGCCCGGCGCGATCGGCACGGTGCCCCAGAAGCCCACGTTCACGTAGGTTTCGCGGGGTTTCAGCGGATACAGCGGCCACGACTCGTCGCCGCGCAACCGCAGCGGGCACAGCCAGACCGGCCGCATCCCCACCTCGGCGTCGAACCAGCGCAGGAAGCCGGCCAGCCGCGCCGTCGGGATCTCGACGTCCTGAACCACGCGCTCGCGGTCGGCGTTCCCGCGTCGACGATTGATGCGCGCGGCAACTTGATGACGGTTCTCGAACCCGATGATCTTGTGATACACGTCGCTTCGCCGAAGCTTGCGCGGCCAGACCCGCCGGAGATAAGGGTTCTGGGCGCCGAAGGCCGCCGAGCACCAGAACCAGTCGGTGTCCCAGCGCCACAGATAGTCGTTGGCCGTGAGGAAGTCGGTCGATCGTTGCTGGATCGACTTGTAGAAGATCTCCTGACCGGTGTAGTCACTCGTCCGTACTGCGGCGTCGCTGTTCCGCCCGAGCGTCAGATAGGCCTCGTCCGGCGTGAAGGCGACTCCGTCGACGAAGTGCACGGGCTGGTTGTCATAGGTGCCCGCGGCAACGATCGACTCGATGGCAGGGCCGAGTTCGTCGAGACCGAGGCGGACGTGCCGAAGCGCGACGTACGGGGAGATCGGTTCGAGTTCGATCCGCAGCCGGGTCGCGTAGCCGAGCGAGCCGTAGGAGTTCGGGAAGGTCCGGAACAGGTCGGCGTGCTCGCCCTCGGGCCGCGCGGTGACGAGCTCGCCGGAGCCGGTCAGGATGTCGAGTTCGAGGACGGACTCGTGCGGCAGGCCGTTGCGGTACGACGTGGACTCGATGCCGAGGCCGGTGACCGCGCCGCCGAGCGTGATCGTGCGCAGCTGAGGTACGACCAGCGGCATCAGTCCGTGCGGGAGGGTGGCCGCGACCAGGTCCTCGTAGGTGCACATGCCCTGGACGTCCGCCGTTCGGCCGGCCGGATCGACGCTGATCACGCCGGTCAGGCCGGACACGTCGAGCCCTGGGGTGTCGACGGCCGTCCGGGGCCGGAACAGGTTGGAGCTGCGCTTGGCCAGCCGGACGGGCTGCCCCGCCGGGATGCGCTGGTAGGACGCTCTCAGCCGTCCTACGGCCTGGTCGTGATCGAGGGTCGAGGCCAGATCCGGTGTCGAAGGCACCGATCCAGAGTACGACCGAAATTCCGGTCCGGCACGGAATTCTCACCAACTTCGAGTCCCCTCGAAGAAACTTCCGTGCGGATGTCGAGTCCGCCGGGCCGGCTCCGACGTCACCGGTGAACGATCGGAATGAGCAGCGAGTAGGTTCGGGATATGGCTGATGCGGTGAAGACATGGCTGCCGTGGCAGGACGCGGACAGCTTCCTCGGTGGGTTGCCGGCAGGATTCGACGTCGAGTACTTCGCGGGTGGTGACCGGCCACCGTCGCTGGACACGGTGGAGTTCTACGTGCCCAGTTATATGGGCGGGCCTGAACTGGCCGAGGTCGTCGCGGAGATGCCGGCGCTGAAGGTCGTCCAGACCCAGACGGCCGGCTTCGAGAACTTCCTGCCGTACCTCGGCGAGGGCGTCACCTTGTGCAACGCGCGGGGTGTGCACGACGCGTCCACCGCCGAACTCGCGGTCGGGCTGATCCTGGCGTCGTACCGGAACCTTCCCCGCGCAGTACGCAACCAGGAGCTCGGGATCTGGCCGTCGTCGTACGACGAGATGGACGACTCGCTCGCCGATCGGACCGTGCTGATCCTCGGCTACGGCTCGATCGGTGAGGCGCTCGAACGCCGCCTCGCCGGCTTCGAATGTTCCGTACTCCGCGTCGCACGGCGGCCGCGCGACGGCGTGTCCCCGATCACCGACCTCCCGACCCTCCTTCCACAGGCTGACGTGGTCGTCCTCCTCACCCCCGCAACAGACGAGACCCGCGGCCTCGTCGACGAGAAATTCCTCGCCACGATGAAGGACGGCGCCCTTCTCATCAACGTCGCCCGCGGCGTCATCGTCAACACCGACGCCCTCCTGGCGGAACTCGTCTCGGGCCGTCTCCGCGCCGCCGTCGACGTCACGGATCCCGAACCCTTGCCCGCGGGCCACCCGCTGTGGTCCGCTCCGAATTTGCTGATCAACCCTCACCGAGGCGGCGCATCCACCGCCTTCGCGCCTCGGGTGGCCCGGTTGGTCCGCGCCCAGCTGGAGCGCTACGCCACCGGCGTACCGCTGATCAACGTGGTGGCAGGCCCACCCAGATAGAAGAGGACAAAGATGTCCGAGAGTGTGTTGCTGATCGGGACCAAGAAGGGGCTCTGGATCGGGCGGAGTGACGCCGCGCGCCGGGAGTGGACGCTCGAGGGGCCGTCGTTCGAGATGCAGGGCGTGTACTCCGTCGGGATCGACACCCGCGCGGACACCCCGAGGTTGTTCGCCGGCGGGACCAGTGAGCACTGGGGGCCCGCGGTGTTCCATTCGGATGATCTCGGGCGGAGCTGGGCCGAGCCGCCGGAGGGGTCGATCGGGTTCCCGGCCGGATCCGAGGCGTCCGTCGAGCGGGTCTGGCAGATCCAGCCGGCGCCCGAGGGACAGCCCGGAGTCGTGTACGCCGGTGCGCAGCCGTCCTCGTTGTGGAAGTCGACCGACGGGGGAGTGACCTTCGAGCTGGTCCGCGGACTCTGGGACCACCCGCACCGCAAGGACTGGGGTGCCGGCTTCGGTGGCCAGGCGATCCACACCGTGCTGCCGCATCCGACCGAGCCGGACCAGGTCAGCGTCGCCATGTCGACCGGCGGTGTCTACCAGACGACCGACGGCGGTCAGATCTGGGAGCCCGCCAACCACGGCATCAAGGCGTACTTCATGCCCGACCCGGATCCCGAGTTCGGCCAGTGCGTGCACAAACTCGCGGCGCATCCGGACCGGCCGGAGCGGATGTTCGCGCAGAACCATCACGGCGTCTACCGGTCCGACGACGGCGGCGCGATCTGGAAGTCGATCGCGGACGGGCTGCCGTCGGACTTCGGCTTCCCGATCGCCGTGCACCCGCACGAACCGGACACCATCTACGTCTTCCCGCTGATCGCCGACGGCAACAGGATCCCCACCGACGCGAAATGCCGGGTCTACCGGTCCCGCGACGCCGGCTCCACCTGGGAAGCCCTGACGAACGGGTTGCCCGACGTCCCGTCGTACGCGCCGGTACTGCGGGACGCGCTCTGCACCGACCAGGGAACCCCGGCGGGCGTGTACGTCGGGACGCGCGACGGCTGCGTCTACGCGAGTGCCGATGCGGGCGACAGCTGGACCGAGGTGGCCCGCCATCTCCCCGACGTGCTCACCGTCCGCGCAGCAGTCCTCGACTGAGATGAAGATCGAGGTGAAGCTCCCGACCGTCCTGAGACCGTTCGCCGGTGATGCGGAACGGGTCGAGGTCGAGCCGGACGACGCCACTGTGGGCGGGGTTTTCGCTGCGCTGGAAGGCGAATATCCCGCGCTCAGGCGGCGACTGACTGACGAGCAAGGGGCGCTGCGCCGGCACGTCAACGTCTTCCTCGGCAACGACAACGTCCGCGATCTGAACGGTCTCGGTACGCCGCTGGCCGACGGGGACGAGCTGCTCATCCTGCCGAGCGTGGCCGGCGGCTGAGCGGGTCGGTGGTGACCACGGCGTGGACAGTCCTACAGTCGGAGCCATGCCCACGAACAACGAGCCTGACATCAAGCCCAGGAGCCGGACGGTCACCGACGGACTGGAGGCCACCGCGTCCCGCGGCATGCTCCGCGCCGTCGGGATGGGTGACGACGACTGGGTGAAGCCGCAGATCGGGGTGGCCTCGAGCTGGAACGAGATCACCCCGTGCAACCTGTCGCTCGACCGGCTCGCGAAGGCGGTCAAGGACGGCGTCCACGCGGCGAACGGATACCCGCTGGAGTTCGGCACGATCAGCGTCTCCGACGGCATCTCGATGGGTCATGTCGGCATGCACTACTCGCTGGTGAGCCGCGAGATCATCGCCGACTCGGTGGAGACGGTGATGGAGGCCGAGCGCCTCGACGGTTCGGTGCTGCTGGCCGGCTGCGACAAGTCGCTGCCCGGCATGCTGATGGCGGCCGCGCGCCTCGATCTGGCCAGCGTCTTCCTGTACGCCGGATCGATCATGCCCGGTCGCCTCGGCGACAAGGACGTCACGATCATCGACGCGTTCGAGGCCGTCGGTGCCTGTGTTCGCGGTCTGATCACTCGCGAGCAGGTCGATGCCGTCGAGCGTGCGATCTGTCCCGGTGAAGGCGCCTGCGGTGGCATGTACACCGCGAACACGATGGCTTCCGCAGCCGAGGCACTGGGCATGTCCTTGCCTGGCTCGGCCGCGCCGCCGGCGGTGGATCGTCGCCGTGACGGGTTCGCCCGCAAGTCCGGCGAGGCCGTGGTGAACCTGCTGACCAAGGGGATCACCGCTCGTCAGATCCTCACCCGCGAAGCCTTCGAGAACGCGATCGCCGTGGTGATGGCGCTCGGCGGTTCGACGAACGCCGTACTGCATCTGCTCGCGATCGCCCGCGAGGCCGAGGTCGACCTGACGCTGGACGACTTCAACCGGGTCGGCGACAAGGTTCCGCATCTGGGCGACCTGAAGCCGTTCGGCCGGTACGTGATGACGGACGTGGACCGCGTCGGTGGCATCCCGGTCGTCATGCGGGCCCTGCTCGATGCGGGTCTGTTGCACGGCGACTGCCTGACGGTGACCGGCAAGACGATGGCCGAGAATCTGGCCGACATCGCCCCGCCGGATGTCGACGGCACGATCATCCGTGCGCTGGACAAGCCGATCCACGGCACTGGTGGGATCACGATCCTGAAGGGCACGCTGGCGCCGGAGGGTGCTGTCGTGAAGAGTGCGGGCTTCGACTCCGACGTGTTCGAGGGCACCGCGCGGGTGTTCGACGGCGAGCGCGGTGCGATGGACGCGGTCGAGGACGGTTCGCTGCAGGCCGGCGATGTGGTCGTGATCCGCTACGAGGGTCCGAAGGGCGGCCCGGGGATGCGCGAGATGCTCGCCGTCACCGGCGCGATCAAGGGCGCCGGCCTCGGCAAGGACGTCCTGCTGCTCACCGACGGCCGCTTCTCCGGCGGAACGACCGGTCTCTGCGTCGGCCACGTCGCCCCCGAAGCCGTCGACGGCGGCCCGATCGCCTTCGTCCGCGACGGCGACCGGATCACCCTCGACGTCAAGAACCGCACCCTCGAACTCCACGTCGACCCCGAGGCACTGGCCACCCGCCGCGAAGGCTGGACCCCCAAAACCCCCGCCATCACCAAGGGCGTCCTCGGCAAATACACCCGCCTGGTCCGCTCCGCCTCCGAAGGCGCCATCTGCATCTGAGCAGCCCCGTCATCAACTTCCCACCAACCTGCTGCCCCTCGACCAACTTCTCGGACCCTCGGACAGGACGTGGGGCCCTCGGACATGTCATTTCCTGTCCGGAGCCCCCGTTTGCTGTCCAGACCCACCGAAGGGACTCCGGAGAGGTGGCCGGGTGGTGTTGCGGGGCGGGGGTGACCTTCGGGGGCCCAGGACGTTGTTTGGGGAGGGCGGTTCTAGACTGGGCGAAAGTAAGACGGGAATCTCGGGTTGTGAGACAGTCAGGTGGCAGGCTTGACCGGATCGAGGGGAGTCGGGGAAGGTGACTGCATGCGATCGATTCTCCTCGTACTTGTGTGGCGCGCCGACTGACGCGACCTTCGAGTCGAGCGCGCCCCCTCAGCCCACCCGGCGGAGGGGGTTCTTTTTTGTCCAGGTTCCTGTGATCCAGGGGCTGGTCACCAGGCCCCAGGGCCGAGGACGATCGATCGCGATACGGCACAAGAGAACTACCGTGACTGACAAGGGAAGGCACTCATGAGTGAGCAGCTGACCGGGGCACAGGCTCTGATCCGCGCACTGGAACATGCCGGCGTCGACACCGTCTTCGGCATTCCGGGCGGCGCGATCCTCCCGGCGTACGACCCGATGCTCGACTCGACCCAGATCCGCCACATCCTGGTACGTCACGAGCAGGGCGCCGGCCACGCCGCCCAGGGGTACGCCTCGACGACCGGCAAGACCGGCGTCTGCATGGCGACCTCGGGTCCGGGCGCCACCAACCTGGTGACCCCGATCGCCGACGCGTACATGGACTCGGTGCCGATGGTCGCGATCACCGGCCAGGTCGCCAGCGCCTCGATCGGGACGGATGCCTTCCAGGAGGCCGACATCCGCGGCATCACGATGCCGATCACCAAGCACAACTTCCTGGTCAACGACCCGAACGAGATCGCCAGCACGATCGCCGAGGCGTTCCACATCGCCTCGACCGGCCGTCCGGGTCCGGTCCTGGTGGACGTGACCAAGGACGCGATGCAGGCGACCGTCGACTTCCACTGGCCGACCGAGCTCTCGCTGCCCGGCTACCGCCCGGTAACCCGCCCGCACCCCAAGCAGGTGCGCGAGGCGGCCCGGCTGATCGCCGCCGCCGAGAAGCCGGTCCTTTACGTCGGGGGCGGGGTGATCCGGGCGAAGGCGAGCGAGGAGCTGAAGCAGCTCGCCGAAATGCTCGGGATCCCGGTCGTCACCACCCTGATGGCCCGTGGTGCATTGCCGGACTCGCACGAGCTGCACTTCGGGATGCCCGGGATGCACGGCTCGGTCTCGGCCGTCGGTGCGCTGCAGCGGTCCGATCTGCTGATCTGTCTGGGTGCACGGTTCGACGACCGGGTGACCGGCAAACTCAGCTCGTTCGCGCCCGAGGCGAAGGTGATCCACGCCGACATCGACCCGGCCGAGATCGGCAAGAACCGCGCCGCCGACGTGCCGATCGTGGGGGACTGCAAGGAGGTCATCACCGACCTCATCCAGGCCCTGCAGACCGAGATCGCCAGCAACGGCAAGACACCGGACTATTCGGCCTGGCGGGGTCTGCTCGACTCGGTCAAGGCGAAGTACCCGGTCGGCTACGACGAGCCCGAGGACGGCAGCCTGTCCCCGCAGTACGTGATCCAGCGGATCGGCCAGATCGCCGGCCCGGACGCGATCTACACCAGCGGCGTCGGGCAGCACCAGATGTGGGCCGCGCACTACCTGCCGTTCGAGAAGCCGCTGCACTGGCTGAACTCCGGCGGCCTCGGCACCATGGGGTACTCCGTGCCGGCAGCGATGGGCGCCAAGGTCGCGCGGCCCGACAAGACCGTCTGGGCGATCGACGGCGACGGCTGCTTCCAGATGACCAACCAGGAGCTCGTCACCTGCGCGCTGGAAGGCATCCCGATCAAGGTTGCCGTGATCAACAACCAGTCGCTCGGTATGGTCCGGCAGTGGCAGACGCTGTTCTACGACAAGCGCTACTCCAACACCGACCTGCACTCCGCACGGATCCCGGACTTCGCCAAGCTGGCCGAGGCAATGGGTTGTGTCGGGCTGCGCTGCTCGGACAAGGAGTCGGTCGACGCCACCATCGACAAGGCGATGTCGGTCACCGACCAGCCGGTCGTGGTCGACTTCGTCGTGCACCGCGACGCGATGGTCTGGCCGATGGTTGCCGCCGGCACCAGCAACGACGACATCCAGATCGCCCGCGACATGGCCCCCAAGTGGGACGGGGAGGAGCTGTAAATGTCCAAGCACACATTGAGCATCCTGGTCGAGAACAAGCATGGTGTGCTGGCCCGGGTGGCCGCACTCATCTCGCGCCGCGGGTTCAACATCGACTCGCTGGCGGTCGGCCCGACCGAGCACCCTGAGGTTTCCCGG
Source organism: Kribbella sp. NPDC006257 (assembly GCF_040613535.1). Taxonomy (NCBI): domain Bacteria; kingdom Bacillati; phylum Actinomycetota; class Actinomycetes; order Propionibacteriales; family Kribbellaceae; genus Kribbella; species Kribbella sp. NPDC006257. Next base: position 87,978 of record NZ_JBEXSJ010000034.1, read on the forward strand.
ATGACCATCGCGGTCAGCGTGGACGAGCAGCCTTTGGAGCAGATCACCAAGCAGCTCAACAAGCTGGTGAACGTGATCAAGATCGTCGAACTCGAGCCGACCGCCACCGTGCAGCGTGAACTGCTACTGGTGAAGGTCAAGGCGGACACCCTCAGTCGCGGGCAGGTGCTGGAAACCGTCCAGCTGTTCCGTGCGAAGGTGGTGGACGTGGCTCCGGATGCGATCACCATCGAGGCGACCGGTAACCCCGAGAAGCTCGAAGCCATGCTCCGGGTGCTGGAACCTTTCGGTGTCCGCGAGCTGGTGCAGTCCGGCATGGTCGCGATCGGCCGGGGCAGCCGCTCCATCTCCGACCGCACCCTGCGGCCCGTCCCGGTCCCGCCACCCCACGTGGCCTCCGGAGCGCCGGCCCTGCAGGCCCGTCCGGCGAACAGCCAGGCGAGTTCCGCGAGCAGTCCGACCGGCGCGACGAGCCCATCCGGCAACTCCCCGGCCGCCCACCACCCGAACCACCCGGTGCCGGCGCCGCCGCCGGGTCGCCCCGCCGCTCCCGCACGCCAGGGCTGAGCGGCTCACCACCAGGCGAACCACCTGCCGAGCGGCAGGATCGAACCAACCCGGCCGGCGCCCCGTAGTACCGGCACTATCTATCGAGAACTCAAGGAGACGAGCTCCCAGTGGCAGCAGAAATGTTCTATGACGACAACGCCGACCTGTCGGTGATCCAGGGCCGCAACGTGGCCGTGCTCGGCTTCGGCAGCCAGGGCCACGCGCACGCCCTCTCGCTGCGCGACTCCGGTGTCGACGTCCGCGTCGGCCTGCCGGAGGGCTCGAAGAGCCGCGCCAAGGCCGAGGCCCAGGGCCTGCGGGTGCTCACCCCGTTCGAGGCGTGCGAGGAGGCCGACGTGATCGTCGTGCTCGCCCCGGACCCAGCCCAGCGGTCGCTCTACAAGGAGGCCATCGAGCCGAACCTGGTGGACGGCGACGCGCTCGTCTTCGGCCACGGCTTCAACATCCGGTTCGGCTACATCAAGCCGCCGGCCGGCGTGGACGTCTTCATGGTCGCCCCGAAGGGCCCCGGCCACCTGGTACGCCGTGAGTTCAGCGAAGGCCGCGGCGTCCCCGTGCTCGTCGCCGTCGAGCAGGACGCGACCGGCAAGGCCTGGGACCTGGCGCTCTCCTACGCGAAGGGCATCGGCGGCCTCCGGGCCGGCGGTATCAAGACCACCTTCACCGAGGAGACCGAGACCGACCTGTTCGGCGAGCAGGCCGTCCTCTGCGGCGGTGTCTCCCAGCTGATCCAGTCCGGCTTCGAGGTCCTCACCGAGGCCGGCTACCAGCCCGAGGTCGCGTACTTCGAGTGCCTGCACGAGCTCAAGCTCATCGTCGACCTGATCTACGAAGGCGGCATCGCCAAGCAGCGCTGGTCGGTCTCCGACACCGCCGAGTACGGCGACTACGTCTCCGGCCCGCGGATCATCGACGAGTCGGTCAAGCAGCGGATGAAGGAGGTCCTCGGTGACATCACCGACGGCACCTTCGCGGCCCGCTTCATCGCCGACCAGGACGCCGGCGCGCCGGAGTTCGCCGAGTTCCGCAAGAAGAGCCAGGAGCACCCGATCGAGGCCGTCGGCAAGGAGCTGCGCGGTCTGATGGCGTGGGTCAAGTCGCACGACGACGACTACGTCGAGGGCAGCGCCGCGCGCTGATCTTCCGTACGCCGGACGCCCGGGCCGCCACTGCTGTGGCGACCCGGGCGTCGCTCTGTCTTCTGACAGAATCGGCGCTGACACCGGGTCAGGGAGAGGTGGGGGATGGCAGAGCGCTCGACGGGCGAGGGTTCGGCAGACAACGACCTGCCGAAGCCGCCCCGGCGCATCCCGGCCTGGGCCACCGCCGACGAGCAGGTCACCAAGGGCGCCCGGACCTCGATCGAGCCCCGCGCAGTGGCGGGCCACCCGCCATCCTCGCCTTCAGGGGCACAGCGCGGCCGCAGGCCGCTTCCTGGACCTGGTCCGCTGGCGATCATCCCGTTGGTGATCATCGTGCTGGTCGTGGGTGTCGGCGCCGGCTGGCTGCTCGGTTCGAAGGATGACGAGACTCCGGTCGATCAGCCGCTGGACACGACTGCCGTACTGAAGGCGAGCGGCCCAAGCGTCGTACGGGTGCTCGCCAGCACGTGCGCGGGGAGCGGCGAGGCAACTGGGGTGCTGTTCGACAACGGCCGGGTGCTCACGGCCGCTTCCGCAATCCGACAGCCGGTTTCCGTTGCCGTGGTGACCGCGGACGGGCGCATCCGGCGGGCCACTGTGAACGGCACGAGTACCGACGGCGTCGCAGTACTGAATCTGCCGGGCCGGTTGGACACGTCGACCGCGGTCGTAGCCCCATCAGTTGATGCCGGCGCACCGCGCGCGATCATCGGCTACGACCAAGCCGGCAAACAATCGATCCAAGACGCCGGTACTACGCGGCAGCCGCGCGCGCTGGCCGAATTCCTCGACCCTGCGTCTCTCGGTGCGCCGGTGCTCGACCGCAACGGCCAGGTCACCGGCCTGGTCACCGGCAACACCGTTGCCGCCGGCAAGGTGATCGGCCTCGACGACCTCCGTCGGTACGCCGGTTCGGCGCCGGGCGTGGCTGCCGAGCCCACCGGCACCTGCTCCGCGCGGGGCCCCCGATCCGCGGTTCAGCCTTCTTTGAGCGTGCCGGTCACTGCCTTGGCTACCGAGATCCAGCGCCTGTTCGCGTCTTACTTGAAGGCATTGAACCAGCACGACTTCCTGGCGATGCAGGACACGTATTCGCGCGAGCTCGCGGCGGACAGTACGAAGGAAGCCTTCGACAAGTCGCACGGTACGTCGTACGCGTTCGGGCCGGTGATCTCCGAGATCGGCGGGACCGGGGAGACGAGGGCGACGGCGCGGATGACGTTCGCCGTACTGTTCTCGTCGCAGAGCGCCGGGGCGAAGGGGGCGACCTGCGCCCGGCTGGATCTGCGCTACAAGCTGGTCCGCGAACAAGGCCGGCTCCGGATCGATGTGGCCACGAACGTCAGCTCCAACCAGAGTTGCGACAGCGACTGAGCCCCGGCGTACGGGATGAGACCGCCGTCCGGCTGAACTGGGTGGCTGGTAGCATCTTTTCCAGCGGGCACAGCGCGGTGCTCTGTTCCTTTGAGCCCCCAACCGCTTCTGCAGGAGATCTCTCCCATGACTGACGCACATCGTCCCGTCGTCCTGATCGCCGAAGAACTCTCCCCGGCCACCGTCGAGGCGCTCGGCCCCGACTTCGAGATCCGGCACACCAACGGCGCCGACCGCGCCGAACTGCTGCCGGCCATCGCCGATGTCGACGCCATCCTGATCCGCAGCGCCACCAAGGTCGACGCCGAGGCGCTCGCCGCCGCGAAGAAGCTCAAGGTCGTCGCCCGCGCCGGTGTCGGCCTCGACAACGTCGACGTGAAGGCCGCCACCCAGGCCGGCGTGATGGTCGTCAACGCGCCGACGTCCAACATCGTCAGCGCCGCCGAGCTGGCCGTCGCGCTGCTGCTGGCCGCCGCCCGCCGGGTCCCGGCCGCCGACCTCTCGCTGAAGAACGGCGAGTGGAAGCGGTCGAAGTTCTCCGGCGTCGAGCTGTTCGAGAAGACCGTCGGCATCGTCGGCCTCGGCAAGATCGGTGTCCTGGTCGCCCAGCGGCTGGCCGCCTTCGGCATGAACGTGATCGCGTACGACCCGTACGTCCAGGCCGGCCGCGCCGCCCAGATGGGCGTCCGGCTCGCCTCGTTGGACGAGCTCCTGGCGGCCTCGGACTTCATCAGCGTGCACCTGCCGAAGACGCCCGAGACGATCGGCCTGATCGGCGACGAGCAGCTGCACAAGGTCAAGCCGGAGGTGATCATCGTCAACGCCGCGCGTGGCGGGATCGTCGACGAGGCCGCGCTGTACTCCGCGCTGAAGGAAGGCCGGGTGGCCGCGGCCGGGCTGGACGTCTTCGCCAAGGAGCCGTGCACCGACTCGCCGCTGTTCGAGTTCGAGAACGTCGTCGCCACCCCGCACCTGGGCGCGTCCACCGAAGAGGCGCAGGAGAAGGCCGGCATCGCCGTCGCCAAGTCCGTGCGGCTCGCGCTGTCCGGTGAGCTCGTGCCGGACGCGGTCAACGTCCAGGGCGGCGTGATCGCCGAGGACGTCCGGCCCGGGATCGCGCTGACCGAGAAGCTCGGCCGGATCTTCACCGCGCTGGCCGGTGGGGTCGCGCAGCAGCTCGACGTCGAGGTGCGTGGTGAGATCACCGAGTTCGACGTGAAGGTGCTGGAGCTGGCCGCGCTGAAGGGTGTCTTCGCGGATGTCGTCGAGGACAACGTCTCCTACGTGAACGCCCCGCTGCTCGCCGCCGAGCGTGGGCTCGAGGTCCGGCTGCTCACCGACCACGAGTCCCCGGAACACCGCAACCTGATCACCCTGCGGGGCACCCTCGCCGACGGCGGCCAGGTCTCGGTCTCCGGCACCCTGGTCGGCGTGAAGCAGTCCGAGCGGCTGGTCGAGATCGACGGCTTCGACCTGGAGGTCGAGCTGGCCGCCCACCTGGCGTTCCTCAGCTACGAGGACCGCCCGGGCATCGTCGGCCAGGTCGGCGGCATCCTCGGCAAGTCCGACATCAACATCGCCGGCATGCAGGTCAGCCGCGACCGCAAGGGCGGCAAGGCCCTGGTGGCCCTCAGCGTCGACTCCAGCATCCCGGTGGCGGTCCTCGACGAGATCTCCACCGCGGTAGCCGCGGACACCGCCCGCACCGTCGACCTCGAGATCTGACACACCTTCGGCTAGCCATGTGACCGACCAGTAAGTTTTACTGGTAAGCACAAAGGACCGGCCTGCCGCCCGCAGGCGCATGGCGGCCGGCCAGGGCCCAGGAGCTCTCACCGAGAGCCCCTGGGCCCACCTTTTTCCCCCTCGGACCCAGCTGCTTGGAGGGCTTTGATCAGGGCTGTGGTGGCGGGTGGGTCGGGTGGGTCGCCGTAGGTGGCGGCGTGGAGTTGGCGGGTGTGGTGGGGGATCTTGGTGGCGTGGATGCCGGGGTGGCGGTGGGCCTGGAGGGCTAGCCCGGGGAGGGTGGTGACACCGATGCCGGCGGCAACGAATGCCTGTACGACGGTCATGTCGTCGCTGAGTGACCTGATGCGTGGGGCGAAGCCGGCTCGCCGGCAGACCGTGACGAGCTCTTCCTGGCAGCGTTCGCAGCCGCCGATCCAGGGGGAGTCGCGGTGCTTCTCCAGAGAGTCGTCGGGGTGCTGGCTGATCAGGTAGAGGGAGTCCTCGCCGACGGGGACCAGGCGAAACGCTTCGTCTTCGGCAGGCGCATCGGCGTACCGGTAGATGAGTGCGACGTCGATGTCGCCGTGCCGGAGCAGCTGCAACGCCTCGACGGGGTGACGCTCGATCAGGCTGAGTTCGAGGCCCGGGTTGGTCTCGGCCAACGTGGTGGCGGCTCGCGGTACGAGGGTGCTCAGGGCGGACGCGTTGGCGGCCAGGCTGATCCGGCCGGATTGGAGTCCGACCTGGGCGGCGAGCTCCTTGGTCGCCGATTCGATTCGGCCGATGATCTCGGCGGCCCGGTTGGCGAGCAGCCGGCCTTCCGGGGTCAGTCGGATCCCGCGACCGACCCGCTGGATGAGCTTGACGCCAGTGGCTGCTTCCAAGCGGGACAGGTGATGACTCACCGAGGGCTGCGAGTAGTTCAGCTCTTTGGCGGCTTCGGTGACGGAGCCGTGCCGCGCTACCGAGGCCAGCACCTGGAGATGGACCGGGTTCAGCATTGATCAAGAATATCAATGTATTGCTTGCGATATTGGCATTAGACGTCATCTCCCGAGTGCTCCATGCTCGGTGCAGGATCACGACCGAGGAGGAGAGCGATGAGCAAGCTCAGGTGCCACATCTCGATCTCACTGGACGGTTTCGTCGCAGGACCGAACCAGAGTATGGAGGAACCACTCGGCGAGGGTGGTGAGCGGCTGCACGACTGGGTAGTGCCGCTGGCGTCCTGGCGCGAAGGGCACGACAAGGAAGGCGGCGAGGTCAACGCGAGCGACCGGATCGTCGAGGAGGTGCGGGAGAACATCGGCGCCGCGGTGATGGGCCGGAACATGTTCGGCCCGATCGGCGGCGGGCCGTGGGTGGACGAGGACTGGAAGGGTTGGTGGGGCGACAACCCGCCGTACCACTATCCGGTGTTCGTCGTCACGCATCATCGGCGGGACCCGGTCGAGATGGCCGGCGGTACGACGTACCACTTCGTCACCGACGGGATCGAGTCGGCGCTCGCCCAGGCGAAGGAGGCGGCCGGTGGGAAGGACGTGATGCTGTGGGGCGGTGGCGACGTCATCAGGCAGTACCTGGCCGCGGGACTGCTGGATGTGCTCGAGCTGCATGTCGTGCCGATCCTGCTCGGTGACGGGTCTCGGATCTTCGGTGACGTTGCCGGGGTGCGGCTGGAGCAGGTCCGGGCTGTCGAAGCACCTGGTGTCACTCACCTCAAGTACCGCGTTCTGAAATGAAGCGGGGGCTCCTGTACGGCGCATCGACGTACGGGATCTGGGGGTTGCTTCCGCTCTACTGGCGTCTGCTTGACGGCGCGGGTGCGATCGAGGTGCTTGCTCATCGGTTCGTGTGGACGCTTGCGGTTGTCGGGGTGCTGCTTTGGTTGCGTCCGCAGCCTGGGTGGTGGCGGGCGTTGCTTGGGCGGCCGAGTGCGTTGCGCTGTCTTGGTGTGGCCGCGGTGGTTATCGCGTTCAACTGGTACCTCTACATCTGGGGCGTCAACCATGGGCGGGTGGTGGAGACGTCGCTCGGGTACTTCATCAGCCCTTTGATCACAGTGCTGTTCGGGGTGGTGCTGTTTCGTGAGCGGCTGCGGCGTGGGCAGTGGGTCGCGCTCGTGCTGGCCGCGGTCGGGGTTGCGTGGCTGGCGATCGACTACGGTCGGGTGCCTTGGGTGGCGGTCGGGCTGGCCCTGAGCTTCGCGGCGTACGGCGTACTGAAGAAGCGGGCGGCTGTGCCGGCGGTTGAGGGCCTTGCCGTCGAGGGGGCTGTTGTTCTGCCTGTCATGGTGGGTTATCTGGGGTGGCTCGAGTACGCCGGGAGGGGTTCGTTTGGGCATGCAGGTTGGTCGACGACGTTGCTTCTGATGGCCGCCGGCCCGGCCACCGCGATCCCGCTGCTGTTCTTCGCCGGTGCAGTTGCGCGGATACCGCTGACCTACCTTGGATTGCTGCAGTACCTCACTCCGACAGTCCAGTTCGCCCTTGCTGTCTTCGCTTTCGGCGAACCAATGCCTGTCGCCCGCCTCATCGGCTTCGCCCTGATCTGGACCGCCCTAAGCGCCTTCACCGTTTCAAGCAGACGTCGGCTCGCTCGGCCCGTTTCGGCTAGCCCAACTCCGGCACCAGCGCGAGGCTAATCAGCGATCCCGGACGGCGAGCGACTCGGTTTGCCAGACGATCTCCAACTCGTACGCCGTCCGCCACTTCACCAGTTCGCTGGCGATCCGGCCCACCCACAGGCGCTCCGCCCACCCACCTCCGCTCCGGCCCACCCCCAGCGCGAGGCTAATCAGCGATCCCGGACGGCGAGCGACTCGGTTTGCCAGACGATCTCCAACTCGTACGCCGTCCGCCACTTCACCAGTTCGCTGGCGATCCGGCCCACCCACAGGCGCTCCGCCCACCCACCTCCGCTCCGGCCCACCCCCAGCCGCTCCGTGTCACCTCGTTCGTTCCCGGGCGCCATCGCGGCACCACTCTTAACGGCTCAACCGGCTAGCCGACTTCACGCAGCCCCAATTTCCCTTGCAGAATTGGGGTTTTGGGTTGTCCACAGGCCTCGTTCGCGATTAGTTCTGGCATCTTCACTGGGTCTATAATCGACAGTATGTTCGAGAGTCCGGCGGAGATGGTGTCCACGATGGCTTCGGTAGCCAGCGTGGACATCGCCGTGCTCGACGCCGACGGTCTGCTGGAGCACCTGTCGAAGATCCAGCAACTGGAGTCCGCACTGGCGGCCCGGAAAGCCCAGACGATGGTCGCCTTCCACCACGCGCTGTCCGGCACGTCTGCGGACCTGGGTCACGAATCACCGCGCTCAGGTGATCGCCTGGCCGGTCCGGCCGAGCGGCGCTGGTCAGGTGACGTGCTGGTCTCGGTCACCGACGAGATCGGCCTGACCCTGGGCGCGCACCGCAAGACCGCGGCCTTGTGGCTGAACCGGGCCGCGGTCCTGGTCGACCGCTTCCCAGCCACCCTACGGCTACTCGGCGCGGGCGGGATCCCGGTCGCCGCCGCCTACCACATCGCCCGTGAACTCGCGCTGATCGTCGACGACGACCTGCGCGCCGCGGTCGAGGCGATCGTGCTGGCCTGGGGACGCCGCTACGGATGGCACCGGATCAAGAAGACCGCGCAACGAGAAACCCAGAAAGTCCTCGCCGAGTACGAATCGCTGCTACACGCCCAACGCCAAGACGAACGCACCACCTACACCGTCAACCACAACGGCGGCACCTGCGACCTGGTCGTGTCCACCTCCGCGATCGACATCACCGCGATCATGGCCGCCCTCACCCAGCGCGCCCGGCAACTCCAAGCCGATGGCGACCCCCGCAACCTCAACCAACTCCGCACCGATCTGGCCGTCAACCGCCTCCTCGGCAACGACCAAACCACCACCAGCAACCCCCGACAAACCACCACCCGCAACGGCGACTCGCACACCGGCAACGGCGAACCCACCAGCAGCACCAACCCGACCGCCGACACCGACGTCAACGCCGACCACACCGGGCCTACCAGCGACGCCCAGCCGACAGAAGACACCGATCCGGACGCCACGCCGCACACCGCCACCGCCGGGCCAGACGGCAAGGATGACGAGCCGGAGTGGTACACCCCCGCTCCACACACCGCGTCGACCGCGGACGCCGCGCCGCACACCACCGCCGCCGGGCCTGGCGCGGATGACGAGCCGGAGTGGTACACCCCCGCTCCGCGAACCGCGTCGACTCCGGACGCCACGCCGCACACCGCCACGGCCGGGCCAGACGGGGATGACGAGCCGGAGTGGTACACCCCCGCTCCGCGAACCGCGTCGGTCGCGGACGCCACG
>NZ_JBEXSJ010000035.1:0-93814 GCF_040613535.1 Kribbella sp. NPDC006257
CGCCGTACTCGCCGGATCGGTGATCTCGGCCCTGGTCCTGGCCGCCACCGCGCAGGCCGGCCCCAGCCCGGCACCGCCCGACGCAGTACAAACCATGAGCATTGACGACGCACTCGGCGCGCTGGATCGCGCTGTCAAGAATCTCCACATGCAACTCGTCCCAGCACCGCAACGAAACTCGACTGTCGACCGAGTGCTGATGATGGACGGGCGTCGAATAGAGCTTGAGATCAAGTACTACGCTCTCGTGGACCAAGCCAGGGCAGCACAACTGATACCCAATACTCAGATGCAGGAGCTCTCCCCTCACAGGGAGGGTTTGCGCCTGGTCATAGGCGACCGCATAGTGCAGGGCGCACGCGATCTGCTACGCGAGGCCAATGTCAGTTGGTTCGATCTGCGAGGGCACCTCTATCTGAGCGCTCCCGGCTTACGGATCGACACCACCACCGATGCCTCAGCGGGTAAACCCACCAAGAGGAAGCCGCTCAGAGGACAAGTTGGTCTCGCAACGGCTGTCGACGTTCTTCTATGCCAGCCACACACCGTCTCCGTACGAGAGACAGCGCGAAGGGTCGGCGCAGCGGCAAGCACAGTCTCTGAGGTGATGAGTTCGCTCCGCCGAGAAGGCGTCATCGATCAGGATGGTGCGGCCGACTTCAAGGCGCTGTTTTGGCTTGCCGCCGCCGAGTGGTCGCCGAACTGGATCCCAGTCGACCGCTATCCCGATCCATTTGGTGCGATGCGTAATCCCGCTCTGCAGTTGCGCCTCGACGACCGAGCGAGTGCCGGCTGGGCGCTAGGCGGAGATTATGCCGCGGCATACCTCGGCGCGCCTATTGGCCTGGCGTCCGGCGGACCGCTCGACCTTTATGTTCCAACCCGGACAGCACACCGGTTGGCCACCTCAATACTAGGATCAACACAGGAGGCTTCGACGCCTAAGGCACGGCTAGCGGTTGCACCCGTCAATGCAGTCTGCAAGTCCAGAATTGACCTGTCGTCGTCAGACCAGCATTGGTTACTCACTCGGCCGCTATTCATCGCATTGGACCTGGCACAGGATCCTGGCAGAGGCGCGGAGATCCTGCAGGGCTGGAACCCCGGCGATTGGGGTCGACGTGTCTGGTGATTCAACACTTGAGGCGGCTCATCTGGTTGGACCGACCATGGTCAGCTTGGTCGGTGCGATTCCTAAGGTTCAGGAAATCCTCAACCAGCCGGTCATAGTCGGAGGTCTCGCGGTCATGAGCCGGTTGGACAACGCGTACCGAACGACCCAGGACCTCGACACACTCCGCCGACGAATTGATGGCAGCGCTAGTGGCCTCGAAGTCTTGCGAGATGCCGGAGCGTCAGATCTCAATGAAATCGGCGTATCACTGCCTACTGCACGCGGCATGGTCAGAGTAGATGTCCTCGAAGCCCGCGACAGCGACCTGGACCGGACCTTCACTGATCCCACCGACAGGCTCGAAGCAATGGCTCACCACTGGACCTTGGATACCGCCACAACAATGGCTATCTACGCGCGTGACGTCACCGGACCCGCGACACCTCAATCAAAAGAAGGAAGTGTCGATGAAACTCACGCAGTGGTCTTGGTCGCACGACCTGGGCCGTTGGTGGCGATGAAACTGAAGGCATCCATCGATCGCTTGGCGGCCAAGGAGGCTACCGATCTCAATGACATCGTCCGCTTGATGACCGATCCGGGAACAGCAGAACGTGTCATGACCGACTTCGAAACCGCAGATAAACAACTTCGCCAGGACGTAGCTCTCCACGCGGAGCAGAAGTTCGTCAACGAGATGAGCAATACTCGACGCCTGATCAGAACGCTAGGCAACCAAGGCGCGTCGCCAGAACTGATCGATGGCACCGCCGACCTGCTCAGCGGGATGTTCACCTAGCACCCACCGCACAAGGGAAGCCGGCCCCCTCACCGGATTGGTGAGGGGGCCGGTCTCTGTTACTGGACTAGCTCAGGGTCAGGCCTGTGTCGTCGATGACGAACGAGGTCTGGAGGGAGGAGTCCTCGGTGCCGGTGAAGTTGAACGAAACCGTGGAGCCCGCGAGGGACGACACGTCGATCGTCTTCAGCGAGTAACCCGAGGCCTTGTTCAGGTTCGAGTACGTCGCCAGGGTGGTCGAGCCGCCCTTCACTGTCAGCTTGTCGTACTGGACCGTGGTGGTGGTCTCAGCCGAGTCGATGTGCAGGTAGAAGGTCAGCGTTGCGTGGCACCCTGCCGGGATGGCCACCGACTGGCTCAGCGTGTCGGTGTGGGTGGTGCCGTAGCCGTTCAGCCACGCCTTCCAGGAGCCGGCGTGCGCAGCCTCGCTCGCCGAGTTGTCGATCACACCTGCCGACGCCGACCATGGCGTCGCAGTACCGGTCTCGAAGCCCGGGTTACCGAACTTCTGGCCCGGCGAGGAACATCCGCCACCAACAGGGCTGACCGTGATGGTGAAGGAGGTGCTGCCGGATCCGCCCGCACTCGCGGTGGCCGTAGCGGTCACGTTGTAGGTGCCGGCGGTGGTCGGCGTACCGGAGACGGTGCCCGTGGAGGAACCGATGGTGATGCCGGCCGGAAGACCCGTGGCGGACCAGGTGTACGGCGCGGTGCCGCCGCTGGCCGACAGGGTGAACGACGAGATCGCGGTACCGACCGTGGCGCTCTTGTTGCCAGGGTTGGTGACGGTGACGCCGCCGCTGGTGGAGCAGGTCGGGTCGCCGGCCTGTGCGGGCACGCTGACCGCGTCCCACGCCGCCTTGACGGTGTTGAACTCGGTGCAGCTCGGCGAGTACAGGTTCTTGGCCGCGGTCAGCGTCCAGGTGCGGTACTTCAGGTACGAGCTGCTGCTCGTCTTGAGAAGCATCGCGTTGTACATGATCTTGATGGCCTTCTGGATGCCCAGACCGGTCACCGTGGAGCTGTTACAGGTCGAGACGTTCGGCGAGCCGCCGCTGCCCTGGGACAGCAGGACGAACCAGTGGTCGCCAGGACCGGCTGCCGCGTGCACCTCGGAGCCCGGGATCGAGCTCGAGTAGCAGTTCGGGTCGCCGACCGACGCCGGGTCGTACATGTTGCGGATCGGGCCCTGACCGACCAGGTTGATCTCCTCGCCGACGAGGAAGTCCGGCGGGTCGTACGCCGCGGGCTGGTTGGCGTACCACTCAGTGGCCGCACCGAAGGTGTCGGCCACGAACTCCTGCGTGCCCGAACCCGAGATGCCACCCGGAGTGTGGTCGTCGATGCCGTGACCCATCTCGTGGCCCACGACGTCCATCGAACCGATCCACTGGTTCGACTGGTTGTGGCCGATCTGGACCTGGCTGCCGTCGTAGTAGGCGTTCAGGTCGTTCAGGCCGACACGGATCGGCCAGGCGCCGCCGTTGCCGTCCGCGCCGTTACGTCCGAGCCAGGAGGACAGCATCTTCCGCTCGGTCTGGTACGAGTACAGCGCGTCGACGCAGCCGGTCTCCTTGTTCGTGGCCGTGCCGTTGCCCCAGAGGTCGTCCGGCCCGGAGAACGTGGTGTTGTTCGCCGCGTCCTGGCAGGAGGTGTTCAGGGAGTTCGGGTCCTTCATCGAGTACGTGCTACCGGACAGCGTGGTGTCCAGGTGCAGCGGGTTCGGGCCGCTGTAGGCCGCCGTACCGTCACCTGCCATCACGTGTTCCTTGGTGCTGAGCACCTTGCCGGTCTTCGCGTCGACGTACACGGACAGACTCGACGGCTCGGTGGCGTTGCGACCGGTGACGCGGGACTCCCACGCCAGGGTCGGCTTGCTGCCGAGTGCGTACACAGCCAACGTCGGCTGGGTGCTCGAGGTGACCTGCTTGAGCATCTTGGTCGCGGTCGCCTTCGCGGCCGCGGCCGTGATGCCGGCGGTCGTGGAGAGGTCCGGGATCGCAACGGTCTGAGCCACCGAGGTGGCCTTCACCGCACCGTTGGCATCCGTCATGACGACGAAGTCACCACCGATGACCGGAAGACCCTTGAAGGTCCGCTCGTACGGGGCGTACTGCAGGCCGGACGGGTCGGAGATGATCGCCTTGGCGACGAACTTGTCGCTCTTGCCGGCATGCAGACCGGCAGGCGGCGTGGCCACCAGGGCCGATGCCGACTTGGCCGCGAGGGCCTTCGACTGCGCCGGGCTGGGCTTCGGTGGGGCCGCAGATGGCGCGGCGGTGGACGAGGTCGCTCCGAGACCGGCGACGGTGGCTACCGTCAGACCGGTGACCGCGAAGAATGTCGCGGCTTTCCGGGAACGCTGAAACAAGACCATGGGCGTGGCCCCTTCAGGAAATGGTGCTGGGCGGGTTGCGATTCGCCGGGCTGGCAGGCGGCTGCACCTCTTCCGCCTGGAACGCACCGGGCACCACCGGGCCTCACTGGTACTTCTTCTCCCCTTCCCCCTGCATTTCACTGCCGGTGGATCGCGGGGGGACACTATGCCTGTCTCATATCCTGGGCAAGACACATGACTGCCGCTGGCACGAGCAAGACAATTGACTGCGTTGTCACGTCGGGTAATCGCTTCCCAACCCACAGCGCCCATGACAAATGTCGTGGTTTGAACCCCACCTCACCCCGCCACGGCGGGAAAAATCCCGAGATCGGTGACCATCTGGTCGCGGTCAACGCCGGGGTCGGCCTGGGCGATGTGCACTTCGACCTCGGACGGCTCGACGAGGCAGCCGGCCGCTACCTCGAGGCGCTGCAGACAGCCGAGCGAATCGGCAGCAGAGCGGCATCGATCGAGGAACCTCACGGCAACGGCTCGCCGCCGCGCTGGCCGGGCTGGGCCGGACCGAGGCGGTCGACCGGCTGAGTGCGGTCAAGATCTTTGCGGAGCTCGGCGTTCCTGAGCTGGACGAGGCGCGGCGGGCACTCGACGAGCTACCGGCAACCTGATGAGCTGAGTGGACCATCGAAACTGCCTCCGAATGGCCCAGGGATCGCCGGCCGTGGCTGGTTATCGTCGATACCACGACCACCGCATAAGGAGCTTCATGCGAGCGATCGCTGTCCATGACCGCGAGGCCGAGGACTACGGGCTGTCCCTGATCGAGCTGGCCTCGCCCAGCGCTGCCGAGAACGACGTCGTCGTCGAGGTCCATGCCGCCGGGTTCCTCCGCGGTGAGCCGGAATGGCCCAGCACCTGGACCGACCGCGCCGGCCGCGACCGCACGCCGAGCGTTCTGGGCCACGAGGTCTCCGGTGTAGTCGTCGAGCTCGGCTACGGCACCACCGGCCTCACCATCGGCCAGCGAGTCTTCGGACTGACCGACTGGGCACGCAACGGCTCGCTCGCCGAGTACACCGCCGTCGAGGCGCGCAACCTGGCCCCGCTCCCCGCCGACGTCGACCACACCTCCGCGGCTGCCGTGGTGATGCCAGGACTGACGGCTTGGCAAGCTCTCTTCGACCACGCTCATCTCCAAGCAGGCCAAACCGTCCTCATCCACGGTGTCGGCGGCTCTGTCGGCTCGGTCGCTGTCCAGTTGGCCCGCGAGACCGGAGCTCACATCATCGGCACCGGCCGTGCAGCCGACCGGGATATGGCCGGCACACTCGGCGCCCACGACTTCCTCGACCTGGCCAGCGACCGCCTCGAGGACGTGGGCGAGGTCGATGTCGTGTTCGACGTGATCGGCGGCGAGATCCGCGACCGCTCCACCGCGCTGCTACGCCCCGGCGGCACCCTGGTCACCGTCGCCGAACCGCCGACCGTTCAGCCTGCCAACGGCAGGGCTATCTTCTTCGTGGTCGAGCCCCATCGCGAGCAGTCGGCCCAACTGGCCGCACGGCTGCGCGACGGGAGGCTCACTCCCCTCGTCACAGCCGTTCGCGACCTCGCCGCCGCTCCCGCCGCCTTCACAGAACGCACCCGCGACAGGATCATCATCACGATGAAATCAACAACTAGCTGATGGTCAGGTCGCGGATGTTCGTGCCGGCGCCGGTGAAGACCAGGTAGACGTCTCGGAGGCCCCGGGCCAACCTTGGGTCGAGCTGGGCCGTCGTTGTAGCCCACGTGTAGCGGTCGCCCGTGGCAGGAACGGTGAGCGTGCCTGCGAGCGGTCCGGTGGGGCTGCCGAGACGGATCTCCAACGCGGCGGTCCCTTCAGAGGCTCGTGAAACGGCGGCTTCCAGCCGGGTGGCGCCACGGTTCAGCTGCACGTGCTGGAAGGACACCCAGTCGCCAGCCGCCGTCGCGCCGACCGCATCGCCGCGCACCTTGGCGGCATCGATGAGCTTGATTCCGGAGTAGTCGTCGAAGTCCGTGGCCGACGTACGCCGGCTCAGGTCGCGGGGTGGGATCACCTCGCCCCGGACCAGCACCGTTGTACGGGCTCTGATGTCGGCCGACGAACTGCCTACCTGCAGGTCCTGGACGGCGGACTCGACGACCCACTTGTTCCGGGTCACATCCCAGAACGCCAGATCGCTCGCCTTCACTTCGAAGGAGACGGTACGCCGTTGCCCGGGTGCGAAGGCCAGCCGCTGGAAGCCTCGGAGCGTCTTGATCGGCTGGGCCACCCGCGAGGTGCGCTGAGCGGTGTAGAGCTGAACGACCTCGTCGCTCGCGATCCGGCTGGTGTTGGTCACGTCCACGCTGACCTTCAGTCGTCCGTTCGCCGTGACGACGGGCGAGTCGACCCGTAGCCCGGAGTACCGGAAGTTGCCGTAGGTCAGGCCATGTCCGAACGGGTAGAGCGCGCTGGCTTTGTGGTACTGATACGTCCAGCCGGCCTTGATCACGTCGAAGTCGAGCGGATCCGGCAATTCCTTGTCCGTCCGGTACCACGTCTGCGGAAGCCGGCCCGACGGCGAGTAGTCCCCGAACAGCACATCGGCAAGAGCTCGGCCGGTCTCCTGGCCCGCGTGTGAGGTCCACAGCACCCCGTTCGCCTGCGACCAGTTTCCTGTCAACGGATAGCTGCTCTCCAGTACGACGATGGTCCGCGGATTGGCCGCGGTGACCGCATTCACGATCGCCTGCTGACCGGCGGCCAGCGCGGTGTCCGGCCGATCGCTGTCCTCACGCCCGTTGATGAACGGCATGCTGCCGACCACCACGACCGCTGTGTCCGCCTTCTTCGCAGCAGCCACCGCCGCCGCCGTGCCGCTGGTGATGACCTCCTTGGTGAACTGGGCCGCCTGGTCCTGGGTGGCCGCACCGATGGACAGCTTGCCGTCGGTCCCCAGCACGATGTACTCGTTGGGGCCGTTCCAGGGCTCCTTGACCTCGTTGCCGCGATACCGCAGTACATAGTTGCCGTTGGCAAGCTGCTCCAGGCCGAACTGTTGCTGCACGAACCAGCCGTTGGGCTTGTCCTGGTCATTCACCAGCCCGTTGCCGCTCCGCGAGACGTACTTTCCGTTCGCGGCCGACCGCAGAGCGAGCTTGCCGCCACCCCAGTCGTAGACGTCCAGTGACTGACCAGGACCTGCTGTGGTCGCGTCGGCCGTCAAGGCACCACCGGCGGCACCGGCCGGCGCGGTGACATATTTGCCGGTGGCAACGGAACGAAGAGCGATCCGGTCGACACCCTCGGTCGCGGTGACCGTGCTGCCGGCGCCGAGTCGCTCGGCGATACCTGCCCGTGGGGTGATCCGGTACGGCATCGTGCCGGAGTACCAGTCCTCGTAGACGGTGTCGGCGAGCGGACCGATGACTGCGACATTCTTGGTCTTGGCCGGAGCGAGCGGTAGCGCCTGACGCTTGTTCTCGAGCAGGACGAGTTGCTCGCGCGCGGCTTCCCGGGCGAGTTCCTGGTGCGCCGGGCTGTTGATGCTGTCCGGCCCGATCTTCTCGTACGGGTTCCGCCCCGCTGGGTCGAATTCGCCCAGCCGGAAGCGGATCGAGAGCAGGTGCCCGACCGGCTTGTCGATGTCTGCCTCGGTGAGCAGGCCTTCGGCCAGGGCTTCCTTCACCGCCGCCACCGTCGGGCCGCCGTTCGAATCGTTCTCGGTGAAGCTGTCCAGGCCTGCCTTGATCGCGGCCGCCGCGCCCTCGGCGGCGGTCGGGTAGTACTGCTGCAGACCACTGACGTTGCCCGCGCCCCCGGCGTCACCGACGATCATCAGATCATTGGCAGACCAGGAGCGCACCGTCTCTCCGAGCTCTGGTGACACGTGGGCCGGCCTGCCGTTCAGCAGGTTGTACGACGCCATCACACCGGTGGCGGCCCCCGCAGTCAGGGTCGGCTGGAACGCCTTGTATTCGTACTCATGCAGCACTCTGGGCCGCACACTCGCGGACACGATGGCACGGTTCGTCTCGACGTTGTACGAGGCGAAATGCTTGAGGGTCGGAGCTGTCTTGAGATAGCGCGGATCGTCGCCTTGCAGGCCACGTCCGTACGCCGTGGCGATCTCGCTGGTCAGCACAGGGTCCTCGGCGTAGCCCTCCTCGTTGCGACCCCACCTCGGGTCACGCAACTGGTTCACCACCGGGGCCCACAGGTTCAGACCGTTCTTCGCCGGATCGAGCTTGTTGAAGGCTCTCGCCTCGTCCCCGACGGCCGAGCCGACCCGCTTGATCAGGTTCGGGTCCCACGTGCTGCCCAGCCCGACCGCTTGCGGGAAGACAGTCGCCTCGCCCAGCCACGCGACTCCGTGCAGCGCTTCCGTACCGGTTTTGAAGGAAGCAATGCCCAGTCTCGGGATCGCGGGCTGGTACTGGTGCAGCAGCGAGATCTTCTCGTCCAGCGTCAGGCGGCCGGTCAGGTCGTCCACCCGCACTTTCAGCGGCAGGCCGGGATTCCGGTACGCCGGAAGTGTCTCGGACCGCGCAGGTGGCGCGGCCAGGAACACAGGGACGAGCAGCAGCGCAGCGAGGGCGCCCCCGACTCGGTGGCGATAGGTCATGACGGTTACCTCCGGCCGATGAATCGAAGCGCTTCGACTATCAAGGGAAGATCCGGGCTCGTCAAGAGCGAAGAGGCGGACTCCGTCTGGTCATGGTCGCCACCCGCCGGCGTCCGGCGCCGGGCAGGTGGCGACCATGGCAGCTCTTCGGCGCCCGGGTCAGGAAGCCCAGGGGGCGCTGACGAGCCAGCTCACGTCGTCGGTGTAGGCGTTGGTGTTGTCGAAGGTGTTCGAGCCGCCGTTGGCGGCGATGTAGACGAGGTTGTTGTAGTGACGGACGTACCGGTCGGAGAAGTTGAGCGATCTCAGCGAGACACCCTGCCCGTTGCGGCCGGCCTCCGGACAGAACGTCGCATCCTGAGCGAACTGCGACGTACCGTCATTGGTCTGCAACTGGAGTTGGTAGTTGTAGTGCCGCAGGTACTGCCCGGACGTGTTCCTGGACTCGAAGGACACGCAGGAGCTGTTGCCGAGTCCGGCCCGCACGGTCCAGGAAGCGTTGCCCTTCTCGGTGGCGGAGCTGCCGCTATCCACGACGGCGGTGTCGACCGTCGCCCCGGTGTGGTGGATGTAGCGGGTGGTGCAGCAGGCGGTGGTGGCGCGCAGGGAAACGGCCGAGCCGGGCGTCAAGCCGGTCCCACCGGAGGTGGCATAGCCGGCCGCAGTGATGTTGGCCTGTACTGCGTTCTCGGTCGAGTCCGACGGGTAGCCCGATGTCATCACGCCCTCGTAGAAGGTGCCGCGGGCACCGACGCTGTTGTCGCCGCCGATGCCCAGGATGATGGCCCCTTCCTTCTTCATCGGGTTGTAGCCCGGGGCGTTCGGGCGAACCCCGTTGTAGAAGGTCGACACACCACCGGACTGCGCGTTGCCGCCGCGAATCGCCCAGCGGTTCTGGCCACCCTTGACGATGGCGGTCAGGAAGCGGTGGCTGATGCTCGGGTCGTTGCTGTTGTTGCCCGTGTTCACCCCGGAGAAGAGCCCGTTCTCGAGGTCGGCCATGATCCACGGGCCGTTGCCGGCGCCGGATCCCCACGACCTGCTGTTGCCGAAGTAGATGGCCTCCATCGTGCCGTTGCCGTTGTCGCGGCTGTTGGTCTCGGCGTTGCCGTAGTCGAAACAGCAGCCGCCGTTGTAATGGGTGCCGTCGAAGACGGCGTACATGCCCTCCGACTGGTCACCGGTCGCTACGCCGTTGGTGTTGTTGTTGCGGTAACCGGTGCCGGGGGCAACATAGACGCCGTACGCCTTGTGGCCGCCGACGGTGATCGGTGCCGCGGTGGCGTTGGCGAGGTTGTCGTAGCCGCCGGCGGCCGGTCCGCTGAAGCCGCCCGGAGGCGCTTGCGTGAGGCGATTGTTCCGGCCGGACTGGTCGTAGATGATCGTGATCAGGCAGGTGGTTCCCGCACAGAACGAGTCCTGCGTCCCGGCATTCGCGACCCCACCTGCGGTCAGCGGACCGACGTCCCGGGTGGCGTTGTCCGACGCGCGCCTCACTTGGTAGAGGGCGCCGTTATAGGAGCCGTACAAGGCTCTGGTGGTGCTGTGCGCGGCCACGCACGGCGTACCGCCGGCTGCGTAGATGTCGCACGGCCCCTGCGTCGCGGCCTGTGACGCGCTGCCGGCGACCAGCAGGCTCGCGACGAGGGTGCCGGCGCTGAGGGCGACCGCGACGGCCGCCCGCAGGGGCGAGAATCTCGACCTTCGTGCCATTGTTCAATCCTTCCGTTGCGTCCGGACGCCCGGGCCGGATCCTCGGCCGGGCATGACTCACCGGCACGCCAACGCGTAACCGGGGCGGTGATTCGCAACCACCAGGGAGGCGAATGTGAGCGCTAACATAACCCCGGCCCGAACGGAGCGCAATGGTCTGCTAACAGCCTGCTGATCGGCCGGGGGTTGTCGAGCTCTTGTCACCGGGATCCGGGCGTGCTTAAGATCCGGCCCACTCCGAGCAGCTCTTCCAGGAATACCCGCCCCCTGTCGTCGAAGCGCTTCGATGCTTCGTTCGACCGAACAGGAAGTGAGCGATTCGCATGGGTTCGAGAACAGCGAAAATCAGGCTCGCGGTGCTGGCCGCGGTGCTGGCCGTCTCCGCCTCCACACCTGCCTTGATGAATGAAGCCTCGGCCGGAACCAGCGCACAGTCAGGCGCCGCACAGGTAGTTGCCGACCTGGGCGCCGGCTGGAATTTAGGCAACCAGCTGGAGGCCAGCTCCAATGGAACCCCCAGTGAGACGGCGTGGGGCAATCCGGCCGTGACGCAAGCGCTGATCGACAAGGTCAAGGCGGCCGGATTCAAGTCGATCCGGATCCCGGTCTCCTATCTGAATTTCATCGGGTCCGGGCCGAACTACACCATCAACTCGGCCTGGCTGAACAGAGTCCAGGAGGTCGTGAACTACGCCTACAACCGGGGCATGAACGTCATGATCAATCTGCATGGCGACGGTTACAAGTCGGTCCCCGGCTCCTGGCTGATCTGTGACGCAGCCGACCAGACGACGATCAAGGCGAAGTACCAGAAGGTCTGGCAGCAGATCGCGTCCAGGTTCCAGAACTACGATTCCCGGCTGATCCTCGAATCGATGAACGAGGAATTCGACGGGCAGTACGGTACGCCGACGCAGCCGTGCTACTCGAACATCAATGCCTACAACCAGATCTTCGTGGACACCGTCCGGAAGGCCGGCGGGAACAACTCTTCGCGCTGGCTGCTCGTCCCCGGCTGGAACACGAACATCGACTACACCGCCGGGAACTACGGATTCAAGATTCCGACCGACCAGTTCCGCTCGTCCAGTATTCCGGCCGGCGAACAACGGATCATGATCTCCGTGCATTACTACTCGCCCTGGGATTTCGCTGGGGAAGAGAGCGGCACGATCACCCAGTGGGGGCGCGGAGCGACCAATCCGGCGAAACGGTCGACCTGGGGACAGGAAGATTATCTGGATGCGCAGCTGAAGCTGATGCACGACGCCTTCGTCGTACGAGGGTATCCAGTGGTTGTCGGCGAGTACGGGTCGATCGACAAGTCCTCGTTCGACTCGTCCAGCAACAGGTACCGTGCCGACTTCGCGCGGGCCATCGCGGCCACGGCCAAGAAGTACGGCGCAGCCACCGTCTACTGGGACAACGGCGTCAACGGGCGGTACGGGTTCGGTCTGTTCAACCGATCGTCCCGCACTGTCACCCAGCAGGGCATCATCGACGCCATCAGGAACGGCATCGGCTGACACCGCGAGATCAGAGGGCAGTCTGCTGGTGGAAGACTGCCCACCAACGACCGGTCTCGTCCCGGTTCCAGATCGTGCTGGCGTAGGACGGCAACTGGAGATTGTTGCCTTGGACAACGGCGACGACGTCGACGCGGTAGCTCACGACCACCGTGTCGTCGTCGATCGCAATCACCCGCTGGTCGCTGCGATCGGTCGCCAGGTAAGGATTCTGGTTCGCCTCGATACCCGGTACGACGGTCGCCTTGTCCATCACACCGTATTTGCTGACCACGAGCGCATCGTCTCGGAGCCTGTCCTCGTAGAAGGCAGCGTCTCCTTCGCGATTCGCCTTCCACATCAGCTCTTCGAGCTCAGCTGGTCCTTCGCTCATTTTCTCTCCCCTTGTCAGGTGGTGTGGAACAACCGGAAGTGATGGCCGAGGAAGCGGTTGCTTCGCGGTGCGGCCTCGCCGGCGTGGAATTGCTCGGCGGCGGCGAGGACGGGACCGTCCGACACGACTCCGCGGCCGACGAGGCGTTCGTACTCGGCCCAGGACGACAGCAGGTAGTTCTCGATCTGAAGAGTAGGTTCGCTGAGGCTCTGGAAGATCCCCCAGTGGATGGCTCCGTCGCGTTCCCGGATCTCGCGGACGCCGCGCATCGCCGTACGGAAGGCGGTGAGCCGTAGTACGCGCGCCAGCACGATGTTGATCATCATCCCGCCCGAGGCCGCGATCAAGGTGGTGGTCAGGCCGAACCGGCCGGCGACGAAACCCCAGCCGGCCGCCTCCGCGGCCATCGCTACCGCGAAGACGAGCTGGTAGACGGCGAGACAACATCGTGAGAACGGAAGGCTCACCGAGCAACGGACCTTCCACAGCGATCGCAGCGACCTACCGGAGTACGGCAACACCCAGGAAACCACCATCAAGTAGCACCAACCTCACCCTCCGCACCCACGAGGAAGCCATCGCCCACCTCCTCAATGGCCTCTACCCGAACAGCTGAGCCCTGAAGCCGGCCAGGCTGGAGCTCGGTCAGTCGGTGCCTTCGACGATGCGGAAGTCGCGCTCGACGGCGTCGGAGAGGGCCACGAGCGCTTCCTGGTACGCCGGGCTCTCGCGTGCCGCGACGGCTTGGTCGAAGCTGTCGAATTCGACCAGGATGGTGCGTTCGGCGATGCCGGCGTCGTGGGCGACGACCCGGCCGCCGCGGATGAGGGTCCGCCCGCCGAAGGCCTGCACCGCCGTACGGGCCAACTCGTTGTAAGCAGCAAGCTTCTCAGGGTCTGAAATGGTGCGGTAGACGCTGACCCAGTAACCCTTGGGCATGGAAACCTCCAGTGGTGGGATGAGTGTTCAGGATGCGGCTGAGTGGAGAAGCTGACGCACAGCTGGGCGACCGTCCTCGTCGAGACGGATGACAAGATGCCGGTTCCACCGTTCGTCGGTAGCTGGATGGTCGGAGCGCCAGTGACACCCGCGGCTGTCCTCCCGGGTGATCGCTGCAGCGACGACCGTTCGCGCCACCGTCGCCAGCGGACCGTCTCCCGCCGACTCGAGCTCATCTGACGCGGTCTGCAATCCGGTGCCGTCGCGGCGGATACCGGCGTGTTCAGTCAGGATCGCCCGGATCCTCTCCGGTTCGCGGTCCTCGGCCAAAGTCAGCCGACTGGTCTGCCCGGACGACTCCGCGGGCAGGTCTAGGGTCAGCGCCGTCGCGACACGCCGCCCGAAGACCAGCCCTTCGAGCAGGCTGTTGGACGCCAGTCTGTTGGCTCCGTGGACGCCACCGCCCGCGGCCTCGCCGACGGCGTAGAGACCCGGCACATCGGTTGCGCCGTCGCGGTTCGTCCGGATTCCACCGCACAGGAAGTGTTCGGCCGGGGCTACCGGGATCGGCTCGGTCAGCATGTCGATGCCGATTCGCCGGCAGGACGCCAGGACGGTCGGGAACCGCCGGCGGATGGTTTCCGCCGGGATCGACCGGGCGTCCAGCCACACGTGCTCGCTCCCGTCGCGCCGCATCGTCGACTCGATGGCCCGGGCAACGATGTCCCGCGGAGCGAGGTCGGCCCGCGGGTGTACGCCGGCCATGATCCTGCGGCCGGCTACGTCCCGGAGTACGGCGCCTTCACCGCGGACGGCCTCGGTGACCAAGGGGAGCTGACCCGTGCTGTCGCCGGTGAAGAGCGCGGTCGGATGGAACTGGACGAACTCCATGTCGACCAGCGAGGCCCCGGCCTGCAGCGCCAAGGCGATGCCGTCACCGCGGACGGTCGACGGATTCGTGCTTGCCAGGTAGGCGTTGCCGATCCCACCGGTGGCCAGTACGACGGCGCGAGCGTCGATCTGGCTGATCTCCGCGCCCTCCTCGACGAGTACGCCGGCGATGTGTCCGGAGCCCGACTTGATCAGGCCGACTGCCCGTCCGGTCACCGTCCGGACACCGGCGAGCTGCACTGCCTGCTGGAGCGCGCGATGAACTTCGGCACCGCTGGCATCGCCGCCGGCATGGACAACCCGGCGGCGGTCGTGGCCACCTTCGAGGGTTCTCGACAGTGCACCGTCGCCGTCGCGGTCGAAACGAGCGCCCAGGGCGATCAGTTCGGCAAGCCGCTGTGGACCTTCCTCGACCAGGGCGCGGACACTGCGCGGGTCGCAGAATCCGGCGCCGGCGATCTCGGTGTCGTGGGCGTGGTCGAGCGGGTCGTCGTCGCCGTACGCGGCGGCGATCCCGCCCTGTGCCCACG
This sequence comes from Kribbella sp. NPDC006257, assembly GCF_040613535.1. NCBI lineage: Bacteria > Bacillati > Actinomycetota > Actinomycetes > Propionibacteriales > Kribbellaceae > Kribbella > Kribbella sp. NPDC006257. The sequence goes on from NZ_JBEXSJ010000035.1 coordinate 14,855, forward strand.
GCGTACTCCCGGACCCGGCACTGACCAGGAGCACGTTCCGGGTCGCCGCGAGGCCCAGCGCGGCCGACAGGCCGGCCGCACCGCTGCCGATGACGACGACGTTGGCGGATCGGTTCACCGAGCACCGCCGGAGTTGCCGATGGCAACCATCCGCTCCACCGACTGCCGGGCGCGCTCGGCGATGTCGAACGGCACCTCCACCTCGTCGCGGCCCTCGCGGAGGCAGCGCAGCAGCAGTTCGGGCGTGATCATCTTCATGAAGCGGCAGGACGCCTTCGGGTTCACCGGCCGGAACGTCGTCCGCTGGTTGACCTTGCGCAACTGATGGAGCATGCCGATCTCCGTCGCGACCAGCGCCGTCTTCGCGGTCATGTCCCGAGCGGCGCGGAGCATCCCGGAGGTGGACAGGATCCGGGTCCGGTCCGCGGGCAGATCGCCGACACCGGCGAGCCAGATCGCCGAGGACGCGCAGCCGCACTCCGGATGTACCAGCACCTCTGCCGCCGGATCGGCCGCCACCTGAGCGCGCAGATCGGCCGCACTGATCCCGGCGTGGACGTGGCATTCACCCATCCACACGTGGATGTTGTCGCGCCCCGTCTGCCGTCGTACGTGGTTGCCGAGGAACTGGTCGGGCAGGAACAGGATCGGCTGGTCCGCCGGGATCGACTCCACCACGGCCACAGCATTCGACGACGTGCAGCACACGTCGGCCTCCGCCTTGACCGCGGCACTGGTGTTGACATAGGCAACCACCGCGGCCCCGGGATGCTCGGCCTTCCAGCTCCGCAGCTGATCGGCGTCGATCGTGTCGGCCAGCGAACACCCGGCCTGGGCGGTGGGGATCAGCACCGTCTTGTCCGGACTGAGGAGCTTGGCGGTCTCGGCCATGAAATGCACGCCGCAGAAGACGATGGTGGATGCGTCGGTACTGGCGGCGAGCCGCGACAGTTCGAGCGAATCGCCGACATGATCGGCCACATCCTGGATCGCGGGGTCCTGATAGTTGTGCGCGAGGACGACCGCGTCCCGCTCGCGGGCCAGCCGCCGGACCTCTTCCGACCAGGTCGTCGCAGTGCTCTCGGCAATGGACATTGCCTGTTCCCTTCCCTCGGGTAGTTTTCGCCTGTCAGGCGATAACTAAGGTGACGGTACCATCACCGACATGCCCGTCGCCAAGGAAAGTGATCCGGTGAACATCCCCAGCTATCCGCACGAGGTGCTGGCGGTGGTGCTTTCCGTCCGTGACGGCGATCTGTGCGTCCTGCTGTGGCGGCGCGGCCAGAGCCCGTTCAGGTATCGCTGGGCGCTACCCGGGGGTGGTGTGCAACCCACCGAACGGCTCAGGGAGGCGATCACCGGTCATCTCGCGGCCAAGGTCGATGTGCGTGACGTCGCCCATCTGGAGCAGTTGGCCACCCACAGTGCGATCGATCGAGATCCGCGAGCGCGGGTCCTCGCAACGGCGTACCTCGGGCTCGTTCCGTCCGACGTACAGCCGAATCTGCCGGCGGACACCTCCTGGCACCGGGTGGACGAGTTGCCGCGTACGGCGTTCGACCACCACTACTTCATCGAGGCGGCCGTGGCGCGGCTACGCGCGAAGCTCTCGTACACGAACATCGGCTTCGCGCTGGCTCCTGCGGAGTTCACCATCGCCGAGCTCCGCGACCTGTTCAGCGCGGCCTTGGGCTATGAGCTCAGCGCGACCAATCTGACCCGGGTGCTGACCCGGCGACAGGTCATCGGCCCCACCGAGCGGACCGCCCCACCCGGCCAGTCCGGCGGCCGCCCCGCCACCGTCTACAAGTTCGTCGCCCGCGAGCTGACGGTAACCGACCCGTTCGCCGTACTGCGGCCGCCTCGATGATCCGCCTCAGCTTTGGATGTTGAGGACGACTGTGCCGGTGATGATGCGGTGGTCCGAGCACGCCTTGCCACCGGTGCAGTTGTGCGAGATGGCCAAGGAGTCCGCGGTGTAGGGCCCGGCCAGATGGTTCTTCCGGACGAAGACGAGATCGATCTTCGTCGGTTGGTCGCAGGGTCCGTCGTTGTTGTTCTCGGTGGTGGCTTCGCCGTAGCCGGGGCAGCTCGGGTCGGTGTCGTCGAGTTCGCGGTACTGACCGCGGTTCTGCTGGTTGTTGTCCGTCACGAGATCGCCGTCGTACCAGTCGTCCAGGCGGCCCCAGTTCGGCTGGGCGTTGAAGTCGCCCGCGATCAAAGACGTGTCACCGTTGGCGTTCTGGGCTTCGAGCCTGCTGAGGATCGTCTGGAGCTGTGCCACGTTCGCGTTGTCGTGCAGCCCGTCCTTGGTCGGCTCCTGCGAAGGGCTGACATGCGTGCCGCAGAACCGCAGATGCGGTTGGGTGAGCATTGGAGCGCAGAGCAGTTTGCGCTGTTCGTCGGACTTGTCCTGAGGGAGCAGTACCGATTCGACCGGTCCCAGCGGGAACTTGCTGAAGATCGCCTCGCCGAAGGGCTGATTGTTGCATTTGTCCCCGCGTTGCTTCTCGAAGCGGGAGAAGTTGGTGCTGTCCTGCGGCCAGCCGGCCGTTGCGAGCCTGCTCTGGATCTCCTTGTACTGCTGCCAGCACAGCTCATTCAGTACTGCGAAGTCGGCGCCGCGATTCTGGATGGAGGAGACCGCGCCGGCCACCATGCCGTTGGTGGTCGATGCGTTGTTCATCGCCCAGCCGGCGACATTCCAGCTCCAGACCGTGTACGTACCGGTGACGGCGGGCTGAGCGGTTGCCGCCGGTGCCGCAGTGACAGCAACGGCGAGGGCGATGAGCAGGGAGAGGAAGCGACGCATGGAATTCTCCTTGGGGCGAAGGTGATTGATGGTCACAGCGACGGAAGCTTGTCAGGGTTGGTGACGGCGTAGATGCCGGCGATCAGGTCTTCGTCGAGGTCGAGGACGATCACCGCGAAGAGGCTGTCGCCGGACAACAGCAGCGCTGAGGGGTCGCCGTTGACGGTCCGGTACTGGACACCGAGCGAAGGGATCGGCCGACGCAGCGACTCCCCGATGAGAATGTTGGCGATCTTGTCGCGCCCCTGTACGGCGTGCAATCCGGCCGCTCGTGCCTTGCCTCCACCGTCGCCCCACATCGTCACCTCCGGCGCGAGCAAGGCCAGCAGAGCGTTCAGGTCACCGCCGGCAATAGCTGCGACGAACCGTTCCGTCACGGCGTACTGGACGGCAGGCGCGGCCTTGTACCGGGGCCGTCTGGCCTGCACGTGTTCCCTGGCGCGATGGGCCAGCTGCCGGATCGCAGCCGGTGTCCGATCGACGATCTCCGCGATCTCGCGGTGTGAGTAGCCGAACACCTCGTACAGGACGAAGACCGCGCGTTCCAGTGGGCTGAGTGTCTCGAGGACGACAAGCATCGCCATCGAAACGGTCTCCACCTGCTCGGTCCGGTCGGCCGGATCCAGCTCGGCGGTCATCAGCGGCTCGGGGAGCCACGGCCCGACGTACTGCTCACGCCGCCGCTGGAGGCTGGTACGGCGGGCAAGCGCTGCGTTGACCGCGATGCGGACCAGATAGGCGCGCGGATTCTCGATGCCGGCGCGCGACGACCAGTTCAGCCAGGTCTCCTGCAACACGTCCTCGGTGTCGGCGACGCTCGCGAGCATGTTGTACACGATCGAGAACAACAGCTCGCGATGCTGCAGGAACACACTGGTCGCCTCATCCATCCACAGCCTCCTCAGCTCCGAGACCCAAGAGTGTTCCGCACCGCCAGATGTGACACGAAGGGGATTGTCGGATTCCGGGTGGCTGGTTCGTGGACAGAGCAACCGGACCGGTGAGGTCCCAGACTCGAGGAGATCCACGATGAACGACCGAGGAACCAGGCCCTTCCGATTCGGTGTCGTTGCGCCGATCGGTTCCGACCTGCCGGCGTGGCGAGACCGTGTGCGCCGCATCGCCGACAGCGGCTACTCCACCTTGCTGATGCCCGACGTTCCTACCTGGCAACCAGCCCTTGGCCCCACGCTGGCAACCGCGGCCGCGCTCACCGACCTGCGGATCGGCTCATGGGTCTATGCCGCCGCGCTGCGCGAACCATGGAGTACGGCGTGGGAGGCGCACTCGCTGTCAGTACTCACCGAAGGCCGCTTCGAGATGGGCATCGGTGCCGGCCGACCGGGCATCGAGGTCGAGTTGGGGCTGCCGGCCGTCTCTCCGGCTGAGCGTCGTGCCAGGATGCGCGAGACCGTGGCCGCGCTGCGGAGGTTTGACGGCCCTGAGCTGCACACGCCGGTCGTCATGGCGGTGAGCGGACCGAAATCGCAGGCGCTGGCGCTCGAAGTCGCTGACGCAATCACGTTCGTCGTCTCATCGGAAGAAGATCGGGCCGCAACCACGAACCGGGTCCGTGACCTTCCAGCCGGCCGGGACATCGAACTCGGCCTGCATGTGTCCGCCGTCGGTGACGGTGTTGCTCCGTTCATGGCGGCGCCCAACCTCGACACCGCAGCCCTTCGCGCGGCCGACTCACTCCTCATCCTCCCGGGCGACCCGATCGCAGCCGCCGAAGAGATCCACCGGCGCCGCGAAGAGATCGGCTTCTCCTACTTCGTCATCGGCGCCGACTTCGCCGACACCCTCGCCCCAGCCGTCGCCAACCTAGCCGGCCAATAGGCGGCAGGAAGCGGGCGTGGAACGACGAAGTGCCTGGTCGGTGTTGCTCTGACCAGGCACTTCTCGGTAACTCACAAGGGGTGGAGGTGGCGGGAATCGAACCCGCGTCCTTCAGCGTCGAGTGAAGACTTCTCCGGGCGCAGTCTGTTAAGCGATTTTCTCGGCCCCAGCACTCCCACAGACAGGGTTGCTGACAGGCTCAGTCACTGTGAATGTCCCGCGTCAACCCCGTGACCGGGTTGACGAAGCAAGCTTCCTAGCTGAGGCCAGGATCCGGGTCGGAAGCAAACCCGGGCTGACCCACTTCAATGGCTCAGGCCGTCAGGCGGCGAGAGCGAAGTGCTGCTGATTTGCATCGGCAGTTATTGGTTTCCAGAGATCGTTTACGAGATAACCCTGGATCCTCGGCCCGCTTCTCTTCACTCGTCCGTCCAAAGTCGAAACCGTTCACCCCCATGTTGAGTTGTCAAACAGTCCACGGCCTGACCGCAGACCACCAACACTACCAACTCCAACAACCCACCCGCACCTGGGATTCCCCCCGCGACAGGGTCAGCGCATCAGCCGGAGGGTGAACGGATAGCGGAAGTCGGAGCCGAGCGCGGTGGCCAGGCCGCCGAGCCCGGTCAGCACGAACCAGAACAGCCCGACGATCGGGAACAGGAACCCGGTGAACCCCTCGGTCACCCCGGTCACGATCCCCAACAGCGCGAACACCATCACCGTGGTGAGCTGGAAGTTCAGCGCCTCGACCGCGTGCTTGCGGACCACCGGGTTCTCCTTGCCGGCGGTCGCGACGACCAACGCCGGCCCGACGAAGAAGGTCGGATAGCCGAGCCAGTGCGCGATCGTGCCCATCCCCCGGCCGGAGCTGGGCCGCCGCTGCAGCTGGGTGGGCCGGGTGAAGGCCGCCGGCGCGTACGTCGGGACCGGCCGCGAGACCAGTCCGTTGAAGGTGCCGTTGAGCTCGGCCCGGGTCCGCGCCTTCAACGCCAGTTCGATCCTGGTGTCGAACTCGCCATGATCCAGCCGGCCGTCGGCATACATCTCTTGCAGAATCTCGACCGCACGGTCCCGTTGGGCCGGCGTCACCAGCAGGTCAGAAGTGGACATGCACCCACTCTCCCGCCGCGACTCCCCTCACCCCATCGGGTTCAGCCCGGACCAGCCCCTGAGCCGACCCGCACCGCTACCGGCGGCTGCGGTCGGCCAGGGCTCGCTGTGCTTCGCGGTTGGACTGCCGTTCGGCCAGGGCATGCCGTTTGTCGTAGTCCTTCTTGCCGCGGCCGGTCGCGAGTTCGACCTTCGCGTAGCCGTCCTTGAAGTACAGCGACAGCGGGATCAGCGAGACGCCCTGCTGCTCGACGGCCTTGATCAGCTTCTCCAGCTCGTCCTTGTGCAGGAGGAGCTTCCTGGTCCGGCGCGGCTCGTGGTTCGTCCAGGTGCCGTGCGTGTACTCCGGGATGTGCATCCCCTGCAGCCACAGCTCGCGACCCTTGACGGCGGCGAACGCGTCGACGAGGGAGGCCCGGCCCAGCCGCAGGGACTTCACCTCGGTCCCGGTCAGCACGAGTCCGGCCTCCACCACGTCGTCGATGTGGTAGTCGTGTCGCGCCTTACGATTCTGCGCGATCGGTTTGTGGCCGGTCTGTTTCACCATCCGACCAGTATCTCAGGTCGCCTACAACCATTTCATCGGGTTAACCACGCGCCCGTCCTGGTAGACCATGAAGTGCAGGTGGCAGCCGGTCGAGTAGCCCGTGGTTCCGACGTACCCGATCACCTGGCCCTTCGACACGTGCTGGCCGACACGCACCTTGTACCGCGACAGGTGGTTGTACACGGTGGTGATCGACGACCCGTCGATCACGCCGTTCGACAGGAACAACCGGTTGCCGTAGCCACCGTTGTAGTAACGGTCGGTGATCACCCCGCTCGCGGCGGCGTGGATCGGCGTACCGCAGCCCGCGCCGAAGTCCGTGCCGTCGTGCAGTTTCCACACGTGCAGGATCGGGTGGAAACGCATCCCGTACGGCGAAGTGATGTAGGTGTCGATCGGGAAGCTCAGGCCCGACGAGTTGCCCGGATCGTCCGGGACGTCCCGCGGCGGCCGGTGCTCCTTCTTCGCCTTCGCCCGCTCGGCCGCCTCGCGGGCAGCCTTCCGCCGCGCGGCCGCGGCCTTCTCCGCCCGGGCCCGGGCGATCAGGATCTGCTCGACCCGGCTCCGCTCGGCCAGCAGCGCGTTGTACTGCGCCTGCTCGCTGTTCTTCTCCTTCTCGGCAGCCTGCTGCGCGACCAGCCGGGTAGCGGCGACCTTGGCCGCCTCGGCCTTGTCGGCGGCCACCTGCAGCGTGAGCGCGGTGACCTCCTTGACCGTCCGGGCCGCCTCGGCGCGCTGCGCCTCGACTGCCCGCTCCGCCGCCTGCACCTTGACCCGCTTGTTCGCGAGCTGCGCCTGGGCGTTGTTCAGGTTGGTGATCGCGTTGCCCTGGATGCCGAACACATTGCGCTGCACCTGCATCCCGGTCGCCAGGTCGGCCGGCGACGCACCCCGCAGTACGATGCTCAATCCCACCAGGCTGTTCTGCTGCTGGTACGCCGATCTGACGGCGCGACCCGCGACGGCCTTCTTCGCCTCGATGAGCTTCTCACCGGCGGCGACCTGGTCCAGCGCTGTCTGCAAAGCTGCCTCGGCGGCCTTGAGCTTGCTCGCGGCAACCAGATCGGCCGCCTTCGCGGCGGCGAGCTTGCCCTGGGCAACGGCGTACTTCGCCTGGACGGCCTGATAGGCGGCCTCGGCCTGGGTGTACGCCGTGACGGACTTGGCCAGCTCGTCGGACGCCTCGTTCAGCTCGCCGCGCTGGTTCTGGATCTGCGAGTCGAGCTGCTTCTTCTTCGCGGCGGGGTCCGGTGGATCTGCCTGGGCAGAGGGGACCGCCGCCAGAACTCCGGCGGACAGGGACAGGACAACGCAGCAAGCGGCGATGACCGTCTGCCGGCCGGGCGGGCCACCCAGGCGTCGCCTGAGGAACCGTCCGTCCGGTACGGCGGTGGCGCCGATGCTGTCGTCTCGCTTGATGCTCTCCCGCTTGCGCGGGTTCGCACCGGGGAAGTGCGGGACCACAGTCGACCCCTTGCTATGGGTATTGGTGACGTACTAGTCACCGACCATAAGCCCGCCGGGTCAGACTTTGAGGTATTTCCGCGTTGTGAGGAATGTCGGGATGATCGCCAGCACCAGACCGGCCACGACCATGATCAAGGTGGCGCGGAAGGTTTCGGCCACTCCTACCCACTGCCAGACCCGGAAGGTCTCCTCGGCCTGTTTCTTGACGAACAGGAAGACGCCCAGCCACAAGGTGCCGCAGGCAAGGACCGCGCCCACCAAGGCGGCCAGCATGGCCTCCAGCAGGAACGGTAGCTGGATATAGAAGTTCGAGGCGCCCACCAGGCGCATGATGCCGATCTCTCGCCGTCGCGCGTACGCCGCCAGGCGGATCGTGTTGGAGATCTGCATCAGTGCCGCGATCAGCAGCAACACGGAGGCGGCGAGCGTGGCCCATTTCAATTTGCTCAGCGCGTTGAAGAGTGGATCCAGATACTGTCTGAGGTCCTGCACCGTATCGACGCCGGGTAACCCGGCCACCGCACTGACCAGGTTCTGGTACCTCTGTGGATCCCTCAGCTTGACCCGAAAGGATTCCTGCATCTGGTCCACGGTGACCGTGGAGACGATCGGCGAGTCCTTGTACAGCTTCTTGAACTGGTCGAACGCCTCCTGCTTCGACTCCCCGAAGACGCCCTCGGGCGCGGTGTCCGGGCTCGACTCGATCACCTGCTTGATCCGGTTCTTCTGCTCAGTGGTCACCTCCGACCCCGAGCAGCCGCGGCCGCCGGAGTCCTTGGTGCAGAGGAAGACCGAGATCTGGATCTTGTCGTACCAGTTCCCCTTCATCAGCTCGACCTGGTCGCGGGCGAGCAGCGCACTGCCGAACAGCGACAGCGAGACCCAGATGGTGACGACGACCGCGATCGTCATCGACAGGTTCCGGCGCAGCCCGATGCCGAGGTCGGAGAGGATGTAGTTCAAGCGCATAACAGGTCAGTCCGTAACGTCGTAGGTCAGGTGGACCACTAGGGCGGCCTCAGTGCTGGTAGCCGTAGACGCCGCGCGACTCGTCGCGGACGACATGACCGTTCTCCAGCTCGATCACGCGTTTGCGCATCTGGTCCACGATCGACACGTCGTGGGTGGCCATCACGACGGTGGTGCCGGTCCGGTTGATCCGGTCCAGCAGCTTCATGATGCCGATCGAGGTACCCGGGTCGAGGTTTCCGGTCGGCTCGTCGGCGATCAGGATCATCGGCCGGTTCACGAACGCGCGGGCGATCGCGACCCGCTGCTGCTCACCGCCGGACAGCTCGTCCGGCATCCGGTCCTCCTTGCCGTCCAGACCGACCAGCTCGAGCACCTCGGGCACGGTCTTGCGGATGTGCTGGCGCGGCTTGCCGATCACCTGCAGCGCGAACGCGACGTTCTCCGCGACGGTCTTGTTCGGCAGCAGCCGGAAGTCCTGGAAGACGGTGCCGATCTGCCGGCGCATCTGCGGGATCCGCCAGCTGGCCAGCCGGTTCAGGTCCTTGCCGGCCACCATGATGTGGCCCTTGGAGGTCCGGTGCTCGCGCAGCACCAGGCGCAGGAACGTCGACTTGCCGGACCCGGAGGTGCCGACCAGGAAGACGAACTCGCCTTTTTCGATCTCGACGTCGACGTTCAGCAGGGCAGCCTTCGACTGGCCTTCGTACGTCTTGGAAACATTCTCGAAGCGGATCACGGTTCAGTCCGGCCGTGGTCGGGAACAGGGAGCAACGTAGAGGTCACCACGAGGGCACCGTACGCCACCGGAGCGGCCGTCGATCAGTGTAGGTGCTCCACGGCGTGCCGCGAGACCTAGCCGCGCCAGGCAGCGAGTGGCGTACGTAGTACGGACAAATCGCCTGTACTGCGTACGCGGGTCAGCTCGGAGTGGGCTCGGGGCGCGCGGTGGCGATCCGGGCGAGGCCGGGTTCCGGTTTGCGGCCGGCTTTGCGGGCGGCCTCGACGTGCAACCGGGCCAGCTCGACGGCCTGCCGGGAGACCCGGACGGTCTTCTTCTCACTCATCGGCGCCTCCCTCGACAATTTCGGTATCAGCATCCGCGAGTTCAGCGTACGCGGCCGGGCCGACCCGGTCGATCGCTACGGCCGCTGTCAGCGCGGCGACCAGGTCGTAGTCCTCCGGTTGTAACAGTTCCGAGCGCATCAGTGAGCGCAGCGTCACCACCCCGGCGTCGGTGCCCGCCTCGTCGCCCTCGAGGATCTGCTCGACGGCCCAGCGGACCATCCGCATCGTCTCCTCGCGATGCCGCCAGGTGTCCAGCTCGCGATCGGACTTGCGGGTCAGGTAGCCACCCAGCGCTACCCCACCGAGCGCGAGCACCGGACTGAGCACGGTCATCACCACCCCGACCACCGAGATCCAGGTCGGGATCACCGACACACCTCACAAAGCATTCTTGTTCTCCCAAATCCGTGGTGATGACCGGACGATGATGCTACGAAGGACAGCACATCACCCGCCACCGACAAATGGGAGCAGGACCGAGATGATGGACGAACCGGACTGCTACGACGTGTTCGTGCAGGGCACGGTGTTCCTGGACATCGTGCTGACCGGTCTGGAGTCCGCCCCGACCACCGGAACCGAGATCTTCGCCGAAGGAATGGGCTCCTGCCCCGGCGGCGTCGCCAACTTCGCCATCGCCGCCAGCCGGCTCGGCCTGCGCAGCGGGCTGGCCGCCGTCTTCGGCGACGACGTGTACGCCGACTTCTGCTGGCGGACGCTGGCCGACCAGGAGAAGGTGGATCTGTCGCACTCGCGCCGGATCGGCCACTGGCACTCCCCCGTCACGGTCTCGATGTCGATCGACCGGGACCGCGCGATGGTCACCCATGCGCACGAAGCGCCGGGTGACCCGAGCAAGCTGGTCGGGCCTGGTTTGCGGACCAGGTCCGCGATCGTGCCGGTCGCCGAGGAACTGCCCAGCTGGACGGCCGAGGCGCGTCAGTCGGGCGCCTTGCTGTTCGGCGACGTGGGCTGGGATCCGACCGACGTCTGGTCGCCTGCGGTGCTCGACGTACTGGAGGGCTTCCACGCCTTCACGCCGAACGCGGGCGAGGCGATGGCGTACACCCGGACCGACACCCCGAAGGCCGCGCTGCACAAGCTGGCCGAGCGGGTCCCGCTCGCGGTGGTGACGAACGGCGCGGACGGCGTACTGGCGATCGACTCCACGACCGGCGAGGAGGAGCACATCCCTGCGCTGCCGGTCCGCTCGTACGACCCGACCGGCGCGGGTGATGTCTTCCTGGCGTCCCTGGTCCTCGGCACCCTGCGCGACTGGCCGCTGGCCCACCGGCTCGCCTTCGGAAACCTCTGCGCCGGCCTCTCGGTCCAGCACTTCGGCGGCTCGCTGGCCGCTCCCGGCTGGGGCGACATCATCGACTGGGTCCGGGACCACACCCGCTCCCGCCCGGGCGATGTCGACCCCGAGATCCTGAAGCACTACACCTTCATCGGCGACGTTCTCCCGGCCGGTCCGGTGCCGATCGTCCGCCGGGCAGGTGCCACGATCGCCCGCCTTTCCGACGCCTGAGAGATACCCGTTGTATCCATTGTGAAAAACAATCGTTTGACCGCAGAAATAGGGCAAAAAACTTCGGAGAAGGTCTGTTCAGCACCCGTTTTTCCCGGCTAATGTCTCGGCGACCGCCCCTCGACTACGGGAGAGATACAGATGAGTACTCCGAGTAGCATGCGCCGCATCACGACCGCAGCAGTCACCTTGCCGCTCCTGGCCGGTGGGTTCTTCGCCCTGAACGCCCAGTCGGCCAGTGCCGACTGCGGCAGCCACCCCGCCTGGCAGAACCTGAGCGCCGGAGCCGGCCGGGTCACCAACTCGTCGCCGATCCGGACCGGCCCGTACCAGTCCTGCGACGTGGTGAAGCAGGTCGACACCTCGAAGGACCTCTTCTACCACTGCTGGGTCCTGAACCGAGAAGGCAACAGATGGACCCACGTCCGCATCGCCAACACCACCATCGAAGGCTGGATGTACAACGGCAACCTGAACGACGGCGGCAGCACCGCAGCCTCCAACCGCTGCACAGCCTGACCCACCCGACGCCCGGCGCCAGGTCCCCCGGACCACAACGCCGGGCGTCGGCACGTCCGGCGGCCGATTGTCAGTCCAGGCTTCCCCGCGGCGCCACCCACAGATGGGGCTGCCCAGTCACCGCAGCAATGTGCTCGAAGTCGGCGTCAAAATGCAGGATCACCGCATTGTGGTACGCAGCCACCGCCGCCGTCAGAACGTTTACCGCTTGAGCACTGCGGTGCTGACCTCGGGCCGCCATCCGAACCTGAGTCTCGCGGGCCCGGTCCGCTATCGACTCATTCATCGGAAGCCTGATATACAGCGAATTTCTTCGGTCAGCAATCGCCTGGACATCAGCCAGATCCCGACCGGAATACCCAACACTCAGATCGATCGTGACACACGTGGCAGCACTCTGATCGACAATCAGACCCGCGAGGATAGATCGCACCGACGGGTACTCGCCGCGAGAATGCGCCGTTGTGTCAACCAAGTACAACCTTCCGCCTGACAGAGTGCTCAACGGTAGGCCCCGCGCATGATCTCGGGGTCGGAGATGTCGGGTCCGACGCCGAGTGCATACGGATCGTCGAGGAGCGCCTCGATCCGTTCGCGAGGCGGCTGCGGTTTCCGGGGTGTGGAAATGGAGACCGGAGGGCCCTGGTCGGTCGTAAGGTCGGGTGGGTGACGCGCGGTGGTCGGGCTGCGCCGGAGTGTGGAGGGTGCGAGATGTCGGGTGCTGAGGGCAACGGGATCGGGCGCAGGAAGTTTCTGGCGGTAGGGGGTGGGCTGGCGGCGCTGGCGGTGGCCGGGTGCGGGTCCAATACCGGGCGCTCCTCGTCGGGTGGTTCCAGTGGCGGGAAGCCTGCGTTGGCGCAGTGGTACCACCAGTACGGCGAAGCGGGCACGCAGCAGGCGGTCGAGAAGTACGCCAAGGAGTACAGCGACGCCACCGTGACCGTGCAGTGGTCACCTGGCGACTACGACAAGAAGACCGCATCGGCTCTGCTCACCGACGGCGGCCCGGACGTGTTCGAGTACGGCAACGGCCCGACCATCGACATGATCAAGGGCGGTCAGGTGGTCGACCTGAGCGATCTGCTCGGTGACGCCAAGAGCGATTTCACGCCATCGCTCATCTCCCGGCTGACCTACCAGGGCAAGCTCTACGGCATCCCGCAGGTCACCGACATGCAGTTGCTCGTCTACCGCAAGAGCCTGCTCTCGGCGGCCGGCATCCAGCCACCGCAGACCGTCGACGAGTTGCTGGCCGCGGCCAAGAAGCTCACCACCGACAAGGTGAAGGGCCTGTTCGTCGGCAACGACGGCGGCGTCGGCATCCTCGGCGGCCCGGCGTTGTGGTCGGCCGGGCTCGACTACCTCACCGAGGACAACCAGTTCGGCTTCGACGACCCGGCCGCGGTCGAGTCGCTGCGCAAGCTCCGCGAACTGTTCACCAGCAAGTCTTTGTTGCTCGGGGCACCGACCGACTGGTCCGACCCGTCGGCGTTCACCCAGGGCCTGACCGCGATGCAGTTCACCGGCCTGTGGACCTTCCCGCAGATCCAGAAGGCGTTCCCCGACGACTTCGGCGTGCTGCCCTGGCCGAAGCTGAACGCGACCACCGGCGCACCCAGTGTCCCGGTCGGTGCCTACGCCTCCGCGGTCAGCGCGAAGTCGAAGAATGTCGACGCGGCGAAGAAGTTCGTCAAGTGGCTGTGGGTCGACCAGACCGACAAGCAACTCGACTGGGCCCAGTCGTACGGCTTCCACATCCCGGCCCGCAAGAGCCTGATCGACAAGGCCGACAAGCTGAAGACCGGCCCGGCGGCCGACGCGGCAAGGTTCGTCAACGAGAACGGCCACGCCCAGACCCCACTGCTGTGGACCCCGAAGTCCGGTACGGCGTACTCGGACGCACTCAACCGGATCATCAAGAACGGCTCCGATCCGGCCACCGAACTCAAGGCCGTCAAGGCCGTCGTCGAAGCCGAACTCAAGCGCATCAACGGCTGATGTCCGCATCACTGACCACCAGGTTGCGGGGCCGCTACGACCGCAACCTGTGGTTCGGCATCTTCGTCGGGCCGTTCGTGCTCGGCCTGGTCGTGTTCGTCTACATCCCGATCATCTGGTCGGTGGTGCTGAGCTTCTTCGACGCGCACAACACGGTCACGCCGAGCAAGTTCGTTGGCATCGGCAACTACCTGGACATGATCCGGGACGCGTCGTTCCGGTCCAGTCTCGGCACCTTCATCCTGTTCGCGCTGTTCATCGTGCCGACCACCTTCGTGGTGTCGCTCGGCCTGGCCCTGCTGGTGAACCGGGCGCGCTTCGCGAAGACCTTCTTCCGCTCGGTCTACTTCCTGCCGACGGCCTGCTCGTACGTCGTGGCGTCGCTGATCTGGAAACTTTCGATCTTCTCCGGCGTCCGGTTCGGCCTGATGAACACCGTGCTCGGCTGGTTCGGGATCGACCCGATCGCCTGGCTCTCGGTCACCCAGCCCCCCTGGTACTGGCTGGTGATCGTGACCGCGCGGATGTGGCTGCAGGCCGGGTTCTACATGATCCTGTTCCTGGCCGGCCTGCAGCGGATCTCGCCGTCGCTCTACGAGGCCGCCGCGATCGACGGCGCCACCGGCTGGAAGGTCCTGCGCTACATCACCCTCCCGCGACTCCGCACGACGTCGACCGCAGTGCTGCTTCTGCTGTTGATCAACGCGTTCCAGGCATTCGACGAGTTCTACAACCTCCTGTCGAGCTCCGGCCAGTACCCGCCGTACGCGCGTCCGCCGCTCGTCTATCTGTACTACGCGGCGCTCGGGCAGGGCCAGGACTTCGGGCACGGCAGCGCGGGCGCCGTGATTCTCACCCTGCTGATCGCCGTCGTCGCGCTCGGCCAGAACCGGATCCTCGGCCTCGGCCGGAGGGAGGACTGAGATGGCGAACATCCAGCGCTCCGGCGCCGACAAGGCCGGCTCAGTCATCCGGTACGTCGTACTCGGCGTCGGCGCCCTCTTCTTCCTGCTGCCCTTCTATCTCCTGCTGCGCAACGGGTTGTCCACCGAGGCCGACATCACCTCGCCGACCTGGAAGCTGTTCCCGTCGTCGCTGCAGTGGAGCAACATCACCGACCTGTTCAACGATCCGGCCGTCCCGATGCTGCGGAGTCTGGTCAACTCCCTCGTCATCGCGGTGGTGCAGACGATCGGCGTACTGGTGATCTCCGGTCTCGCCGGCTACGGCCTGGCCAGGATCCCTTTCCGGTATGCGAATGCGGTCTTCTACTTCATCGTCGCGACGTTGCTGATCCCGGCCGCGGTGACGTTCGTACCGAGCTTCGTGCTGGTCTCGTCGCTCGGCTGGGTGAGCACCTTGCGCGGCCTGATCGTGCCCGGGCTGTTCCAGGCGTTCGCGACCTTCCTCTTCCGGCAGTACTTCCTGAACTTCCCCAGGGAGCTGGAGGAAGCAGCGGAGCTCGACGGTACGGCGTACTGGGGAACGTTCTGGCGGATCGTGGTGCCGAACTCGAAGGGGTTCATCGCCGCGATCGGCACGATCACCTTCATCGGTTCGTGGAACGCGTTCCTCTGGCCGCTGGTGATCGCGCCGGACCAGAACTCCTGGACCGTGCAGATCGCGCTCTCCACGTTTCTCACCGCGCAGACCATCAACCTGTCCGAGCTGTTCATCGCGGCCGCCATCGCGATCCTGCCGCTCGTCATCATGTTCATCTTCCTGCAGCGCTGGATCGTCGAGGGTGTGGAGCGCTCCGGCATCAGCGAGTAAACCGCGAGACCTGTGACCCACCGGCGATACAGACTGGGCCCATGATCGACGAGCTCCGTTCCACCATTGCCGGCCCGGTTCTGACCCGCAGTGACGAAGGCTTCACCGACGAGGTCGCCGCCCACAACACGATTGCCGTTCACACTCCCGAGGTCGCCGTCGGCGCCACCTCCGAAGACGATGTCGCCGCGGCCGTCCGGGTCGCGGCGAAGCACGCCGTACCGGTGCGTGTTCTGGCGACCGGCCACGGCACCACGCCGAGCATGGCGGTCACCGACGGCATCCTGATCACCACGTCCCGTCTCAACGACCTCTCCATCGACGCCGAGACCCGGATCGCCCACATCGGCGCCGGGTGCGACTGGGCGAAGGTCGTCGCGGCCGCGGCCGAGCATGGCCTGCACCCGATCACCGGAGCGGCCGCCAGCGTCGGCACCATCGGCTACACGCTCGGCGGCGGCCTTGGCCCACTCGCCCGGACGTACGGGTTCTCCTCGGACTGGGCCCGCGGCTTCCGCCTGGTCACTGCCGACGGCACTGTCGTCTCGGCCAACGCGGACGAGAACCCGGACCTGTTCTGGGCGTTGCGCGGCGGCAAGGGTGGCTTCGGCGTCGTCACCTCGATGGACTTCGAACTGGTGCCGCTGACCACCCTGTACGGCGGTTCGATGTTCTTCGACACCGAGCACCTCGCGCCGGTGCTGACCGCCTGGCTCGACTGGACGACAACGGCACCTGAGTCCGTCTCCACGTCGGTCGCGATCCTCCGGCTGCCACCGATGGACTTCATCCCCGAACCGCTGCGGGGCAAGACGACGCTGAACCTGCGCTACGCCTTCGTCGGCGACTCCGCCGAGGGCGAGCGGCTGCTCCAGCCGCTGCGTGATCTCGCGCCGCGGCTGATCGATGCCGTCGGGGAGATGCAGGCCGCCGACATCGCGCAGATCCACAACGACCCGACGGATCCCGGCCCCGGCTGGGTGCGCGGCGTGATGCTGGGTGGCCTCGACGACGGCTTCGCCAAGACGTTGCTCGAGGTGGTCGGCCCGGAACAGCAGCTGCCGCTCATCCTGGTCGAGCTGCGCCACCTCGGCGGCGCCACCCACCGCGACGTGCCCGAGGGCAGCGCGGTCGGCGGGCGCACCGCGGAGTACAGCCTGTCGATCATCGGCGTGCCGGACCCGAGCCTCTTCGACACGGCGCTGCCGCCCCTGGTCGACGGCATCCTCAAGCAGCTCGCGCCCTGGATCTCCGCCGAGACCAACATCAACTTCGCCGGCGGACTCGAGCTTCCGGGAAGCTACGAGGCCAGCTGGCCGGCCGAAACCTTCAGCCGGCTGGCCGAGATCCGCACCACCTACGACCCGAACGGCCTCTTCCGCTTCCCGTAAACACTTTTGTCGATTCTGGATCTCCTCGTACGACGCGTTGGCAGCGGCACCCCTCAACGCCGCTCCACCGAGTGAGGAGTCCACCATGCGCAACAGAGCAATCCTGCTGGTCGTCGGCGCCCTGGCAGCCGCCATCCTGGCGCCGACGCCCAGCAACGCAGCCAGTCCACCACCGACCACCAGCACGATCCGTAGCTGTTCGGAGCTGCAGCGGGTCTTCGAGATCCCCGGCGCGCGCACGCACGTCGAGAAGGCAACAGAGATCGCAGGCAGCCCGGCGTACTGCGAGGTCGAGGGCTTCGTCGAACCTGCCGTCGGGTTCAAACTCCGGCTGCCACGTGACACCTACGCCGGTCGCTATCTGCAGTACGGCTGCGACGGGCTCTGTGGCGTGGTCCAGGACCCGATCATCCGGGGATGTGCGCCCGCGGGTGCTGACTTCGCTGTGGCGTCGACCAACGACGGCCACGTCGGGCAGGGCGGATTCCCGTTCAACATCACCGACGGGACCTGGGCGGCCAACAACCAGGCGGCTCGTGACGACTACTTCTTCCGCGCTCCCCACGTGGTCTCGGTCGCTTCCAAGCAGATCATCGAGGCGTACTACGGCTCTGCGCCGCAACGATCGTACTTCGCCGGCTGCTCGACCGGCGGCCGCGAGGGACTCCTGCTCGCGCAGCGCTATCCGCACGACTTCGACGGGATCGTCGCCGGTGCACCGGTCAACATGATGGGTCCGCTGATCGGGATGTACCACACCTGGCTGGCGACGATGAACGTCCGCCCCGACGGCAGCCCGGTGCTGACCGCCGGCAAGCTGCCCGCGCTGCACAACGCAGTACTGGCTGCTTGTGATCGGCTGGATGGGTTGACGGATGGGCAGATCGACGACCCCCGGGCCTGCCGCTACGACCCGGTGGCGCTGCAGTGCCCGGCCGGTTCCGACAACGATCAGTGCTTGACGCCCGCGCAGGTGGCAATCGTGCGGCAGCTCTATCGCGGGCTGACGGACGCGCGCGGCGTTCGCCTCTACCCGGGCTGGGAATCGCGGGGATCCGAACTGGCGTGGAACGGCGCGATCATCCCGGACCCGGTCTACGGCTCGTTCCTGGCACCGCTGCCGGACAACTACCTCAAGTACCTCGGCTACTCGATCGGTACGCCGCACTCGTCGATCAAGGACCTCGAGTTCACCGTGGCCGAGCTGCGGCGACTGACTCCTGAGGGCGTGAAGGGCAATGCGATGAGCCTTGATCTGTCCGCCTTCCACCGGGCCGGCGGCAAGCTGATCATCTGGCACGGTTGGGACGACCAGACTGTCCCGTCGGTCAGCACGGTCGACTACTACGACCGGCTGACGCGAGCCAACGGCGGCCGTGCTGCCACGCAGAAATGGGCGCGGCTGTTCATGGTTCCGACGAAGTACCACTGCCAGCTCGGCGGCTACAAGCTGACCGACCTCGATCCGATCCCCGCGCTGGTCGACTGGGTCGAACACAGCGATGCTCCCGACCGGATCATCGCCACCGCGGTCGACCCGGCCACCCACGCGGTCACCCGGTCCCGCCCGGTTTTCGCCTACCCGCTGCGAGCCGCCTACGACGGCACCGGCAGCATCGACGACGCCACCAACTTCGTTGCAGCCAAACCGTTGCGCCCGACCCAGGACACGATCCCGTGGGCCGGCACCGACCTCTACTACCGCCCAGGGCCGGTCGCCCGCTGACAACCTGAGCTGTGGCTAGGCAGTCCTAGCCACAGCTCAGAATGCCGGGATGATGTCCTTGCCATAGGCAGCGAGGGTGTCTTCCTTGGCGTCGTGTTGAAGATAGAGGGCGAACTGGTCGACGCCGATGGACTTGAGTTCTTCCAACCGGGCCAGGTGGTTCTCGACCGGGCCGAGGATGCAGAATCGGTCGACCACCTCGTCGGGGACGAAGTCGGTGTGGGTGTTCCCGGCGCGACCGTGTTCGGCGTAGTCGTAGCCCTTGCGGCCGGCGATGTAGCCGGTCAGGGCCGCCGGCACCTGGCCGGACGCGCCGTACCGCTCGACGATGTCGGCCACGTGGTTGCCGACCATCCCGCCGAACCAGCGGGTCTGGTCGCGCTGGTGGGCGAGATCGTCACCGACGTACGCCGGGGCCGCCACGCAGAAGGTGATCGCGTCGGGATCGCGGCCGGCCTGCTCGGCAGAGCGTCGTACGGCGGCGATCATCCACGCAGCGATGTCCGGGTCGGCGAGCTGCAGGATGTAGCCGTCGCCGACCTCACCGGTCGCCGCCAGCGCCTTCGGCCCGTACGCCGCCACCCAGAGCTCGAGTTCGCCGTTCTCGACCCAGGCGAACTTCAACTGCTGCCCGCGGTACGCCACCGTCTCGCCCCGCGCGAGTGAACGCACGACCTCGACGCACTGCTTCATCTCGGCGATGGTTCCCGGCTGCTTGCCGAGCGTGCGCAACGCCGAGTCGCCGCGACCGATCCCGCAGACCGTGCGGTTGCCGTACATCTCGTTCAGGGTCGCGAACTGGGACGCGATCACGGTCCAGTCGCGGGTGCCCGGGTTCGTTACCATCGGACCGACGATCACCCGTTCGGTGGACGCCAGGATCTGGCTGTAGATGACGAACGGCTCCTGCCAGAGCAGGTGCGAGTCGAACGTCCAGACGTGGCTGAACCCGGCCTGCTCGGCCTTGACCGCGAGATCCACCACCGCCGAGGCGGGCGGATCACACTGGAACACCACTCCGAAGTCCACCGGTATTGCCCCCTCGAGTCAGACCAGGTACGACGACAACCCACGGCGCAGGAAGCGTCCGTGCCCCTTCCGGCCATGGTAGTTGCCATCAGCCACGATCACGGCGCCCCGCGAGATCACCGTGCCCACCCGGCCCTGGATCTCTACCCCTTCGTACGCCGAATGGTCCATGTTCATGTGATGCGTCTCCGCACTGATCCGGGTCGTCCCGTTCGGGTCGTAGATCACCAGGTCCGCGTCCGATCCCGGCTGGATCACGCCCTTCTGCGGATACAACCCGAACATCCGGGCCGGCGTGGTAGCGATCGTCTCGACCCAGCGCTCCAGCGAGAGCTGCCCGTCGACGACGCCTTGGTAGATCAGGTCGACGCGATGCTCGACACCGCCGATACCGTTCGGGATCTTGGAGAAATCGCCGCGGCCGAGCTCCTTCTGGTCCTTCATGCAGAACGGGCAATGGTCGGTCGACACGATCGCCAGATCGTTGCTCCGCAGGCCCTTCCACAGGTCCTTCGCGTGCGGCTCGTGCTTGCTCCGCAACGGTGTCGAGCAGACCCACTTCGCGCCTTCGAAACCAGGCGCTCCGAGTTGGTCCTCCAGGGTCAGGTAGAGGTACTGCGGGCAGGTTTCCGCGAAGACGTTGCGCCCGTTGTCCCGGGCTGCGGCGACGTGCTCGAGCGCCTGGCTCGCGGACAGGTGGACGATGTACAGCGGGCAGTCCTGCGCGACCTCGGCGAGCGAGATGGCCCGGTTGGTCGCCTCGGCCTCGAGCGCGGCCGGCCGGGTGATGCCGTGATAGATCGGGTCCGTCTCACCGCGGGCCAGCGCCTGCTGGACCAGGACGTCGATCGCGATGCCGTTCTCCGCGTGCATCATGATCATCGCGCCGTTCGCCCGCGCGTTCTGCATCGCGCGCAGGATCTGGCCGTCGTCGGAGTAGAACACCCCGGGGTAGGCCATGAAGAGCTTGAAACTGGTGATGCCCTCGTCGGTGACGAGCTGGTCCATCGCCTTCAGCGCGTCGTCGTCCACGCCGCCGAGGATCATGTGGAACGCGTAGTCGATGTGGCAGTTGCCATCGGCCTTCGCGTGCCAGGCGGCCAACCCGTCCTGGACCACCTCGCCGGTGCGCTGCACGGCGAAGTCGATGATCGTCGTCGTCCCGCCCCAGGCGGCCGCCCGGGTGCCGGTCTCGAACGTGTCGCTGGCCGCCGTGCCACCGAACGGCAGCTCCATGTGCGTGTGCGCGTCGATCCCGCCCGGGATCACATACTTGCCGGCGGCATCGATCACCTCGTCGGCCTGCACGGTCTGGCTGTACGCCGGATCCAGCACGGCGACGATCTTCTCGCCCTCGACCAGCACGTCGGCCGGTTGCGTGCCGGTCGGCCCGACGACAGTTCCACCCTTGACCAGCAACGACATCCTCGACGCTCCTCGGTTGATTCGGTTGTCGCCTTGCGTCCGAAGAAGCGGAGGGACGTGTCGACCACTTCTTCGGACGTAAGCGATCGTGGTTACGGCTTGGTGAGGTCGCCGTAGGCGTCGGGGCGGCGGTCGCGGTAGAACTGCCAGCGATCGCGGACCGTGTCGAGCAGGCTCAGATCCAGGTCGCGGACGATCAGCTCGGGGTCGTAGTCATGGCCGACGTCGCCGACGAATTTGCCTTCGGGGTCGACGAAGTACGACGTGCCGTAGAAGTCGTTGTCGCCGAACTCGTCCTCCACGCCGACCCGGTTGATCGCGCCGATGAAGTACTCGTTGGCGACCGCCGAGGCGGGCTGCTCCAGTTTCCACAGGTAGGAGCTGAGGCCGCGGCTGGTGGCGGACGGGTTGAAGACGATCTTGGCGCCGGCGAGGCCGAGGGCGCGCCAGCCTTCGGGGAAGTGCCGGTCGTAGCAGATGTAGACGCCGATCCGGCCGACCGCGGTGTCGAAGACCGGGTAGCCGAGGTTGCCGGGACGGAAGTAGAACTTCTCCCAGAACCCGTTCACCTGCGGGATGTGGTTCTTCCGGTACTTCCCGAGGTACTTGCCGTCGGCATCGATCACGGCAGCGGTGTTGTAGAGCACCCCCGGCTGCTCCTGCTCGTACATCGGCAGCACCATCACCATGCCGAGCTCGGCGGCGAGCGCCTGGAACCGCTCGGTGGTCGGGCCCGGCACTGACTCGGCGTACTCGTAGAACTTGGGATCCTGCAGCTGGCAGAAGTACGGCCCGTAGAACAGCTCCTGGAAGCAGATCACCTTCGCCCCCGCCGCCGCGGCCTGCCGCGCATAATCCTCATGCGCCTTCGTCATGGACTCCTGATCGCCGGTCCACTTCGTCTGCACCAGCGCCGCCCGCACCACTTCCGCCACAACAACCTCCCACCTAGCCGAGCCCCCATGCTCTATCCGCAACAGCCCCCAGTCAACGATTCTCGAAAGAACCCCAGGAACCGTGACGAGTCAGAGGTGAAGCAAGGAAAGCGGAGGGAGCGTCGAACCTCAGGAAGCGTGACGCGTCAGAGGTTGAAGGTGTGGGAGGGGGCTGCGGCTACTCGGCCTCCGACGGTTACTGCGGTGGGGCTGATGAGAGTGGTGAGGAGTTGGGAGCCGGTGCCTTGGGTGATGTGGAGGGGGCGGGCTAGGCGGGCGGTTAGTTGGGTGGCGGCGGAGCCTGTTGCTTCGTCTTCGGGGATGCCCATGGCGGGGGCGAACATGCGGGAGCGGATCGTGCCGGTTTCTTCTGAGATCCAGGACCAGAGGTAGGTGTGGTCGTCGGAGAAGGATGCAGGGTCCGCGGCTAGGACCTCGTCGGGAGATTCCAGCTGGCGCCAGGTGAAGGTGCTGCCCCAGGAAGGGTCTGCTTGGACCGAGGTGATGTCGCCCGATCGGGTCACGGGGACCGGGCCGGCGGGCACTCGTAGTACGGGCGTGTCGTAGCCCTGGGAATGCAGCCACCAGGCGACGCCGACCGTGGGGTGGCCGGCGAAGGGCATCTCGACGGTCGGGGTGAAGATCTGCAGGACGCCGTCGGCGGGATCGTCGATGAAGACGGTCTCGCTGTAGCCGAGCGCTGCCGCCACCCCGAGCCTTGCATCAACAGGGACCAGGGTGCCGTCGACGATGCCGAGCGGGTTCCCGAAGGCACCGGAGGGGTCGACGAAGACCCGTACGACGTGCACGTCGACGGTGGTCACAGCCGGTGCTCCGCGGTCGAAGGTGGGAGAGGGGGCGGGTCAGAAAACGAGGATCGCGGCGATGACGGCGATCAGGACGACGACGCCGCCCACGATGGCCAGCGTGCGGCCGTTGACCTTGGGCTCTTCGGCCGCCTCGGTCTTGGCCTCGTTCACGAAGGCGCGGAACATCTGCGTGTTCGCACCCGGGTCCTGCTCGTTCTCCGTGAGGTTCTGGTCAGTCATGCCGCAGACCCTACCGGGGGCGCCGGACCGTCAGCCCACTGCAATCGCCGTTCTGACCTGACTCTTACGCTCCGTCACGCTCTGCTCATCGCCACCACGACACCGAGAGATGTACCATTTGGTACATGCGCTTCGATCACTCCATCACCGTCCAGGCCCCGGCGGAACGCGTCTGGGCAGTCTTCAGCGACGTCGCCAAGTGGCCCGAGTGGACCCCGACGGTCGACCAGGTCGAGCGGCTCGACGAGGGCCCGATCCACCTCGGCGCCCGAACCCGGATCCGCCAGCCGAAGCTCCCGGTGGCGGTCTGGGAGGTGACCGAACTCCAGGAAGGCGAGTACTTCGAGTGGGTCTCCCGCGCTCCCGGGATCAAGACCACCGGCGGACATCGGGTGGTCAGTACGCCGGAAGGCGCCGTTGCGACCGCGACGATCATCCAAGAGGGCCCGCTCGGCTGGTTGTTCGGCAGGCTCTACGCCAACCTCACCAAGCGCTACCTCGCGCTCGAGACGGAAAGCCTGAAGAAGGTCAGCGAGCAGGCGTGAGCCGCGCGACCCTGCTGACCGACGCGATCGAGCACTTCGCCCGCAACGGCATCGGCGACGCGAGCCTGCGCGCGATCGCGACCGCGATCGGCACCAGCCACCGGATGCTGATCTACCACTTCGGCTCCCGCGAAGGTCTGCTCGCCGAGGTCGTCCGCACGGTCGAGCAGCAGCAGCGCGACCTGCTCGCCTCGCTCGAGGACCAGGGCACGGTTACCGAACAGTCCGCGGAATTCTGGCGCCGCGTCACCGAGGCCGCGCTGATCTACGGCCCGTTGTTCTTCGAGCTCTCCGCGCACGCGATGCAGGACCAGCCGCATACCGAGGCGCTGAAGGCGGACCTGATCAACGTCTGGCTCCCGCCGCTCACCGACCTCTGTATCCGCGCCGGCATCCCGCCCGCCGAGGCCCCGGCGTACGCGCGGCTGGGCCTCGCCGCCTCTCGCGGCCTCCTGTTCGACCTACTCCTCACCGGCGACAAACAAGGCGTCGACGAGGCCGCGGACCTCCTCAACCGCCTGTTCGCGGTTTAGCCAGGTTCGGTGGGTTGGGCTAGCCAGCCGGTGACGATGGGGAGGCGGGTGGTTCGCAGTACGGCGGTGAAGGCGAAGGGGCGGTCGAGGGCTACCTCCAGCCGGCGGGCCTGCGTGGTTGGCATCGAGGTGCGCATCAAGCCCATCGCGGTGACGGCGGCTGCTTCGAAGCCGGTGGCGAAGAAGCGGGCGAGGACGGTCTGTTTTGCTGATCCGACTACCAGTTGGTCGGGGCTGATCCCGGAGAAATGACCGGCGCCGGCCGGTGGACTTGCGACAGTGGTGAGGCCGAAGAGCTCCCGCTGAGCTAGCAGGTCATGCTCGACCTGGATGTTGAACGACGGCAGCGACAGCTTCAGCTCCGGCAGCGACGAGGTGGTCAGCCCGATCTTGATCCCCGGCGCGACCTCCTCCCCCGGCTCGCCGAGCTCCACCAACGCACTCCCCGGTTCACCCTCGGAAGGCTTCGCCGACGCCGCAACCAGCCCGGCCAGTACGTCGGAACGCTCGGAACCGGCCTCGCCGATCGCGAGCAGGATGTCGACGTCGGCATCACCCTGCACCGTGATCACGGTCAGCGGACCGGCAGCGGGGTCGGCGTACCGGCGTACGGAATCGAGGTCGCGGTCGGTCCGCTCGAGCCAATGCCACGAGCCCGCCCACGGCCCGTCGTAGGGGCGCTTGATCTGCTCCTTGAAAGGCTTGCTCCACGTCGTCTTGAGGCACAGCGCGGAAGCCAGTACGACGGCCAGATCCGGCGTCACCTCCAGCGGCATCTCGCGGATCAACCCGTCGGTATGCTCTGCGGCCCACGCATCGAGCTTCGCCTTGTCGGCGGTGAGGTCACCAGTGAGCGTCCCAGCCAACGCAGCCGGAACTACGGTGTCGAACGACTCGCTGAGCTTGAGCTGCTCGTGCACCCAGACGGCCAGGGCAGCGTGGAGGTCAGTCGACTCGTCGAGACTCTCGATGAGCTGAACAGCATCGTCGGCTGCCCTGTTGGCGTCCACCCCCGCCGCTTCGGCAAGCTCACTCCGGCCAGGCTCATCGGCCGCCGTCGCGAGCAACGCCAGCAACGGCCACAGCCCCAACCCGGACACCACGGTGTTGCCAGGCGGCAGCTCCCGCACCCATCGCTCAGTCAGCGTCCCGACGGCTTGCACGACCTTGGCATCCATACCCCCACCCTGCCACGCGGTGGACCGAAGACAACTCGTTCCGGGCGGTTCGAGTATTTGCCGTGATGACGGTGATTTTCATTTCAGTAGTGCGGTGTGTGCTCGTTCGGGTGCGTTGTGTTGTGTCAGGATGCGGCCCATGACGACGCCTGTCGACACCGCGGAAGTGACCCAGGAGCCGAAAAATCCCGAGCCGGCGGGGTCCTCGATCGCGTTCACCGCGACGCTGGTCCTGCTGGTCGGGCTGGCGCTGTTCGGGCGGAAGATCTTCGCCGGAGCGTTCACCGACGACGGGGTCCGGACCTGGGCGACGATGTTCGTCGGCGTCACCGTGCAGGCGATGCCGTTCCTGGTGCTCGGCGTACTGCTGTCGGCCGCGCTGACCGCGTTCGTCCCGGCCAGCTTCTTTGCGAAGGCGCTGCCCAAGCACCCGGCCCTCGCCGTACCGGTGGCAAGTTGTTCCGGCGTGATCCTGCCGGGGTGTGAGTGTGCGTCCGTGCCGGTCTCGGCCGCGTTGATGAACCGGGGCGTCACGCCGGCCGCGGCGATCGCGTTCCTGCTGTCGGCGCCGGCGATCAATCCGGTCGTGCTGGCCTCGACCGCGGTCGCGTTCCCGGGGCAGCCCAAGGTCGTCATCGCGCGGGCCGTCACGTCGCTGGCGGTGTCGATGATCCTCGGCTGGCTGTGGTTGCTGACCGGGAAGGGCAGCGACTGGCTGAAGATGCCGAAGAACCGGCATGCCGAGGGGACCGGGAAGCTCGAGGTGTTCCGGTCGTCGATGCTGCACGACTTCCTGCACGCGGGCGGGTTCCTGGTGGTCGGCGCGGCCGCGGCGGCCACGCTGAACGTCGTCGTACCGCGGCAGTGGCTCGATCATGTGGCGAGCAACCTGCTCATCTCGGTGGTCGTGCTCGGGCTGCTCGCGGTGCTGCTGGCGATCTGCTCCGAGGCGGACGCGTTCGTGGCGGCCAGCCTGACCCAGTTCTCGTTGACCGCGCGGCTCGCGTTCATGGTGGTCGGCCCGATCGTGGACGTGAAGCTGATCGCGTTGCAGACCGGGACGTTCGGGCCGCGTTTTGCGGTGCGGTTCGCGCCGGCCACGTTCGTGGTGGCGATCTTGACCAGTCTTCTCGTCGGATGGTGGTTGCTGTGAGGCGAAATGTCGCTGGGCTCGTCGTGGTGTTCGTCGGAGCCGCGGTGGTGCAGCTCGCGACCTCGGGGACCTATCTGCGGTATGTGAAGCCCGGGATGCGATGGATGCTGCTCGCCGCCGGGGCGGTTCTGATCGTGCTCGCCGTGGTGGACGTGCTCGCTGACACCCGTAAGAAGGACGACCACGCAGTACCGGCTGATGATGACGGTCATGGGCATCACGGTCTGCCTCGGGCTGCTTGGCTGCTGTTGATCCCTGTCTTCGCTTTGCTGGTCGTCGATCCGCCCGCGCTCGGGGCCGATGCGGCGCAGCGGCAGTCGCCGGTGGCGGCGAAACCGATCGCGCCCAAGGGGCAGTCGTGGTTGGCCGACAGCGCGCAGAGCGATACCCCGGTACCGTTGGCTGTGCGGGATTACGCCGTCTGGGCGGTCTGGGAGAAGGAGAGCATGAAGGGCCGGAATTTCCAGCTGACCGGGTTCGTCACGCCCGGGAAGAACGGCACGTGGTACGTGTCGCGGATCGGCCTGACCTGCTGCGTGGCGGACGGGACCGCGTTCATGGTCGAGGCGCGCGGGCAGGCAGCGCCGCCGAAGAACCAGTGGGTGACCGTGACGGGCGAGTGGGCCGAGCCGACCAAACGCGCGGACGGCGACGTCGCCGCGCTGACCATCACCGGGGTGCAGCCAGTGACACCGCCGGCCAACCAGTACGAGTGACGGCGCCACTGTCCACGGCCGACCTGCTCGAAGGGCTGGCCGCCAAGAAGCGCTACAAGTACGTGTTCTTCTGGGGCGACACGCCACGCCGCGACGGGGTCATCGACAACAGTTGCCTCAGTCAATGGTTCTCTGCGCCGTTCACGGTCGACGGCGTCCGCTACAGCACCGCCGAGCACTGGATGATGGCTGGCAAGGCGCGCCTCTTCGGCGACACGGCCGCCGAAGCCGCCGCGATCGCGGCCGGGCATCCGCAGCAGGCGAAGGCGATCGGCCGGGAGGTGCGCGGCTTCGACACCGAGGTCTGGAACCGGCACCGATTCGAGCTGGTTGTCGAGGGCAACATCCAGAAGTTCTCCCAGAACCAACCGCTGCTGGACTATCTGCTCGGCACCGGTTCCCGCGTCCTGGTCGAAGCCAGCCCGGTCGACCGCATCTGGGGCATCGGCCTAGCGGCCACCGACGAACGCGCCGAGCACCCGGCCCAGTGGCGCGGCCTCAACCTCCTCGGCTTCGCCCTCATGCAAGCTCGCCAGCAACTCGCTGGCACGGTCCACTGAGCGGTCAGGCGGGTGACTTGCTGAGGATCCGCTCCGGGGATTGTGCCTTGTTGCGGGTGCGCCGGCGGATCACCGTGCAGGCCATGCCGCCGATGATGAGGACGGCCGCGAGTGCCTGTTGGAGGCCGACCGCCTCGCCGCGGAGTACCCAGGCTGCTGCCATCCCGACGACCGGGACCAGGAGGGAGAACGGGGCGACCGTGCTCGCGTCGTACGTGCGCAGCAGGAAGCCCCACACGCCGAAGCCGAACAACGTGGCCACGAAGGAGAGGTAGCCGATGGCTCCTACTCCGGTGAGGCTGATGTTGCGCAAGGCCTCGAGATCGCGGCCGGCGCCTTCTGTCAGCAGGGAGAGTGAGAGCAGGGGTAATACGGCGACCGCGCTGACCCAGACCATGAATCGCAAGGTGTCCTTGGGTTTCGCGTGCCGGGTGACGGTGTTCGAGACACCCCAGCAGACGCCGGCCGCGATCACCAACGCGAGGGCGCCGAGCGGTGCCGACAGTCCTCCGTCGAGCATGATCAGAACGAGACCCAGGAAGGCGATCGCGATCCCCGCGACCTGCGTCCGGCGCGGCCGCTCCCGGAGAACCAGTACTGCGAACAGCAGCGTGAAGATCACCTGGCTCTGCAGGACCAGCGAAGCCAGCCCGGCCGGTACGCCGTGATCCATCGCGATGAAGAGCAAGCCGAACTTCGCTACGCCGAGGGCGAGGCCGACCGCGATCACGTATCGCCAGGCGACCCGAGGTCTGCCGAGCAGGAAGATCGCCGGTACCGCCGCGAAGAAGAAGCGCAGGGCGGAGAACAGCAGGGGCGGGAAGCCTTCCAGGCCGACCTCGATGACGACGAAGTTGACGCCCCAGACGACCACGACGGCGAGCGCGAGCAGCACGTGACGAGGGTTCATGGGCACCAGTCTGTGGTGCACTACAGTTAAGGACCAGCGAAGATTGCTATGGCTGACACTGTAGGAGTGCTACATGATCGATCTGGGCCGGTTGCGCGCCCTGCATGCCGTCGCGGTCTACGGTTCGGTCGGTAGCGCGGCGGAGGCGCTGGGCTACACACCGTCGGCGATCTCGCAGCAGTTGGCCAAGCTGGAGCGTGAGACCCGGACGACACTGCTCGAACGACGCGGCCGCGGCATTGTGCTGACGGATGCGGCGCAGCAGTTGGCCGCCACCGCGGCACAGGTGCTGCAGCTGGTCGAGGATGCGGAACTGACGCTGGAGGAGCAGCGCGGCGAGGCGATCGGCTCGCTGGTGATCGCTGCATTTCCGACAGCGGCGCGCGGTTTGCTTCCGGTGGTGCTGCCTCGACTTCTTCGTGATCACCCGGCGCTTGACATGCGGGTGGCGGAGACTGATCCCTACGACGCTGTTGCAGCCGTGGCGCGTGGCGAGATTCATGTGGCGGTGGTGCATGACTGGCACAACTCGCCCTTGAGTCTGCCGGAGGAGCTGTCCCGGGTGAAGCTCGGGTCGGATCCCGCGGACATCCTGGTGCCGACGTCGCATCGCCTGGCAGGTAAGGAATTCGTGCGCGCTGATGATCTGGTCGGCGAGCGCTGGATCTGTCAGCCGGTAGGGTCGATCTGTCACGACTGGCTGGTCCGGACGATGCGCAAGACGGGGGTCGAGCCGGAAGTGGTGTACTCGGTCGCGGAGTACCAGACCCAGCTCGCAATGCTTGCCCAGGGCATCGGAATCGGCCTGCTCCCCCGACTCGGCCGCGGCCCGGTGCCGGCGGGCGTCACCGTAGTACCGCTGACTCCCGCCCCGAGCCGACGCCTCTACGCCATCTGGCGCACCGCAACCACCCGCCGCCCCGCCATCACAGCAACCCTCGCCGCCCTCAAATCCGCCTGGACTTCCCGCGACACCGCATAGCCGCTCAACCTGTGCGGCTTGGGCGCCTCGCGACGCGGCGTAGCCGCTCACCTTTGTCGGGCGGGTCATCCCGCGGCACGGCGTACCGGCTCGACTTTGTTCCAGAGGGCGGGAATTTGTTCGTTTACCTACGGCGACCTGTTGACAGCGGAAAGCGCTCGCCGCTACCTTCCGTGAACTATTAGGAAACTTTCCTAATTGTGATCGAGCGAGTCAGGTCCTGAGCCGGCGGCACCGCCCCGTCGCCGGCCCCGGTCGCATCCCCTGGGTACGACGCAACGCCCCCTTCCGTCGTCCACCGAAAGGCAACCCTGATGAAACTGCTCCGTGCAGCAGCCGCTCTACCGATCCTGCTGACCTTCGCCGTACTGCCCGCCCACGCGGCGACGGTGAACGTCAGCACCGCGGCCCAACTCAAGACCGCGCTGACCAACGCCCGTGCCGGCGACATCATCAAACTTGCCGACGGCACCTATACCGGCAACTTCAAGACCACCGTCTCGGGTAGCTCGTCGGCGCCGATCACACTGACCGGCAGCGCCAACGCGGTCCTCACCGCGAGCGGCGGCTACGGTCTGCACCTGAACGGCGCGAGCTACTGGCAGGTGCAGGGAATCACCGTCACCGGCGGCCAGAAAGGCATCATGATCGACGCCGCGACCCGGGTCGTGATCGACGGTGTCACCGTGCACGGCCTCGACATGGAAGGCGTGCACTTCCGCAACAGCAGCACCTACGGAACGATCCGGAACTCGAGGATCTACGACACCGGCAACGACGGCCGCGGGATGGGCGAAGGCGTGTACGTCGGGAGCGCCGGCGGCCTGGACGACAAGTCCGACAATGTGCAGATCCTCGACAACACGATCGGGCCTGACGTCGGCGGCGAGGCGGTCGACCTGAAGGAAGGCACCAAGGGCGGTCGGGTCGCCGGCAACAGCTTCGACGGCCGTGGGCTGACCGGCGCGAACTACGACGACAGCTGGGTCGATGTCAAAGGCAACAACTACGTGATCGAGAACAACACCGGCAAGAACACCACGAACAACGGGTACGAGACGCATGAGCAGCAGGACGGCTGGGGTTGCGGGACGGTGTTCCGGAACAACAAGTCGGATCTGACCGGTGCGACCGGCGCCGGGCGGTACGCGTTCAACATCACCAACTACGACGCGAACTCGTGCAAGGTGACGATCGATCGCTCCAACACGGTCACCGGCGGCCGCGGGCTGACCAACCCAGGCATCCCGATCAGCTGAGACCGTTCAGCTGAAGCAGGCCGGTTGGCTAAGACCCGGTTGCCGGGGGCACCTTGGACGCCCCCGGCAACCGTTAGCTGTCCATCAGGATCCGGAACTTCTCCTCGGTGGCCGCGTCGACCGCGGTGTACACGATCGCTCGATGCTGCCCGAGCTGAGTGAGCCACAGATTGGCCGGCTCGACCCGCAGCAGGCCGAGCTTCGGGTGGTCCAGCAGCTTGATCTTGTTACTCGGCGCTGCCACCTCATACTGCTCCCACAGTCGCGCGAACTCCGGCGAACTGGCCAGCAGCCGATCGGTCAGATCCTGCCATTCCGGTTCGCCGAGATGATCGGCCAGGGCGGCACGATAGCCCGCGACCATGTGCATCCGCATCGTCTCCGTCTCCACGAAGGAGCACCGCCAGTCCTGGGAGACGAAGATCAGCCAGAGGATGTTGCGCTCCTCCAGCGGGACCGAACCGATGTCGACGATCACCTTGCAATAGGCGTCGTTGAAGGCGAGTACGTCGTACCGGGCGTTGAGCACGATCGCCGGATACGGGGAGACCGCGTCGAGCATCCGCTGGATCGAGTCGGGCAGGGCGGCGCAGTCGCTCCTGGCCGGACCGAGCGAGATCCCCGCCAGCGTGTAGAGATGGTTGCGTTCCAACCGGTCGAGCCGGAGCGTGCGCGCGATGGCTTCGAGCACCTGGGCGGACACGTTGATGTCGCGGCCTTGCTCGAGCCAGGTGTACCAGGTGACCCCGACGCCGGCGAGCTGCGCGACTTCCTCCCGCCGAAGCCCCGGCGTACGGCGCCTGCCACCTAGCGCGAATCCCACTTCGTCCGGCCGGATCCGCTCCCGCCGGCTCCGCAGGAACACCGCCAGCTCCCGCCGCCGCTCCCCCTTGGCAACGGCGCCCGACGGCATTTTGTCGGTGGTGGCTGGGATGCTGGTCAACAGACTCACTTCCCCATCGTGCGTGCAGGTGGCAGTGTTTACCAGCCTGGTTCCGGGTGGTGTCAATACCAGGATAACCAGGCTCTCACCACCAGGCTCGATCTGGCCGCAGGCTGGAGGACATGACAGACCAGGTCCTTTCCGTCCGGGCCGCCGAGGCCGAACCTCGCGCGGCGTCACCGCTCAGCGAAGTCGCGCTGATCACTCTTCTCTTCGGCGCCTTCCTGCCGATGCTCTCCTTCTTCATCATCAACGTCGGGCTGCCCGCGATCGGCTCCGACCTGCACGCCAACCCCGGCGAACTCCAGCTGGTCGTCGGCAGCTACGGCATCGCCAACGCCACCCTGCTCGTCGTCGGCGGCCGCCTCGGCGACGGGTTCGGCCGCAAGCGGCTCTTCATGATCGGGCTCACCGGCTTCACCCTGTTGTCGCTGATCTGCGCGATCGCACCGACCATCGGCGTACTGCTTGCCGCCCGCGTCGTCCAGGGCGCCGCCGCAGCCGCCATGACGCCGCAGGTACTCGCGTCGATCAGCAGCCTGCTGACCGGGCAGCACCGCGCCCGCGCGATGGCCATGTTCGGCGTCGCCGGTGGTGCCGCTGCGGCACTCGGCCAGATCCTGGGCGGCGTACTGATCGAGGCCAACCCCTTCGACCTCGGCTGGCGCTCGGTCTTCCTCGTCAACGTGCCGGTCGGTATCGCAGCACTGATCGCCGCGATCATCGTGCTGCCGGAGACGCGCGCGACCAACGCGCAACGAGTTGACCTCGTCGGAGCCGGCCTACTCGCTCTGACTCTCGTGCTGCTGCTCCTGCCGCTCACCGAAGGCCGACCACTCGGCTGGCCGCTCTGGACCTGGGTATCGCTCGCAGCAACCATCCCTGCAGTAGCACTGCTCGGCCTCCACCAGCACAGGTCGGAGAAGGCTGGCCAGGCTCCACTGATCCCACCGACCGTACTGCGGCTGCGCGCGATGCAGACCGGCCTACTCCTGGCCGTGGGCTTCTTCACCACGTTCGGCGGCTTCATGTTCGTCTTCGCATTGGCGACTCAGGGTGAAGCCGGGATGTCCCCACTGGAAGGCGGTCTGAGCCTGCTGCCGATGGCAGTCGGCTTCCTGATCACGTCGATCTACGGACCTCGCTTGCAGCGGCGGTACGGCGCTGGAGCCATCCTCCGCGGCTGGATCATCCAGTCAGTCGGGTACGCCGTACTGGCGGTCGTAGCGCTCACAGTGTGGCCCGACGTGACTGCATGGACCCTGGCGATCCCGATGCTGATCGCAGGCTTCGGCAGCGGACTGGTGATGGTTCCGCTGATCGGCGTAGTCGTCGGTCAGGTGCCGCCGGCGCAAGCAGGTCTCGGCAGCGGCATCCTGCTGACCAGTCAGCAGACCTGTCTTGCACTGGGAGCAGCAACTGTCGGTACGGCGTACTTGTCGATGGAAGGAACCTCATGGGGTCATGGCGGCGGAGCACTCGCCGCAGTAGCCCTGGGCATCGTAGGGATCTCACTCCTGATGACACCGGTCACCCACAAACTGCGCTAGCCCCAGTGGGTTGGTCGTAGTACGGCATCAGGGAGTTTGGTCTTGCTGTCGCCGCGGGCTGCGTTCACCTGAGACTGGGTGAGGAAGAGAGCGCCGGTGAGATCGGCACCGCGCAGGTCGGCGTCGCGCAGGTCGGCGCCGATCAGGTCGGCCTGGCGGAGGTCGGCCTCGCGAAGGTCGGCCGCGATCAGGTAGGCACCGCGCAGGTTCGCAGCCCGCAGGTCCGCACCGCGGAGTTTGGCCCCGAACAGGTCAGCTCCGCGGCGGTCCTTCTTCTTCGGTTGCTTGCCGCGGACGAGTTTGCTTGTCTGCAGCAACAACTCGTTGACCTGCTGCCGTTCGGCCGCCAGATCCACTGTCGCCAGATCCTGCAGCGTGAGTTCCTCGACCTGGTGGCGTGTCTTCTGCAACTCCGCATGGATACTGCGAGTTTCCTTGAGCTCGAGCGCTTCGGTCAGATACCAGAGCAGCTCATGCAGCTGCCGCATGATCGGCAGCGCCTCGAACATCTTCTGCCCAGGCTGCTCGCGCCAACTCGGCCCCGCCAAGCGCGAGACCTTCTGCCCAGCACCGAAGCAGTCATAGACCGTGCAGCCCGGGAAACCCTCGGGCCGCAGCTTCGCGTGGATCCCGCAGCGAAAGTCGTCCTGGAGATTCGGGCACGGCTCGCCCGCCTCCTTGTCGATCGCAAAGTCAGCCGACTTCGCAAACGTCAGCGCGACACAACAAAGCCCGTGGCAGTTGCCACAGTCCGCACGTAGGAGGTCGAGCTGCACTAGCTGTCTTGGCCGGCTTGCTGACCGGTACGGCGCCAGCGGATGCCGGCCTCGATGAACTCGTCGATCTCACCGTCGAACACGCCGCTGGTGTTTCCCGACTCGTACAACGTCCGCAGGTCCTTGACCATCTGGTACGGGTGCAGCACGTAGGAGCGCATCTGGTCACCCCAGGAGCCCTGCACGTCACCGCGCAGCGCGTCGATCTCGGCCCGCTCCTCGGCCTTCTTCAGCGCGAGCAGCTTGGCCTTCAGGATCACCATCGCGCTGGCCTTGTTCTGCAGCTGCGACTTCTCGTTCTGGCAGGAGACCACGGTGCCGGTTGGGATGTGCGTGATCCGGACGGCGGAGTCGGTCGTGTTGACGCTCTGCCCACCCGGTCCGGACGACCGGTACACGTCGATCCGCAGCTCTTCTTCCGGTACGTCGATCTCGTCGGTCTGCTCCAGCACCGGGACCACCTCGACCGCGGCGAACGAGGTCTGCCGGCGGCCCTGGTTGTCGAACGGCGAGATCCGGACCAGCCGGTGGGTGCCGGTCTCGATGCTCAGCGTCCCGTAGGCGTACGGCGCCTTGACGCCGAACGTGGTCGACTTGAGGCCCGCCTCCTCGGCGTACGACGTGTCGTAGACCTCGGTCGGGTAACCGTGCCGCTCGGCCCAGCGCAGGTACATCCGCTGCAGCATCTCGGCGAAGTCCGCGGCATCGACGCCGCCGGCGCCGGAGCGGATCGTGACGAGGGCCTCGCGCTCGTCGTACTCGCCGGACAGCAGCGTGCGGACCTCGAGCGACTGGATCGCCTTGGTCAGCGAGGCGATCTCGCGCTCGGCCTCGGCCAGCGCGTCACCGTCGTTCTCGTCGCGGGCCAGCTCGATCATGATGCCGAGGTCGTCGACGCGGGTCCGCAGACCGGTCAGCCGATCGAGGTCGGCCTCCAGCCGGGACAGCCGGGACGTCACCTTCTGCGCGTTGGCCTGGTCGTTCCACAGGTCCGGCGCGGCGACCTGCTCGCCGAGGTCGGCGATGTCGCGCTTCATCGCGGGGACGTCGAGAACTTTCTCGATGGACGTCAGGGTCGCGTCGAGTGCCTTCAGGTCAGCGTCGAAATCAGGTCCAGCCACAACCAAGGAGCGTACCCGTTCTCGTGCCCCGGCCGGGAATCAGTACTTCTTGCCGAAGCCCCGAGCCAGTACTGCGAACACCTCGTCGACCGCTCGCTCGAGTTCCGCGTTGGCAGTGGCGAGCTGCTCAGCGGTGGCATCGACCGGAAGGAGCTGGGCCAGCTCGGCCTCCAGGACCTTCTGCGCGGCGGCGTACTGGGCTGCGATCAGGCGTGCCGTCAGCCCTGACAGGCTGGCATCGCGCTCCTGCAGCGCCTCGACCAGCAGCTCCTCCATCTGCTCGGCGACCCGCCGGCGCCGAGCCTGCAACGCGGGGCTTGCCTCGATCGTCGCGCTGAACTGCCGCCAGGTGGCGAGGTGGCCGGCCTCGAGCCTGCCCCGGATCACGGCGAGATAGTGCTGTTTGAGCGCCTCGATCACCGACAGGTCGGCCGGCGCTTCCCGGACCGCCGTCGCCGGCCCGGTCCACCAGCCGGTCTCGTCGAAGAACAGATCTTCCTTGGTCGGAAAGTGATTGAAGACGGTCTGGACCGCGACGTCGGCCGCCGCGGCCACCTCGACGACGGTGACCGCGTCGAACCCGCGCTGCAGGAAGAGGTCGGTCGCAACATGCGAGATCGCCTGCCGGGTGAGCAGCTTCTTCCGCTCCCGCCGGCTGCCTTCTTCCAGGGTCATGTCGACAGATCCTAGCCGCTCATGTTTTACTTCTTCCAATCTTGTAGTCACTACATGTTTGGAGCAACTCCATGACCATTCTCGTCACCGGCGGTCGCGGCAAGATCGCCCGCGCCGTCAGCGCAGGCCTCACCGCCGCCGGCCTCGACGTCTGCGTCGCCAGCCGCGAGCCGGCCGATCTCCCCGGCGCCATCGCACTGGACCCGACCGACCCCGTCTCCCTCGCGGCCGCGCTGAAGGACGTCTCCCAGCTCTTCCTGTACGCCGACCCGTCGTCCGCGACCTCGTACGCCGAAGCCGCCGAAGCCGCCGGCGTGAAGCAGGTCGTCCTGCTCTCATCGCTCTCGTCGCACGCCGACAACGGCAAGGCCGCCGCCGACCCGCACGCCCAAACCGAGCGCGCCTTCGCCACCGCCTCGTATGCGACGACGTTCCTGCAGCCCGGCACCTTCATGACGAACGCCATCTACTGGTCGTACGCCGTCCGCGCCACCGGCCAGATCCGGCTGCCCTACCTGGACGCCGAAGAGGCCCCGATCCACGAGCAGGACATCGCCGACGTCGCCGTCCAGGTCCTCCTCGACGGCCCCGGAGCCGAGCACGACGGCAAGCACTACCCGATGACCGGGCCCGAATCGATGACCCGGCGCCACCAGATCGAACTCATCACCGAGCTCACCGGCGTACCGATCGAGGCGGTAGACCTCACCCCCGATCAGGCCCGCGTCGAGATGGCCTCAACCATGCGCAACCCCGCCCAGTTCGAGTCCCTGATGTCCTACTGGGCCAGCCGCATCGGCTCGCCCCACCCCATCGAGCCCACCGTAGAACTCCTCACCGCCCACCCAGGCCGCACCTTCCGCACCTGGCTCGCCGACCACCCGGGCCTGTTCTGAGGTCACCGACCACCCAGGCTTGTTCTAAGGCAGGATCGAGTCGATGTAGCCGCCGTCTACCCGGAGGGCGCCGCCGGTGGTGGCGGAGGCCTGGGTGGAGCTGAGATAGACGACCAGGTTGCCGATCTCGGCCGGCTCGATGAGTCGCTGGATCAGGGAGTACGGGCGGTGCTCCTTCATGAATTGGCTCTGCGCCTCGTCCCACGGCTTGTCGTCCCCGACCAGCTCACCGACGAAGTCCTCCACGCCGGGGGTGTGCGTCGGACCGGCCATCACCGAGTTGACCGTGACCCCGGTGCCGGCCGCCGCCTTCGCATAGCCGCGCGTCACCGCGAGCAGCGCCGTCTTCGTCACCCCGTAGTGCACCATCTCGAGCGGGGTCACGACGGCGGAGTCGCTGGCAATGTTCATCACCCGGCCGAAGCCGCGTTCCATCATGCCGGGCAGGTACATCCGGATCAGCCGGACGGCGGAGAGCACGTTGACTTCGAAGTAGCGGCGCCATTCGTCGTCGTCGATCTCCAGCACCGGCCGGGACTCGAAGATGCCGAGGTTGTTCACCAGGATGTCGAGGTCGCCGACCTCTTCCTTGAGCGACGCGGCTCCGTCGGCCGACGCAAGATCCGCCGCGACAGCCTGCACCTCAGCCTCCGGTACTTCCGCGCGCACGGCCGCGGCAGCCGCCTCGGTCTTCTCCTGCGCACGTCCGTTCACCACCACCGTCGCTCCGGCCCGCGCCAGTTCGGTAGCGATCGCCAGCCCGATCCCCTGACTAGACCCCGAAACCAACGCCCGCCGCCCCATCAAGTCGATCCGCATCTCCCCATCGTCCCCCACCCGGTGGTTGCTGCCGTGGAAGGGCTTGGTGAGGATGGGCGCATGACTGAGGACGAGGACCTCCTGGCAGCGCAGGATCAGGCCGTGGAAGCCGAGCGCATTCGGCAGGAGGTCGAGGACGCGGCCTCGGACCCGGCCGCCCAGGCGGAATGGATCCGTCAGTCCAACCTCGTCTTCGGCGGGTTGGCGGCCGCGGGGCTGGTGGTGGTGCAGCCGTTCCTGACCGAGTCCTCACTCGATCCGTCGGCGATGGTCTCCGTGATCGCCTTCGCTGTCTCGATCCCGTTGCTCGCCGCGCTACTGGTGCTGAACCGGCAGGAGGAGTTCCGTCATCGCGCGAGCAGGTCCGCGCTCGTCAGCATCGCCAAAGCAGTCGCCCAGGGCTCGGCATT
Organism: Kribbella sp. NPDC006257; assembly: GCF_040613535.1. NCBI lineage: Bacteria > Bacillati > Actinomycetota > Actinomycetes > Propionibacteriales > Kribbellaceae > Kribbella > Kribbella sp. NPDC006257. Next base: position 53,072 of record NZ_JBEXSJ010000035.1, read on the forward strand.
CGTCGGCCTGACCGCTGCCTTCTGGCATATCTCCATCGTCGCGGGGATCGTGTTCCTGGCCATGGGATGCATCGCGGTGGGCGTGCACTCCTCGGGCTACGTCCAGTTGGAGTACGACTCGAAGTTCCGCTCCCGCTACCGACAGCGCAGAACTCCCGAAGCCTGACGCGATCAACGAATCGGCACGACGGCTGCTGCATCCGAAGTGATGTCGGCGCTGCCTTGCCAACCTGGTGGTTGGAAGGGGAGGCCGACTGCTGAGGAAAGGTGGACGGTGACGGTAGTGCCGTCGACGTCGGCGGTCCAGTCGAGCCCGTCGAAACGGTTGCTCGCGTCAACAGATTCCAAGTACTCCGCAGTCAGCCGACGAGCCTCGTCCGCATCAATCTGCGCGTTCTCACCCGATCCGCCCTGGGCATAGATCGCCGCCAACCCGTTCGCCGCCGCGAGCACTGCCCCATCAGCCGTCGAATCTAGATCCCGCCGAACCAGAAACACCTTCGAGATGTCAGTCACCACCACAATCATCAACAACACAACCGCCACGAACCCAATGATCAACACACTCATCTGCCCCCGCTCATCCCGCCTGCGCTCCTTCATCGGTTGCCCTTGGCTTCTCGGTAGTCGCCGTACGGCTCGGTGTGGACGGAGCTGATGTGGACCGCCGGCCGTTCGCCGCCGAGTGCGGCGGGGATCAGCGGGAGTGGCATCTCGGTGTTCAGTTCGACGGTGACGGTCGACCCTGGTTCGAGACAGGCGGGGTTGCAGGTGATCTTCAACTGTTCCGAGCTCAGCTCAACGCCCTGGTCCTTCATCGCCAGCCGCGCTGCCTCGAAAGCCCTCGACCGCGCATCGTCCTCGGTCAATCCCGCCGGCACGATGATGAACGCCCGCGCGGCGGCACGCGTCGCAGCAGTCGCCCCGTACGACGCGCGCTGGACGTCGAAGACGCCGAGCATCACGTAAACCAGCGGAACCATCAGCAACAAAGCCAACCAGGAGAACTCGACCACCGCACTCCCCCGCTCATCCCGCGCCCTCAGCCGGAACATCGCACCCATCCGGATCATTGGCCGGTCTCCTTGATTGCGTGGCCCTCGACGTGGAACTTGATCCCGGGTCCCCATAGACCGAGCGGTGGCATGTGCGCCTCGACGACGACCTGCACGCCAGGCTGACCATCAACGCCGGTGGCTTCCGCGGTCACCGAGTCGATCAGCTCGTTGCGTACGACGCCGTCCACCAACTCCCTGGTTCGCGCCTCACCATCAGCCGGCTCGCGGTTCAGCACGGCCGCGTAGTGGGCGCCCTCGGACGCCGCAGCCGTCACCGTGTTCCGTACATAGAGAAACAACCCGACCTGCAGGATCCCCAGGAACAACGGCACGACAAGCGTCGACACCATGACGAAGTCGACCACCGCCGACCCACGCTCGTTCCGGGACATCAGATCCGCTCGTTCCTCGACATCAGTTGCGCTCGTTCCTCGACATCACTCGCGCTCATTCCAGGACATCACTGGCGCTCATTCCGGGACGTCACTTGTTGGTGACGGAGTCCAGGGCCTTTTCCAGCATGGACTTGAGCTGGTCTGCTGCCAGCGCCCAGATCGCGACGACCAGACCTGCGGTCATCACCGTGATCAGCACCCAGCCAGGAACGTCGCCGCGCTCCTTCTGGGCCGGTCGTGGCTTCAGCACCAGAGTCAGGAACAACTTGGTCAACAGTAGGGACATGGGTTCTCCTCAGTTCATCCGGCGATCAGCCGGATGCCGACAGCGCCTGGGTAGAAGGCGAAAGCGATGGTCACCGGGAGTACGAGAAACACCACCGGGATCATCATGGACACTTCGCGGCGCGCACCGGACTCGATCAACTCGCGCCTACTCGCCTCACGGATATCGCCCGCCTGCGCCCGCAGTACGTCGGCCAGCGGGGTGCCGCGCTCGAGCGCTACCGCAAGACCATCCGCGAACCGGGACAACGCGACCAGGCCGGTCCGGTCGGCCAATGCGTCGAGCGCACGGACCAAGGGTTCGCCTGCACGCGTCTCTGCGAGCACCCGTTGCAGCTCGATCGCCAGCTCGCCACGGCACGACCGCGCGACCCGGTCGAGTGCGGCGGCCGGCCCCTCGCCGGCTGCCACCGACAAGGCCAGCAGCTCCGCGACCGTAGGAAGCTCGGCAAGTAGTCGACGCTCGCGGCGACGGACCTGGCTGGTGAGGTAGGTGTCGCGGGACAGTACGCCGATCACGGCAAGGAATGCCGCGAGCACCAGCAGCCCGACCGGGTTGCCGAAGCCGAGCGACAGCGAGACCAGCGCGATGAGCAGCCCAAGACCGAATCCGGCAGCACCCCAAAGCACCTGCTCGATGCGGAATTCCTCAACCGTACGGTCGATCCCGGCGCGCGACAGGCGACGCCGTACGGAAGTCGCGCCACCCAGCATCCGCTCCAAGCGCACGGCACCCGCCCGCAGCGACGGCCCGAACAACCGGAGGATCGCGTAGAACGGCGAACTCGAATCGACCACCCCGAGGAAGACCTCCGAGCCACCGAGGTCCCGCAGGTAAGGCCCGATCCGATCATCCACCAAAGGCCGCCGCAAAAACGGCAACCGCCGAATGGTCAGCAGCAACCCCGCCCCAAACACCCCGCCGAGCAACGCTCCCAACACCACCGAACTCATGGCAGCCCCCACCCGAACTCAAGCAGCACACTGGCTCCAAAGGCTCCGTCCGGCTGGCCCAAGTTCGCGGGGGTCATCGGAGGACTCGGTCTGGTTCGGGGAGGCGGCCTATGCGGAGCATTAGGCGGTAGGCGAGGACGCAGATTGCGGCGCCGACGCCGATGATCAAGGCCCCGACCGGGGAGTTGTAGCGCTGGATCACGTCGCCCTGGAACGACAGCATGGCTAGCACCAGCCAAGGGGCGGCGACGGCGACGCGGGCGCCGTTCACCGACCACGACTGCCGGGCTTCCAGCTCGGATCGCGTCCGTCCATCGTCGCGCAGGAAGCTCGACAGGGAACGCAGCAGCCGGCCGAGGTCGCCGCCGCCGACCTCGCGGGCGATCCGGAGCGCCTCGATCACGCGATCGCCCACCGGGTCCGCAAGCCGCGCCTTCAAGCGATCCAGCGACTCCGCGAACCGCCCGGTCGACGCATAATCCGCCCCAAACCGGCGGAACGGATCCCGCAACGGCAGCGGCCCGCGCTCCCCGACCTGCGCCAACGCCTCCGACAACGACAACCCGGCCCGTACGGCGGACGCGATGTTGTCGACCACATCCGGCCAGAGCTCCCGGAACTCCGCCAGCCGTTTCCGCGCCCGGCTCTTCAACAGAGCCACGGGAACCCCGCCTGCCATCACGCCGAACGCCAGCCCGATCGGCAACGCGGCCGACACCACGAACATCAGCACGAACGCGACCATCCCCGTCACCAGGCAGGCACCGATGAACGCGGCCGGCGTCACCCCCTCGACCCCGGCGCCGGCCAGCAGATCGCGACATCGCCCGATCAGCCGTCCCTCACCGCGGGAGGTGGCGTCGGGCGGCGCCACGAAGGACCAGATGATCAGCAGCAAGCCAATCCCGAAGAAGAGTCCGAGCAGAAGTCCCATCAGCTCACCCCGCGCGGCAACTCGGTGAGCAGCCCGGCCGGTGAGTACCCGGCTTGCTGGAAGCGCTCCGGATGCGGCAACTGCCCCTCGGCCCGGCGCAGTACGCCGTCGATGGTGCCGAACAGTGTCTCGGTCTCGATTGCCTGCTCCTCGATCCGCCCGCTCACCGAGACGATCTCGCGCACCCGCCGCTGCCCGTCGGCCGCGATCCCGAGATGAACGACCAGATCGACGCAGCCGGCCACAGTCGGCAGCACGAGCGGGACCCGATGTTCTCGCCGGCCAGCAGCGGTAGCGTGCACATCTTGGTCAGCGCCTCGCGGGCCGAGTTCGCATGGACCGTGCACATTCCAGGGATGCCGCTGTTCAACGCCAGCAGCAGGTCGAGGCACTCCTCGCCACGGACCTCGCCGACGATGATCCGGGACGGTCGCATCCGCAGCGATTCCTTGACCAGGTCGCGGAGCCGAACCTCACCGGTGCCTTCGAGCCCGGCCTGCCGGGTCTGCATCGAGACCCAGTCCGGGATCGGCAGCTTGATCTCGAAGACCTCTTCGCAGCTGATCACCCGCTCGCTGCCCGGGATCGATCCGGCCAGCGCGTTCAGCATCGTCGTCTTGCCCGCCTGGGTGCCGCCGGAGACCAGGATGTTGAGGCCGGAGGCAACGGCGGCGTCGAGTACGGCGGCGCTGTGCGGAGTCAGCGACCCGAGTGAAACGAGATCCGCAAGCCGGGTCGCCCGGACCGTGAATTTGCGGATATTGATCGCCGCATAGCGATGCGTGATGCCGCCCAGCACGATGTGCACCCGGCTACCGTCCGGCAACCGCGCGTCGGTGAACGGCTGGGAGACGTCGATCCGTCGGCCGGTCGTCTTCAGCATCCGCTCGACCAGGTCGGCGACTTCTTCCTCGGTGAGCACCGTGGTGGTCAGCTCGTGCCGCCCCTCCCGGGCGATGAAGACCCGGGACGGCTCGTTGATCCAGATCTCCTCGACCGCCGGATCGTCCAGATATCGCTGGAGTGGCCCGAAACCCGCTACCCGGTCGTGCACCTCGCGGCTGACCGCCTCCAGGTCGCCGATCGGCGGCACGATCCCGGTCAGGCTGCGCTCGTCGTACTCCTTGAGGACGGTCGCGACGATGGTGCTCACCGCGGCCGGGTTGCGGAGCGGGTCGATGCCCTCGCGCCGGACCACGTCGCGCACCTGGGCGTCGATCAGCTCGACCGCGCCGGTCCAGCCGGACCGGCGCGCGGCAAGTCTGTCGGCTGTCATCCGTCCCCCGTGGCGTCTCGTCCAGCGATCGCTTGATCACGCTGCGCAACCATTCTTTCAAGCCAGAGCCCACCGGCGCCAACCCCGCAACCGGCGCCTGTGGATAACCCTCACACGCCAGAGGTTCACAGAAAGTGTCTGATCACTCACGGAGCGCACTCGGAATCGAGCGAGTTCCTGCATCAACCCAGAGGTGTAACGCGCGCGTTGGCCCAGGGCGTCGTAGAGAGTGAGACCACGACGGAGAGGTTGCGATGAGACCGAACGCGGAGGACTTCGAGGAGTTCGCTCGAGCGCGTACGCCGCATTTGTACCGGACGGCCTGGCTACTGGCCGGTGACCGGCACCATGCGGAGGACCTGGTGCAGGAGACTCTGGCCAAGATGTTCCGGGCCTGGCGTGGCGTGCAACGGATCGACAATCCGCCCGCCTACGCCCAGACGGTGCTCGCCCGGACCTTCATCTCCCAGCGGCGCCGGCGGAGCTGGACCGAACAGCCGACCGCCGACCTGCCGGACCGGGCCGAACGACCGGGCGACCACGCTCTGCGGTTGTCGCTGCAGGAAGCACTGGCCGAACTGGCTCCCCTCGATCGCGCCGTACTGGTGCTGCGGTTCTTCGAAGATCGCAGTGTCGAACAGGTCGCGCTCGATCTCGGCAAGAACGCCGGCGCGATCAGGACCAGGACCTCCCGGGCGCTGGACCGCCTCCGGGACGTCCTCGGCGACGACGCCGTCCACCTGATCGCCCTCTGACCTGACGTACCAGGAGCTCCGATGAACAACTTGAACGATTCCCTGCCCGACCTGATGCGCCGGGCAACCGAAAACCTCGAACCCGCCTCCACCGACCTGGTCGAACGCGGCATGCAACGCGGCGCCGTACTCCGCCGTCGGCGCACCGCGTTGCTCAGCCTCAGCGCGGCCGGCGCAATCCTCGCCACCGCCGGCATCGTGGTCGGCGGCACCCAGGTCTTCGGCAGCCCGGACCAGAAGCAAGCACCGGTCGCCGGTACGCCGACCAGAGCCGTCACCACGCCGGCCAAGTTGACCCCGGTGGTGACTGGAAAGGACACTCTGGCCACCCTGCGGAAGCTTCTCCCCGCCGGTCTCCAAGTCTCCAAGCCGACGTCGATGGACGGAGGACCGGGCGGCCAGAACTCCGCCTCGGTCGTCGTCAACGACGGCCAGGGTGCGTCGTGGCTGATGGTCACCACGGGGTATAGCTACGACCCGAGGGACTGCTCCAACAGCCTCCCGCACACCTGCACGATGCAGGCAGACGGAAGCGCCTTGGTCGCAGTGTTCCGGGACGAGATCGTCAGCAACGGCAAGATCAAGGAGGCGTCGTCAAATGCGGTCACGCTGACTCACCCCGACGGAACTCAGGTCAACCTGACGAGCATGAGCGCCGCAGGTGAGGGAAGCCACGCCACGCGGAAGCAACCGTTGTTCTCGCTGCCGGAACTGGCGAAACTCGCCGCCAGCAAGAGCTGGGGCTACCCGCCCAAGAGCACCTTCACCGAACCTCCCGCTGCCGAACCGAAGCCACCGGTGGCGCCTGTGGCCGCAACGCTGGCGACCCTGAAGAAGGTCCTCCCCGGCAATCCGCAGCTGAGCAAGCCCTACACGTGGGGCGGCGGCAAGAACGGTTTCAACGGGGCTTCCTATGTCACCAACGACGGCAAGGGCGCTTCGGCGGTGAGCGTGATGCTGACAACCGGCGATCCGGTCAAGAAGTGCCCGGAGGAGGGTCTATCCCACTGCAAGGTCCGGTCTGACGGTTCGGTGCTCACCTGGCAGAAGAATGTCCCGTCCTACAGCGACTCACGTCAGCAGAAGTACGGGATCGTCGGGAACTTCGTGCAGCTGTACCTCCCCGACGGACGCAACATCAACCTGACGAGCTTCAACGGGTTGGGTGAGAAGCCCCAGGTCAAGCACACGCGGGCAACTCCGGCGTACACGGTCGAGCAGTTGACGAAGATGGCCGACAGCAAGCTCTGGGTCTTCCCCGGCGGCACCAAGTAGGTCTCGCCCTCGTCCATCGCGAGCCGTCTGAGGGGTCGGTCAGCGGTGGACGAGGGTGTGTTCGAAGGCGTAGCGGGACGCACGGAACAGGTGGGAGCCGTACTCGACGGCCCGCCCGTGGTCGTCGTACGTGATCCGCGTAGTCGCCAGCAGCGGACAGCCCGGTTCCTCGGAGAGGAGCCGGGCTTGGTCCGGTGTAGCGGGTAGTGCCGAGATGGTTTGGTGCGCCACCTTCAGGCGTACACCTTCGGCCCTGAGGAGCTCGTAGAGGCCACGCTCAGCCAGCGTCGCCGGGTCGGTGTCCAGCATCTCCGGCGGCAGCCAGTTGCGCATCAGGGCTAGGGGCTCGCCATCGGCTCGCCGGAGACGCTCAAGGCGTAGTACGCGATCTCCCATTTCGCACTGCAGCGCAGTGGCGACCTCCGCGCTCGCTGGGGCGATACCGAAGCGCAGCACTTCGGTCTCGGGCTTGCGGTGTGCGGCCGAGAGGTCGTCGTACAGGCTGGTGAGCTCCAGCGAGCGGCGTACCTGACCTGAATTGCCTACTACCTGGGTGCCTACGCCACGCTTGCGGACGAGTAGGCCCTGGTCGACCAGGCGGGCGATGGCCTGGCGCACGGTGGGACGGCTCAACCCATAGGCCTCGGCGAGGTCCACCTCGTTGCTGAGCCGGGAGCCGACCGGCAGCTCACCGCCCTGGATCGCTGCTTCCAGCTGCTGGGCAAGCTGGACGTGGAGCGGGGTACGGCTGCTGCGATCGACGCTGACCTGGACGGTGCTCATGGGCACATCTTGGGGCGTCAGAGGCGCATCGTCGAGTCGAGGGATGGATTTGATCAGATCTCTTCGTTTCTGAACACGCTCAGACGGCCTCAGCCGATCTCGCTCGGCGCGACCGGGCGGTGCTCCTCGTGGGACTTCATCGCGGCCAGCGCGACCCGTAGCGCGCGCCGGGCATCCTCACCGGTCACCGGCGGTGTGCCGTTGTTCCGGACAGCCTCGGTGAAGTCGGATACCTCCTGCACGTAGGCGTCAGCGAACATCTCCTCGTCGCTGCGCAGGGTCTGCTGCTGGATCCCGTGCTCGTTGTAGTGCAGCATCGGCGAACTCGCGTGCCGCCCGGCCGTCACCATCCCTTTCGAGCCGAACACCTCGCCGCGTACGTCGTACCCGTAGAGCGAGGAGAAGTTCGCCTCGGCGGTCGCGATCGCGCCGTTGTCGAAGGCGATCATCACCACCGCGGTGTCGATCAGCCCATCGTCCTTGTACTGCGGGGCAACCAGCGTGTCCGCCCGGGTGTAGACCTCGATCGGCTCGGCTCCCGCGTTCAGCCAGAGCAGCGTGTCGAAGTCGTGGATCAAGGTCTCGCGGAAGATCGTCCAGGGCTTGATATTGCGCGCATGGACCATGCCACCCGGCAGGCCCGGGTCCCGGGTGACGGAGCGCATCAACTGCGGCGTACCGATCGCGCCCTCGGCGACCGCCTGGCGCGCCGCGGCGAAGTCCTTGGCGAACCGGCGGTTGAAACCGACCTGGAACGGTACGCCGGCCCGCCGGGTCACCTCGATCGCGCGATCGATCTCCGGCAGCGTGAGGCTCGCGGGCTTCTCGCAGAAGACCGCCTTGCCCGCGTCGGCCGCCTTCTCGATCAGCTCCGCGTGCGCGGCCGCGATCGAGGTGACCACGACGGCGTCGATGTCGGGGTCCTTGAAGGCGTCATCGACGTTCGCGGTGGCGGTGGCGTAGTACTTCTCGGCGACCTGCTGCGCCGCGTCCAGCCGCGGATCGGCCACCGTCTTGAGTTCGGCCCCGGGCACCCGCCGGGCGATGTTGCCCGCGTGCATGGTCCCGATCCGGCCCGCCCCGATCAACGCGATCCGAACGACGTGGAGTCCATGGTCGGTCTGCATCTGGTCGATCTCCTTGGTCCCCGTTGTGACGAGCGAACGCTCTAGTCACAAGCAAGCGAACACACGGTTGACAGCGTCGTCAAGGGCTCGACCTTCTGAAAGGGGCCTTCGGCAAGGAAGACCGTCAGCCGGGGCGGTGCAGAGCGTCGACCGGGTCCGGATGGCGGTCACCCTCTATCCGCAGGTAGGGAATCTCCGGCAGAATGACGGCTTTTCGCAGGATAAGAACAGCGCCTTCCCCGCGGCGAACCTGGACACTGTGTGGGCCGATCTGGTCCGGCAGGCTCTCGTGGAGGACTCGCCGGATCGTCTGCGGACCGCCCTCGACGAGTACGCCGTACGCCGCCGTACGACAGCTGAAGGAGAAGGTATGGAACCGCTGCGCATCGGAATTCTCGGCGCCGCCCGGATCTCGGGCCGCGCGATCGCCGAACCGGCCCGGTTGACCGGCGCCCGGCTGGTCGCGGTCGCTGCCCGGGAACCCGAGCGGGCGGCTGCCTTCGCCGCGGAACACGGGGTCGAACGGGTGCATACGTCGTACCAGGACGTGATCGACGATCCCGAGGTCGAGGCGATCTACAACCCGCTGGCGAACGGGCTGCACGGGCCGTGGAACCTGCGAGCCATTGCCGCAGGCAAGCATGTGCTGACCGAGAAGCCGTCCGCGAGCAACGCTGCCGAGGCCGCCGAGGTTCGCGATGCGGCCCGCGATGCCGGTGTGGTGGTGATGGAAGGGTTCCACTACCACTTCCACCCGGTGACGCGGCGACTGCACGAATTGCTTGCCAAGGGCGAGCTCGGCGACCTGCAGCATGTCGAGGCAACCATGGTGATGCCGCCACCGGACGAGGACGATCCGCGCTGGTCGCTGGCGCTCGCGGGTGGTGCCGTGATGGATGTCGGTTGCTACGCCCTGCACGCTGCCCGGATGCTCGCGCCGTGGGCTGGTGGTGCGCCGACGTTGGCGAACGCGCGCGCCGGTGAGCGCAAACGGCTGCCCGGTGTCGACGAATGGCTCAATGCCGATCTGGTCTACCCGAACGGCGCTACCGGTGCGGTGCGGACCAGCATGGCGGCCGAAGAGCTCGACTTCAGTCTGCGGATCGTCGGCGCCCGCGGGGAGGCGTTCGCACCGAGCTTCGTCCTGCCGCACCTGGACGACCGGGTGATGGTCAAGACGAAGGAGGACACCTGGGTCGAACAGCTCGGCCGAAGGTCGTCGTACACCTACCAGCTCGAAGCCTTCACCGCCCGCCTCCGCAACGGCACGCCACTCCCGATCGACGCCGATGACGCGGTTGCCACGATGGAACTCATCGACGCCTGCTACCGCGACGCCGGCCTCCAGCCCCGCCCGGTCACCACGATCTAACCCGTACTACGGCCGCACGGGCGGACCCGGTCGTTCTGCTGCTGCAGGCGACCGGGCTCCCGCCTGCCCGGCCGACTACTACCGAGCTAGCCCTTCTGCTACTTACGACTCTGCTTCGTCGGCGGCACGATCGAGCTGTCGCTCGGGTTGGCCTTCGCCTGTTTGGGTTGTTTCGGCTTGCGGACTTCGCGTCCACCCTTGTTCTTGGCCATCACGCACTCCAGGGCTGGTATTGGGCTGAATCGGCTCAACGAACCGTGTTCGCCGCGGTACTCCTTGATGCCCCGGGGGTTGCTTCGACGCTACACCCCGGCGACGGCGTGCGCGGCTGCTGCGCGGGCGAATCCACGAATCACCGGATGCGGTCTGGATCCGTCCCCGGCCAGCTCGGGCTGGAAGAGCGTGGCCAGGAAGAACGGATGGGACGGGAGCTCGGCGATCCGGACATCACCGGAGTCGTCGAAGCCGCTGAAGACCAGGCCGTGCTCGCGCAACAGGTCCAGCCGGCTGGAGTCCAGACCGTAGGAACAGTGGTAGCGCTCGACGGACCGTTCAACGCCGAGCAGCTCGGCTGCGAGCGTCCCCGGGCTGACCTGGACCTGACCTTCGTGCCCGTCGAGTGAGCACTCGAGCGCGACGATGAGCTGATCCTCGGCCTCCGGGTTGCTCTCGCCATGCTGTACTCCGGCAGCCCCGCAGACGTTGCGGGCGAACTCGAGCATCGCGTGCTGGAACCCACCACAGGTACCGAGGAACGGAGTACCGCTCTCCCTCGCCGCCCCGACCGCGGCGATCGCGCCGCTCTCGCTCTGGTACGGGCTGCCGGGAAGCAGCCAGATCCCGTCGAATCCGCCGAGCGCGCCGGCCTCGGTGGTGGGGATCCAATACACGTCCAGGTCGAGCTGGTCACGTTCCCGCAGGCTGTCCAGCAGGATCGGCACTCGCTGGTGCGAGCGGACGTGCGGCGATCGATCGGCGACGAGGGCGATCCGTCCGGAGTATGCGTGGTTCATGCCTTCATCGTGCCGCCGCGACCCCGATCAGCGCCAACGATGATCTCTGCAGCTGGCATAAGCAATACTGATCGCCGTGGATCCGCATCTGCTGCGCACCTTCGTGACCGTCGCCGACTGCGGCTCGTTCTCGGCCGCGGCGACCCGGCTCGGCTACACCCAATCCGCGGTCTCCCAGCACATCGCCACGTTGGAGAACGACCTCGGTACGGCGTTGCTCCACCGGCGCCCGGTGGTTCCCACCGGGCCGGGCGAGCGATTGCTCGAGCATGCCGGTCCGATCCTGCTGCGGCTGGACGCCGCGCGAGCCGACGTCCAGCGGGCGATCGGTGACCCACCCGGATCGCTCATCCTCAGCGCATCTCCGCTGGCAGCCTCAGCACATCTGGCCGATGCGCTGGGCCAGTTGCGACGATCGCACCCGGGGCTCGAGGTGACGTTGGAAGTGACTGGGCGCGAGGCTGTCGCGAAGGGGGTCGCGGCCGGCGAGTTCGATCTCGGAATGATCGACGGGATCGCCGCACCGAGTGACCCGCTGCGGCTGTTCGGCCTCGGGGCGCTGGCGACCACAGCGGTCAGCCACGAACCGCTGGTCGTCGCCCTGCCCCGAGAGCACCCGTTGGCCGGCCGGAAACGGATCGGACTCGACGAGCTCGTGGACGCGCGATGGATCGACGCACCGGACACCGCCGCGACCTTGAGCGATCTACGTCTTGCGGCTGAGTCCGACGGTCTTCGTGCCTCGATCGGCTACTCGGGAGCAGACGTCCTGAGCTTGCTATCCCTGGTTGCCGCCGGCCACGGCCTCGCCGTACTGCCTGCCTCGATCCCGCGCATCGTCGACTCGATCGTCGCCGTAGAACTGCAGAGCCCGCGCCTGGTGCACCGGGTCGAGCTGCTGCACGGCTACACGGATCAGCCCACGGCGGAAGCCCTCGCGGCCGTACTGCGGAGGTAAAGCCGGGCTGGGGTCGGCGGCCGACCCCAGCCGCGGTCAGTCGTGGGTCGGGAAGCCCAGGTTGAGGCCGCCGTGGGACGGGTCGAGCCAGCGGGACGTGATCACCTTGCCGCGGGTGAAGAAGTGCACGCCTTCGGTACCGTGAGCGTGGGTGTCACCGAACAGCGAGTTCTTCCAGCCGCCGAAGGAGTAGTACGCCATCGGCACCGGGATCGGCACGTTGACGCCGACCATGCCGACCTCGACCTCGGTCTGGTACCGGCGGGCGGCCCCGCCGTCGTTGGTGAAGATCGCCGTGCCGTTGCCGTACGGGTTCGAGTTCACCAGGTTCAGTGCCTCGTCGTACGACGGGACGCGGACGACCGAGAGCACGGGGCCGAAGATCTCGTCGGTGTAGATCGACATGTCCGGCGTGACCTTGTCGAACAGCGTCGGGCCGAGCCAGAAGCCGTCGTCGGCTCCGTCGAACGGACCCTCGCGGCCGTCGACCGCGAGCTCCGCGCCGGCGCTCACCCCGGCCTCGACGTACCCGACGACCTTGTCGCGGTGCTCGCCGGTCACCAGCGGGCCCATGTCGCAGCCGCGGGTCCCGTCGCCGGTCTTCAGGGTCGCCATCCGCTCGCGGATCTTGCCGATCAGGTCGTCGGCGACCGGCTCGACGGCGATCAGCGCGGAGATCGCCATGCAGCGCTCCCCGGCCGAGCCGAAGCCGGCGTTCACCGCGGCGTCGGCCGCGAGGTCGAGATCCGCGTCCGGCAGCACGACCATGTGGTTCTTCGCGCCGCCGAGCGCCTGCACCCGCTTGCCGTTCGCGGTGCCCTTCTCGTAGACGTACTTAGCGATCGGGGTCGAGCCGACGAACGAGACGGACTTGATGTCCGGGTGCTCGAGCAGCCGGTCGACGGCCTCCTTGTCGCCGTGCACGACGTTCATCACGCCGTCGGGCAGGCCCGCTTCCTTCCACAGTGCCGCGACCGCGTTGACCGCGGACGGGTCCTTCTCGGACGGCTTGATCACCACGCTGTTGCCGCAGGCGATCGCGATCGGGACGAACCAGAGCGGCACCATCGCGGGGAAGTTGAACGGCGAGATCACCGCGACCGTGCCGAGCGGCTGGCGGATCGAGTACACGTCGACGTTGGTCGACACGTTCTCGCTGAAGCCGCCCTTCATCAGGTGCGGGATGCCGCAGGCGAACTCGACCACCTCCAGCCCGCGGGTCACCTCACCGAGCGCGTCGGACAGCACCTTGCCGTGCTCGGCGGTGATCAGGGCGGCGATGTCCTCCTTGCGCTCGTTCAGCAGCTCACGGAAGGCGAAGAGCACCTGCGCGCGCTTGGTGAGCGACGTCCGGCCCCAGCCCTTCGAGGCGTCGTTGGCGACCTTGACCACCTCGTCGACGGTCGCCGCCGAGGCCAGGTCGAGCTCGCCGGTCACCTCACCGGTGGCCGGGTTGTAGACCTTGCTGGTGCGCTCGGCGACCCCCGTCCAGGGAGTTCCGCCGACCAGGTGGGTGATTCGCTCAATGCTCACAGCTGCATCCCTTGCTCAAAGTCGTTGTTCTTCACGCCAGCACCTCACTGCGGTTCGCCAGCTCGACCGCCACCGGCCGCCCTTCCTGCAGCGACTGGATTCCCGCCGTACAGACCGCGGCCGCCGCGTATCCGTCCCAGGCCGTCGGCCCGTCGATCCCGCCCCGCGCCGCGGCGTTCACCCAGCGCTGGACCTCGATGTCGTACGCCGTTGCGAAGCGGACCCGGAAGTCGTCCGGCACCGTCCCTCCCCAGTGTCCGGGCGCGTTTGGTCAGTACGTCGACCCCCAGGCCGATCGTCGCGCTGCCCTTCTCCGCCACCGCCTCGCAGCGCACCTCGTACCCGACCTGGAAGTTCACGAACACCTCCACGTCGGCGATCGCCCCACTCGCCATCTCGAACACCGCGAACTGCGGGTCGAGCACTCCCTCGGCGACCAGGCCGGTCGGCTTCGGGGCGTGCACGGTGATCCGGGCGATCTCGTCGCCGAACAGCCAGCGCGCCACATCGACCTCGTGCACCAGGGAATCGCGCACGATCATCTCGCTGCGGAAGGTTTCTGCGACGGTCTTGTTCCGGTGCACGTTGTGCAGCAGCAGCGTCCGGCCGAGATCACCGGAATCGAGCAACTGCTTCAAGGCTGCGTACTCCGGGTCGAAGCGCCGCATGAAACCGACCTGGATCAGCTGCCGACCGGTCTTGTGCTCGGCCTCAACGACCCGCAGCGCCGATTCGGTGTCCATCGTCAGCGGCTTCTCGCAGAGCACCGGCTTGCCGTGCTCGAGGCAAGCCATCAACTGCTCAGCGTGCGCGAAGCCGGGTGACGCGATGATCACCGCGTCGACCTCGGCGTCGGCGACCAGCTCCAGCGGATCGTCGATCACCCGGACACCGTCCAGCTCCGTGGCCAATGCGGTCGCCCTGGCCACGTCGGGATCGGACACCGCGACCAGCCGCGCGCCGGAGGTCCGGCGGACGACCCGCTCGGCGTGGTCGGCGCCCATCGCCCCGACGCCGATGATGCCGATCCTGAGGTCGGCGGTCATGTGCTCTCCAGCGGGGACTGGATCCGGCCCGGCCGGTCCGCCGGGCGCGCCACCGCGCCGGCGTCGATGTCGCGGAGCTCGTGGCTCAGCGCCTCCAGTTCCGACCCGCCGGCCATCTCGTTCGTCAGTTGCTCGACGGTGATGTCGGCGCGATGGGTGTCGAGCGCGACCCGGCCCAATTTCAGGATGACGAAGTGGTTGCCGACGAGGTAGGCGTGGTGCGGGTTGTGGGTGATGAAGACGACGCCGAGTCCCGCGTCGCGTGCCTTCACGATGTACTTCAGGACGACCCCGGACTGCTTCACGCCGAGCGCGGCGGTCGGCTCGTCCAGGATCAGTACCTTGGCGCCGAAGTAGATCGCCCGGGCGATCGCGACACATTGACGCTGACCGCCGGACAGCATGCCGACCGGCTGCTCGAGATTAGGGATCGAGATCCCCATCTTGGTCAGCTCCTCGTGCGCGATCTGCTGCATCTTGCGGATGTCCAGCTGGCCGAACGCCTTGGTGATCTCGTTGCCGAGGAAGAAGTTCCGCCAGACCGACATCAGCGGGGCGAGTGCCAGGTCCTGGTAGACGGTGGCGATCCCGCTGTCCAGCGACTCGCGCGGTGACTTGAACCGGCGTTCCTCGCCGTTCACCGTCAGCACGCCGTCGCTGTGTTCGTGCAGGCCGGCGATGACCTTGATCAGCGTCGACTTGCCCGCGCCGTTGTCGCCGAGCACACAGGTGATCTCGCCCTGCCGCACCGACAGGGAGACGCCGCGGAGTGCCTGGACGTTGCCGTAGCTCTTGCCGACGTCGTCGAGCTGGACGACCGGCATGGTCGGGCTGCTGGCCGCTTCGTTGTCGAAGGTGGTCGTGGTGGTCATCGCGCATCCGCCTTCTTCTTGACGACGAGGTTCACGATCGTGGCCAGCAGCAACATCACGCCGAGGAACGCCTTGAACCAGTCCGGGTTCCACCCGGCGTACACGACGCCGAGCTGCACCATGCCGAAGATGAGCGCACCGATCGCGCCACCGACGACCGAGCCGTAGCCACCGGTCAGCAGGCAGCCGCCGACCACCGCGGCGATGATGTAGAGGAACTCCTTGCCGACGCCCTCACCGGACTGCACGACGCCGTTCTGCGCGAACAGCAGGTGCATGCCGGTGAACCACGCGAAGAAGCCGACCGCCATGAACAGGCCGATCTTGACCTTCTTCACCGGTACGCCGACCGCCCGGGCCGCCGCCGCGTCGCCACCGACGGCGAAGATCCAGTTGCCGACCTTGGTCCGCAACAGGAACCAGGCGGCGATCGCGACGAAGGCGATCCACCAGATGATGATGATCTTGATCGTGATGCCGCCGAGTTTGAACTGCGACGCGAACAGCGCATGCGCGGAGGAGAACCCGTCCATGTCGCTGATCGAGTTCGAGGCGACCGCGCCGGACGTCAGCCGGGTGACCGCGATGTTCAGGCCCTGCAGGATGAAGAAGGTGCCGAGCGTCACCAGGAAGCTCGGCAGGCCGGTCCGCATCAGCAGCCACCCGTTGAAGGCGCCGATCAGCAACGCCACCGCCAGCGAGACGACGATCGCGACCCAGACGTTCACGCTGAACTGGTAGGCGAAGATGCCGGCGGTCAGGCCGGAGGTCGTCACCGCGACACCGGCCGACAGGTCGAACTCACCGCCGATCATCAGCAGCGAGACCGGAACGGCCATGACACCGATCAGGGCGGCGCCGTACAGGATCGTGCCGGCGTGATTGATGTCCCGGAAGGGTTCGGCCGCGATCGCGAAGAAGATCAGGATCACCACCGCCCCGACCAGCGACCCGATCTCCGGCCGGCTCAGCAGCCGGGCCCCTACGGACCGGGAGGTGACCCGGTCGTCGACACCTGCGGGTGTCGTGATGGTCGATGCCATGGCCGTGACCTCAGCGGGTTCCGGCCGTGGCGTACTTCGCGACAGCCTCGATGTTCGACTTGTCGATGAACGCCGGACCGGTGAGGGTTGCCTCGCCGCCGCCGATCGTGTCGCCATTGGTCTTGTTCAGCCAGATCGCGTCCACGGCCAGGTAGCCCTGCAGGTACGGCTGCTGGTCGACGGCGAAGTCGACGGTGCCGTCCTGGACCGCCTTGGCCATCTCCTTGCTCATGTCGAAGCTGCCGATCTTGGCCGACGACCCGGCGTCCTTGGCCGCCTGGACCGCGGTCAGGGCGACACCGGCGTTCAGCGCGACCACGTAGTCGGCGCCCTTGTCCTGCTGCAGCTTCGAGGTGATCGTCGCCTGCGTCCCGGGCTGGTCGGCGCCGTCGACGTTCAGGTTCTCGACCGCGCCGAACTTGTCCTTGATGCCCTGGCAGCGGGCCTCCAGGCTCACGTTGCCCTGCTCGTGGATGACGCAGATGACCTTCTTGGCACCGAGCGCCTTGAGCTTCTCACCGGTCGCCTGGCCGGCGATCCGCTCGTCCTGGCCGAAGTACCCGATCGCGCCGGAGGTCTTCCAGGTGTCCAGACCGCCGTTCAGCACGGTCACCGGGATCCCGGCCGCGACCGCCTTCTTGACGTTCGGGATCACCGCGTCGGGCTTGTTCAGGGTGACCGCGATGCCGTCGACCTTCGCGTCGATCGCCGTCTGGACCAGGTTGGCCTGGCCGGCGCCGTCGGGATCGGAGGAGTACTGCAGTTCGATGTTGTCCTTCTGCGCGGCGGCCTCGGCCCCGCGGCGGACGATGTCCCAGAAGGTGTCACCCGGCTTGGAGTGGGTGATCAGGGCAACCTTCATCCGCGGCGTGTTCGCCACGTTGCCGCCCGAACCGCCTGCCTTCTCTTCGTCCTTCTTGCCGCCGGAGGAACTACAAGCACCCAGTGCCGCGATCAGCACGAGCGCCGCCCCCGTGGCCACCGCCTTCTTCTGCCACCGAACCATCACTACAACCAGCCTTTCAGACGTTCCCGCGGTAACGCCGCGGCGTTCGGGTGTGACCAGGAAGGCATACCCTGCCCGGCCGTCAAACGGAAACACCACCCCCGTGGGTCTTCAGGTATGCCAGCGTCCGCTCCGCGATCGGCAGCGGCACTTCCGGCGCGCAGGGGTACATGTCCTGCTCCACGATCGCGAACAGGTCGACATCCAGCGCCGCGAGCGCGTCGAGCAGCGGAGGGAACTCCGGTACGCCGAGTGGCGGCTCGCAGAACACTCCCCGCGCGACGGCGTCGTCCAGGCTCACTCCCTCGGCCTCCACCTCGGCCAGCACCTTGGGGTCGACCTGCTTCAGGTGCACGTAGCCGATCCGGTCCGGATACTCCTTGATCAGTTTCAGGTTGTCGCCACCGCAGTAGCTGACGTGTCCCGTGTCGAGGCAGAGGTTGACGTGCTCACCGTCGCTCTCGGCCAGCAACCGCTCGATGGTCTCCTGGTTGTCGACATGCCCGTCCGCATGCGGATGGAACTGCGTCTTCAATCCGTACTCCGAGGCGATGCGCCGGCCGAGCTCGGTCAGCTGCTGGGCGTGCCGTGCCTGGCCCTCGTGATCCAGCCGCGGCTCGACGATCTCGCCGTTGTCCCGCCACATCGACGGGATGACGACCAGGTGCTTCGCTCCCACCGCCGCTGCCAGCCCGGCGGCAGCCGAGACGTCACGCCAGGTCGAATCCCACGAGTCCGGCCGGTGCAGGTGCTCGAAGATCGTGCCCGCAGTCACCTCGAGCCCGCGCTTGTCCAGCTCGTCCTTCAGCCTCGCCGGATCGGTCGGAAGGTAGCCGTAGGGACCAAGCTCGATCCGCGTGTACCCAGCGCCGGCGACCTCGTCGAGGAACCGCTCCCACGGCGTCTGCTTCTCGTCATCGGCAAACCAGACTCCCCAGGAGTCCGGCGCACTACCGACCTTGATCTGCCCCATCAGCTCTTCCCCTCGACTGGTGCGAGGTATGGCCGCTGGGCCTGCTTAGCCTGCTCGTACGCCGTGGCCGCGGTCTGCGTGGACTCCAGGTCGGAGACCTGGCTGACCGGGACGTCCCACCAGGAGTCGCTGTCCGGCGCGCCGATGAGCGGATCCGTCTTGACGTGGATCGCGATCGGACCGGTCGCGGCCTTCGCCGTACCGATCGCCTTCTCCAGCTCGGCGCGGCTGTTCACCTCGATCACCTCGACGCCGAGGCTGCGCACGTTCATCGCGAGATCCACCGGCAGGTAGTCCCCGTCCAGCCGCCCGTCGCCGCTGCGCCGCCGGTACGCCGTACCGAAACGCTGTGAGCCCAGGGATTCCGAGAGTGCGCCGATCGAGGCGAAGCCGTGGTTCTGCACCAGGACGACGATGATCTTGACGTTCTCCTGGACCGCGGTGACCAGCTCGGACGACATCATCAGGTACGACCCGTCGCCGACCAGGACGAAGACGTCCCGGTCCGGTGCACCGAGCCGGACGCCCAGCCCGCCGGCGATCTCGTAACCCATGCAGGAGTAGCCATATTCGACGTGGTATCCCTTCGGATCGCGTGTCCGCCACAGTTTGTGCAGGTCGCCCGGCATCGAACCGGCTGCACACACCACCACATCACGCGGCTCCGACAATTCGTTGACGGCACCGAGCACCTGGCCCTGGGTCAACAGTCCTTCGGCGAGGTTGTCCACAACCTCCGCAGGCGGGTCGTACGCCTGAGCGACGGTCTGGTCCCAAACTCGTGCGAGTTCGGCGGTCAGATCCTTGTACTTTTCTTGCACAGACCAATCACCGATCGCGGATCGCAGGGAAACAAGGGCTTCCCGGGCATCCGCGACGAGAGGGAGGCCGGCATGTTTGCCACCGTCGAAGCGCGCCACGTTGATGTTCACGAACCGCACGTCCGGGTTCTGGAAGGCGGTCCGGGAGGCCGTCGTGAAGTCGCCGTACCTCGTGCCGATGCCGATCACCAGGTCGGCGTCGCGCGCCAGGGCGTTGGCCGCCGTCGTGCCCGTGGACCCGACCGCGCCGACCGACCGCGGGTGGTCGTAGCGCAGCGATCCCTTGCCTGCTTGACTTTCGGCGACCGGGATCCCGGTCGCCTCGGCGAACTCGCGAAGGGCGTCCTGCGCCCGGGAGTACGCCACGCCGCCGCCGGCCACGATCAGCGGTCGCTCCGAGGCCCGTAGCAGCTCTACCGCTTTGTCGACAATGGATGCCTCGGGCAACGGCCTCGCGATGTACCAGGTGCGCTCGGTGAAGAGCTCCTCGGGCCAGTCGTGTGCCTCGGCCTGGACGTCCTGCGGCAGGGCCAGCGTCACCGCGCCGGTCTCGACCGGATCGGTCAGCACCCGCATCGCGTTCAGCAGCGCCGAGGGCAACTGCTCCGGGCGCCAGATCCGGTCGAAGTACTTCGAGACCGGCCGGAAGGCGTCGTTGACGGAGACGTCGCCGGCGTTGTAGCTCTCCAGCTCCTGCAGCGCGGGCGTCGCCACCCGGGTTGCGAAGACATCGGATGGAAGGAGAAGAACCGGGAGTCTGTTGACGGTGGCCAGCGCGGCGCCAGTGACCATGTTCGTCGAGCCGGGACCGATGCTTGCAGTGCAGGCGTAGGTCTGCAGGCGGTCGCGGGTACGGGCGAAGGCGGAGGCGCTGTGCACCATGGCCTGCTCGTTGCGGGCCAGGATGTACGGCAGAGCCTCTGGGTCCTCGAGCTCGGCCTGCAGCAACGCCTGGCCGAGGCCGGCCACGTTGCCATGGCCGAAGATGCCGAAGCAGCCGGCGAACAGCTTCTGCCGCTCGCCGTCGCGCTCCGAGTACTGAACGCTCAGGAACCGCACCAACGCCTGCGCCACAGTCAGCCGAACAGTCATCGCACCTCTCCGAACCCCATAGTCATCGTCTCCACCACAACCCCATCTCCCCCGACCAACCCCACCACTCCACGCCAGCCCATCACGGTCGGAGCCGGGGGCCTCAGCGCCTTCATCTTTCTGCTCCGAAGGGGAGGCGGGGGTCGATCTGCTGGGTCTCCCAGAGTTCGCGGACCCAGCCGTGCTGGGGGTCGTCGCTGATCAGCCATTCGCGCTCGGTACCGGGGCCGGCCATCACGTTCAGGTAGTACATGTCATAACCAGGAGGCGCCATCGCAGGACCATGCCAACCATGAGGTACCAGCACCAGATCCCCGCTGCGAACTTCCGCGAGGACGTCGATCGGGCGGTCGTCGGTGCCGTAGACCCGCTGGTAACCGATCGGGTCGTTGCCTTTGACACCTTCTGGGGCATCCTCGGACAGCTGCAGCTCGAAGTAGTAGATCTCCTCGAGCTCACTTTCCTTGCCAGGCTTGTGCTCGTCGTGCTTGTGCGGCGGGTACGACGACCAGTTGCCGGCCGGTGTGAGTACTTCGCACGCGATGATCGAGTCCGCCTCGAGCACCGCGGGAGTGCCGAAGTTCCGCACCTGCCGGGAGGCGACACCGGCGCCGCGGAGTTCGGTCTCGCCCTGCTCGACGCCGATCCGCCGGAACGGGTAGTCCGACGCAGCCTTCGCATGCGGGAACGCGATCCGTGCGCCACCCGCGCTCACGACCGCGACCTCCGAGCCGCGGGGAACGTAGGCGAGGTCGGTCGGGCCGGCGAACACGTCGGCACGCCCACCGAGCGGCACGGTCTCACCGTCGACAATCACCTCCGCCGATCCGCTCAACGGCAATACCAGGTATTCGCAGTCCCCAGTCGAGAACTCAACAGATTGCCCAGGCCGGAGCGTCGCAACAGACAACCCGGTGTGATGCCAGTCGGGCTCCCCCGGACTGACCGACAACTCGAACCCGTCCCGCGCAGTAGACCCAGCAGGCCGATACCAAGCAGTCACGAACTCTCTCCTTCAGTCAACAGACAGGAAAGGAACAGGATGTCTTTGCCGACAAACATCACGCGGCGCCTCCGTGGACCAGGGCGCTGGCCTGGTCTACGGCGGCGGCTACGTCGCCATCGGGTGGGAAGAGGAGGGCTCGGCCGACTACCAGACCGCGTACCGATGGGAGGCTGAGCGCCTTGCCCCAGGAGGCGTAGGTCTCTTCCGGGGCGACGGTCGGGTCGCCGCCGAGGAGGAGGGTCGGCAAGGTGGTTGCTTCCATCACGCGGGCCAGGTCGTCGACGACGGGGAGTTTGAGCCAGGTGTAAGCGCTGGTCGCGCCGAGCCCGGCGGCGATGTGGATCGACTTGATCACCGAGTCCGGGTCGAGCAGGTTCGTCACCCGCCCGTCGCGACGGACCGACCAGAACGGTTCCACCATCGCGAGCAACTTACGCTCGGCCAGTTCGGTGACGGCGCGCGCGCTGCTCTCCAGCGTCGTCACCGTGCCCGGATCGTCGAGGCAGATCCGGGTCAGCATCTTGCCGCCGTCCAGCCTGCGCGCAGCGATGTCATCGGCCGTACCGTAGGCCGTGAACCGGTCGTCCAGCTCGAACGACGCGCCCTGCAGACCGCCCCGGTTCATCGACCCGATGACGACCTTGCCTTCGAGTGCCCCGAGCAACAACAAGTCTTCCAGTACGTCGGGAGTCGCCAGCACACCGTCGACTCCCGGTCGCTCCAACGCGGTCACCAACCGATCGATCAGCCCCGGCCGGCTAGCCATCGCCATCGCGTCGTCCCGCACTCCGAGCGCACCCCGAGCAGGATGATCCGCCGCCACAATCAGCAGCCGCCCGTCCTCACCAACCACTTCCCGCTGACGGCGCTGCGCCCAAGCCTCCGCAATCCGCTCCGGATACCGAACCCGCAACTCAGTCAGATCCACCCTGGTCGTCTCAGCCCCACTCACGCGTCATCACCCTCCGACGCTGCAACCCATCCGGTGGTACAGCGAGCATTCCGCTGCCGAGCACCCACACCCCTGCTTCCGCCCGGCACCTGCGTCAGCAACCGGCCACGGATCACGGCATTCGCCCTGTCGCCGTTCACGCGCCATCACCCATCAGGGCGAGGACCTCGGATTCGGACGGCATGGCGGTAGAGCACTCCAACCGCGATGCGACGATGGCGCCGGCGATGTTGGCGAAGCGGATCACCTTTTCTAGGGACCAGCCGGCCAGTAGGCCGTGGCAGAGGGCACCGCCGAAGCCGTCGCCTGCACCCAGACCGTTGACCACCTCGACCGGGAAGGGCGGCACCTCCACCCGCTCGTCGCGCGTGCGGGCCAGCGTGCCTTTCGGACCCTGCTTCACGACCGCCAGGTCGAGTCCGCGATCCAGCAACGCCTGCGCGGCCTTGTCGGGATCCGTCTCGCCGACCGCCACCTCGCACTCCTCACGGTTGCCGACGGCAACGGTGCAGTGCGCCAGCGCCCGGCTGACCTGTTCGTGCGCCTCGGACGGATCCGCCCAGAACATCGGCCGGTAGTCGAGGTCCAGCACCGTGATCGCCTTCCGCGAGCGCGCCTCCCAAGCGGCGAAGTGCGCCGACCGGCTCGGTTCGGCCGACAATCCGGTCACCGTCGACCAGTAGATCCGCGCATCGCGAATCGCCTGCAGGTCCAGCTCGGACGGATTGATCACCAGATCCGGCGCCTTCGGGAACCGGTAGAAATACAAGGGAAAGTCGTCCGGCGGGAAGATCTCGCAGAACGTGATCGGCGTCGGCAACCCGTCCACCCCGGTGACGAACCGGTCGTCGACGCCCAGTTCCAGCAGCGTGCGATGGATGAACTTCCCGAACGGATCGTTCCCCGTCCGCGAGATCACCGCCGACTTACGCCCGTGCCGAGCAGCAGCGACAGCGACATTCGTGGCACTGCCACCGAGGAACTTGCCGAAGCTCTCGACGTCCTCCAGGTGCGTGCCGGTCTGCAACGGATACAGGTCGACCCCGATCCGCCCGATCGTGAGTACGTCGTCAACCATCAGACCGCCTCGGCGATACGTCGCAGATGCTCGATACTCGCCCGTACGTCGACCACCGGACCTTCATCCGAAGGCCGTGACGGCAGGATCGTGTCCTGCTCGAGCACGTACCACCCGTCGTACCCGGCGTTCTCCAGCGCGCCGACGATCGTGGCCAGGTCAATGTCGCCCTGCCCGAGCGGCCGGTACATCCCCTGCCGGACGGCGTCGGTGTAGCTGACCTCGCCGCTCTGCACCTTCGCGGCCCATGCGGCGTCCACATCCTTCAGATGCGTGTGCCGGATCCGGCCGGTGTGCTCCAGCGCGAGCGCGACCGGGTCGACACCACCGATCAGCAGGTGCCCGGTGTCGAGCGTCAGACCGATCGAGGAGCCGCCGAGCACCCGGCGTACGTCGTCCGCGTTCTCCACCATGGTGCCGACGTGCGGGTGAATCGTCGCCCGGATCCCTGCTGCTGCAGCGATTCCGGCCAGCCGATCGAGGTTGGCGAGCAGAACGGACCAGCCATCGTCGTCCAGCACCGGGCGGTCGTCGTACCCCTCCTGCCCGGTCGCGGCGGCCAGCACCAACGTGCTCGCCCCCGACGCGACAAATCCCTCCAACGCGGCCGCGATCTCCGGCGCCGGGTCGTGCGCAGGATCATGCAGTACGACGGGAACGAATCCGCCGACCGCACGCAGTCCCGAGTCGGCCAGCGTCTTCGCCTTCTCCGCCGGATCGTCCGGCAGGAACCCGTCCGGCCCGAACTCGGTCGCCGCGATCCCCACCTCCCGCATCTGCGCCAACACAGTCTCCGAGTCGTACTGGTAACCCCACCCCGGTACTTCGCAGACACCCCACGAGATCGGGGCTCCAGCAATCCGGTCAGTAAGTGCGGTCATGCGCCGATTTCCTCCAGGAGAACGACGCGGTTTTCGCGTCGGGACAGTTCGCAGGCGTTAGCCGTACGGAAGGCTTGTAGGGCGTCGCGGACGGTGCAAGGGACCTCGCGGGTGCCGGCGACGACCTCGGTGAAGGCGGCCAGTTCAGCGATGTACGCCGGCCGGAAGCGGTCCATGAACGTGGCGTGCGGTTCGCCACCGGGAAAGGTGACGCCGGCCTCTGCGGACTTCAGCGCGGTGTGCTCGTCGAGGCCGACCGCGACCGAGCCGAGCGAACCGAGCACCTCCATCCGCACGTCGTGGCCGGCCGCGTTGTACCTGGTCCCGCTGACGGCCGCGAAGGTGCCGTCGTCGAGAGTGAGCAGGGCGGCGGCGGCATCAATGTCGCCGTACTCGCCGAAGAATGCCTCGCCCCGGTTCGCGCCGGTCGCGAAAACGCTGACCACCTCGCGCCCGGTGACGAACCGGATGATGTCGAAGTCGTGCACCAGGCAATCGCGGAAAAATCCACCGCTGGTCGGGATGTACTCCTGCGGCGGCGGGAACGCGTCGTTGGTGTTCGCCCGCAGGTGGTGGACGAACCCGAGCGCACCGGACCGGACCTGCTCGGCCGCGAACTGGTACCCGCGATCGAACCGCCGCTGGAAACCCAGATGTACCGGTACGCCGGAAGCTTCGACCAGCGCGACCACCTGCTGGGTCTCGGCCAGGTCGAGCGCGACCGGCTTCTCGCAGAAGGTCGGGATCCCGGCCGCGACCGCCTTCGCGATCAGGTCGGCGTGCGCCGAGGTCGCCGCCGCGATCACGAAGCCGTCGAGGTCGCTGCGCAGCAGCTGGTCCACGTCGGGCGCGAACTCCAGACCGAGCTCCTTGGCGACCACTTCCGCCCGGCTCGCATCGACATCGGTGACCACCACCTGATCCACCGCCGCCAGCCCCTTCAGGGTCGCGGCGTGGAACGCCCCGATCCGCCCCGCGCCGGCCAATCCGATCCGCATCCTGAGCCCTCCCTGAGTCCGAACAACCTCGCCCGACAGCGCCCACAACCCGCAGCACGCCCCCGTCAGCTCTATTCATCCAACGGGCCGCCGCCAGCTTTGTCCTCCCGCTGAGGACTGTCAATAGTTTGTAAGCACATTTTCATGTCGAGACATACAAAGGTGCTTCAGGTAACATCCCGGCCATGGCCGCCCTCCCGATCCAGATCGATCGGGCGAGCCCGGTGCCGCTCTATCACCAGCTCGCCGAGCAGCTGATCGCCGCGATCAGCGACGGCACCCTGCGCCCGGGCGACCCGTTCGAGAACGAGCAGGCGATGTCGGACCGGCTCAGCCTGTCCAGGCCGACGGTCCGCCGGGCGATCTCCGAGCTGGTGAACAAAGGCCTGCTGGTACGCCGCCGCGGCATCGGCACCACCGTCGCCAACCAGATGGTGCATCGCAAGGCCGAACTGACCAGCCTGTACGACGACCTCGAGCGCGAAGGCCGCACACCGCACACCGACGTACTCTCGCTGCAGTGCGACGCCCAGGACGCCCGCGCCGCCGAAGCGCTCGGACTGCCCCCCAGTACGCCGGTGGTCGCGATCGTCCGCCTCCGGTACGCCGGTGACGTCCCGCTCGCGATCATGCGCAACTGGTTGCCACCAGCAATGAACGACCTGACTGCCGAGGCGCTCCAGAAGGAGGGGCTCTACGCCCTGCTCCGGGCGCGCGGCATCCGCCCCAGCGTCGCCCGGCAGCGCATCGGCGCCCGCAACGCCACCGCCGAGGAACGCCGCACCCTGCACCTCACCAAGGCCGAACCCCTGGTCACGATGACCCGCAGCGCGTACGACGCGGACGGGACCCCGGTCGAATTCGGCGACCACTGCTACCGCGCCGACCAGTACTCCGTCGAAGTGGTCGTCTCCGACCGCTGAACTGCCGTCTCACACAGTCGGCGGGCGCGGAAGGATCGACCTTCAAGCTCAGCGGGCGCGGAGGCTCGACCTTCAAGCTCACCGGGCGCGGAGGATCGAGCCTTCGAAGGAGTCGGTGAGCAGCGGGATGACGACGAGGGCGACCCGGAGTGACGGGTCGAGGCGGGACCAGAGGAGGTCGGGGAGGGACTCCCACTCGACCTTCACCGAGACGACCGACGGGTAGCCGTCGGTGGTGACCTGCGCGGCGGTTCCGGAGTACGTGGTGACGACGCCGGCGGTGGCTTCTTCCGAGCGGCGCAGGAAGAGCGACGGGTGCTGCACCTGGTCCGCGGAGTACGAGCGGGCGGATCCGACCACGACATCCAGCAACTCGGGACCTTCGACGACGGCGCCGGCGAAGATCCGCGGCGTACGGATCGGTGGGTCCGGCTCGTAGTCGATGTTGCGCAGCGCCACCTGCAGGTCCACGCAGTCGGCGTGGGTGCCCGCGAGCTCACTGACGTGGGTGCCGTTCCCGACGATGAACCAGTCCTCGGTGCGGATCGCGGCCGTGTAGTGCCGCAACTCGTCAGCGCCGCCGCCACCGAGCTCCTGGACGACGATCTCCTCCGCGGAGACCACGAGTTCGCGCTGCTGGGAGGCAGGTGAGCGCCCGGTCAGCCAGTACGCCGCGAACGGCAGCCCGTCGCTGTCCCGCCCGATCGCCAGTCCACGACCCGGATACTCACATTTCCCCACCACATCCACGAGGGTCGCCACGCGCCGAGCCTAATGCCTCGCGCCGACAAACCATCGACGCGAGGCAGCAACCAGTCAGGCGTGACTGCCCAGCAGGGTGCGGACCAGCCGTAGGCCGACCGACAGGTGGGCCAGCTCGGGCCCCTCGGTCTCGACGATCTCGTCCATCATCGTGGCGGCCCGCGACAGCGCGGTCGCGTTCATGTCCTGCCACGCCGCGACCCGGTCCTCCGGATCCGCCGCCGCGTCGGTCAGGCTCAGCACCTGGCGGGTCAGCCGGGCATGCACGGCGTGCAGATCGTCGCGCAGCGCCGCGCGCGCCATCGTCTGCCAACGGTCGGTCCGCGGCAGCCCGACGATGCGCTCGAGGAAGCGGCCGAGCTGCAGCCGCTCACCGAGCGCGAAGTGCACCTTGGCGACCTCGAGCAGGTCCAGGTCGTCCGCCTCGGCCGTCTCGACGATGCCGAGCCCCGCGTACGCCGGCGGCAGCACCGCGATCCGGGTGGCGAAATCCTCCGCGACCCCGTCGTCGATCAGCGCCTGGCGCCGGTGCTCGAACAGAGCCAGCTCGCGCCCCCGTAGTACGTCGGGAAGTGCGGCACTGAGCTTGGCGATACCCGGTGAGAAGAAGTCGACCAGGTCGGCGATGTCGACCGGGGGTCGCCGGTTCGAGACCAGCCAGCGGGTCGCACGCTCGACCAGCGTCCGGGTCTCCAGCCGCATCGCGGTCTGCACGTCGGCGTGGACCACGTTGTCCAGATCGGCGTTGCGGGCCAGCAGGTCCGGCTGCCCGAAGATCCGCGACGCGGCCAGGTTGGCCCGTACGACGTCCTCGATCGACCCGCCGGTCTCCAGCGAGAGCCGGTGGTACGCCGTGATGCCGGACGAGTTGATGAACTCGTTGACGACCTGGGTGGTGATGATCTCGCGACGCAGCTGGTGCGACTTCATCGGCTCGGCGAAGCGTTCCTGGATCGCCTTCGGGAAGTACGACGCGAGCTTGGACTCCAGATACGCGTCGTCGGGGAGCGTCGTTTTGAGCAGCTCCGCTTCGAGCACGATCTTGGTGTAGGCGATCAGCACCGACAGCTCCGGTGGGGTCAGCCCACGCCCGTCCGCTTTGCGCCGCTTGAACTCCGCGACGCTCGGCAGGAACTCCAGCTCCCGGTCCAGCAGACCCTGCTTCTCCAGCCGCCGGACCCAGTCGGCGTGGACGTGCAGCAAGGCCGCAGCCTGCGCAGTCGCGTTGGCGAGCCCGATGTTCTGCCGGTAGTTCGACTTGAGCACCAGCTCGGCGACCTCGCCGGTCATCGAGGCGATCACGTCGTTGCGCTGCTTCTCGGTCAGATCGCCGTCGGCGACCACCTTGTCGAGCAGGATCTTGATGTTCACCTCGTGGTCGGACGTGTCCACGCCGGCCACGTTGTCGATGAAGTCGGTGTTGATCCGGCCGCCCTTGGCGGCGTACTCGATCCGGCCCAGCTGGGTGAACCCGAGGTTCCCGCCCTCGCCGACCGCCCGGGCCCGCAGGTCCGCGCCGTTGATCCGGATCGCGTCGTTGGCCTTGTCGCCGACGTCGGCGTGCGTCTCCGTGCTGGCCTTCACATACGTCCCGATACCGCCGTTCCAGAACAGGTCGACCGGCGCCTTGACGATCGCCTGCATCAGCTCGGCCGGCGTCAGCGTCGCCGGCGTACCCTCCAGTCCGAGCACCTCGCGGACCTCGGCCGAGATCGGGATCGCCTTGTCGGTGCGCGGGTAGATCCCGCCGCCGGCCGAGATCAGCGCGCTGTCGTAGTCCGCCCAGGACGAGCGCGGCAGCTCGAACAGTCGCTTGCGCTCCACGAACGAGGTCGCGGCGTCCGGGTTCGGGTCGAGGAAGATGTGCCGGTGGTCGAACGCCGCGACCAGCCGGATGTGCTCCGACAGCAGCATCCCGTTGCCGAACACGTCACCGGACATGTCGCCGACGCCGACCACGGTGAAGTCGGTGTTCTGGCAGTCGTGGCCCATCTCGCGGAAGTGCCGCTTGACCGATTCCCACGCGCCGCGGGCGGTGATGCCCATCGCCTTGTGGTCGTAGCCGACCGACCCGCCCGAGGCGAACGCGTCGCCGAGCCAGAAGCCGTACTCCTTCGCCACCCCGTTCGCGATGTCGGAGAAGGTCGCCGTGCCCTTGTCGGCCGCGACCACCAGATACGCGTCGTCGCTGTCGTACCGCACGACCTCGCGAGGCGGCACGACGGCACCCGACACGATGTTGTCGGTGATGTCCAGCAGCCCCGAGATGAAGGTCTTGTACGACGCGATGCCCTCGGCCAGCCAGGCGTCGCGGTCCACCGATGGGTCGGGCAGCTGCTTGGCGTAGAAGCCACCCTTCGCGCCGACCGGGACGATCACCGAGTTCTTCACCATCTGCGCCTTGACCAGGCCGAGCACCTCGGTCCGGAAGTCCTCCCGCCGGTCCGACCAGCGCAACCCGCCGCGGGCGACCGCACCGAACCGCAGGTGCACACCTTCGACCCGCGGTGAGTACACGAAGATCTCGTACGCCGGACGTGGCTGCGGCAGCTCCGGGATGGCCTTCGGCTCCAGCTTGAAGGAGATGTAGTCCCGCGGCTTCCCGTCCGGTCCCGGCTGGAAGTAGTTGGTCCGCAGGGTCGCCTTCATCACGGTCAGGTAGGACCGCAGGATCCGGTCCTCGTCCAGGCTCTGCACAGTGTCGAGCGCGGCGACGATCTCCTTCTGGAGCTGCTCGACCGCGCTCTCCCGGTTCGGGTCGTCGGCCGCACCGAGCGCCGGGTCGAAGCTGGTCTCGAACAGCCGGACCAGCAGGCCCGCCACGTCCACATGGTGCAGGAAGGTGTTCTCGATGTAGTCCTGGCTGAACGGCGTACCGCCCTGCCGGATGTACTTCTGGTAGGCGCGCAGGATCGACACTTGCCGCCAGCTGAGGCTGCCACGGAGTACCAGGGCGTTCAGCTTGTCGGACTCGGCCCGGCCGGACCAGAC
Organism: Kribbella sp. NPDC006257; assembly: GCF_040613535.1. NCBI lineage: Bacteria > Bacillati > Actinomycetota > Actinomycetes > Propionibacteriales > Kribbellaceae > Kribbella > Kribbella sp. NPDC006257. The sequence goes on from NZ_JBEXSJ010000035.1 coordinate 83,234, forward strand.
GGCCTGGAAGGTGTCCGAGAAGAGCGTCCGGTTCTCCTCGCGTTCCGCGACGTCACGGGGTGCGCGCAGACCGAAGTCGTAGATGTACGCCGTACCGCCGGGTCGCCGGATCTCGTACGGCCGCTCGTCGATCACCTCCACGCCCATGTGGGTCAGGTGCGGGAGCACCTGCGACAGCGACAGCGCAGTACCGGTCCGGTAGACCTTGAAGCGGCGCTCGCCCTCCCACTCCTCGTCGATCGGGCTGTAGAGCGACATCGCCAGGCCGTCCTCGGCCGGCAGCTTGTCGAGGATCATCGCGTCCTTGACGGCGACCCTGGCGTCGAAGTCCTCCTTGTACGCCTCCGGGAACGCACCGGCGTACTGGCTGCTCAGCTTGGTGACGGCACCGTCGCCGCCCTCGGCGTGCAGCGCGACGGTGAAGTCGTCCTGCCAGGCCCTGGTCGCCTCGATGACCTTCTGCTCGAGCAGGTCGGCGTCGTACTCCCCGACGGTCTCGCCCTGCTTCATCCGTACGACGAAGTGCACGCGGGCGAGCACCGACTCGGTCACGTAGGCCGCGTAGTCGACCGACTCGGCACCGATCGCCTCTGCCAGGATCTGCTGCATCTTGAGCCTGACCGCGGTCGTGTAGCGATCACGCGGCAGGTAGACGAGGCAGGACAGATAGCGGTTGTACACGTCACGGCGTACGAACAGCTTGACCGCGCGGCGCTCCTGCAGGTGCAGCACGGACTGCACGATCGGCAGCAGGTCCTCGACCGGCGCCTGGAGCAGCTCGTCGCGCGGGTAGGTCTCCAGCACGTCCAGCAGGCCCTTGCCGCTGTGGCTGTTCGGGTCGAAGCCGGTCTGCTTGAACAGCTCGATCGCCTTGCGCCGTAGTACCGGCACCTGCATGACGCTCTCGGTGTAGGCGGTGGACGAGAGCAGGCCGATGAACCGCCGCTCCGCGACCGGCTCACCGTTCTCGTCGAACTGCTTGATGCCGACGTAGTCCAGGTACGACGAACGGTGCACGGTGGAGCGCGAATTCGCCTTGGTGAGGATCAGCAGCTTCTTCTCGCGGGCCTTGGCGCTCACCTCGGGCGGCAGCAGACCGGCGTTCTCGTCCTGGTTCGGGTCCTTGCGCAGGATGCCCAGGCCGGTGCCCGGGACGCCACGCAGGACGCCCTGCTCACCGCGCATCGAGAAGGCGTACTCGCGGTAGCCGAGGAAGGTGAAGTGCTCGTCGGCGAGCCAGGCCAGCAGCTCCCGGGCGTCCTCGACCTCCGCTGCGCTCACCGGCAACTTCGAGGCGTCCAGGTCGGCGGCGATGCTGACCGCCTTCTCGTGCATCTTCGGCCAGTCCTCGACGGCCTCGCGAACGTCGTTCAGGACCAGTTGCAGGGCCTTCTCCAGCTCGCGGTGCTCGGCCGGGTCGGCGATCCGCTCGACCTCCAGGTGCATCCAGCTCTCCCGCACCAGGTCGTGCTCGTCCGGCGAAGCGTCGTCGCCGAGCACCTCCTGCAGGGTGCCGGTGATGTCCCGCCGGACCACGAACTGCGGGTGCACCAGCAGCTGCAGCTCCAGGCCGTGCTCGGTGATCACCATCGACGCGCTGTCGACCAGGAAGGGCATGTCGTCGACCACGATCTCGACCACCGTCCGGCCGTCGGCGGACCAGCCGTGCTCCTCCACCGTGGGCGTGAAGACGTGCACCTTGGCCGTGCCCTGCGGGCGGACCGAGGCGGACTTGTAGTGGTGCCGGGCAGCGCCCAGACAGTCCGTCGGCTGCCGCTCGGCGACGTCTTCGGCCGCAACGTAGCGGTAGTACCGCTCGAGGAAGCCCCGGAGCTTCCCGGCATCGACCGACTGGTCCTTGCCGTGCGTTCCAGCGAACACTGCCTTGGCGAGAACATCCGCCTTCTGGACGTCCAGCTTGCTCTGCATTCCCCACCGTCTCCACGTGGCGTCGACGCTTCCAAGCGTCGGGTCGCACGCCCTTGTGCGCCCCCCTCAGAGATTAGTCCACTTCTGTCACTGGTGTGATCCCGGGACGCTCCTTTCCGATGCCTGACAGATCACTTTTCACACCTCGTTCAAGCGGAGCGCAAGGGCCGGGCAAGCCAGTACTGCGCGGCGTGCGTTCGTCAGTTCACCAGCGGTGACGGGACTACCGTTCAGTACTGGGAAACCCCACTCGTCGAGCGTCACCTCATCGGGTAGGAGGGTTGCGCAGAGGCCGTGGCCGTCGCAGCGGGTCCAGTCGATCTCCAGCTTCTTCACCATGTACCTCCGGGGACGGGCAGGACACCCAGTACGGCGCGGTCGCAGCCGCCGGCCAGGTGATTGCGGACGTCCTCACCGAAGACATCGAGCGCCGACGCCAGGAACCGGGCCGAGCCGTCGGGGTGAGCGCAAGCGCCTCTGCCCGGCACCAGGCCAAGGTGCCGCTGGGCGTCGTGCCAGCCGGCTGGATCCCCATTGAGCAGCCGGCCGAAGTCGTCGACGAGTGCAGCCAGCCCGAACACGCACGGCCCGCACTGTCCGGCCGATTGACTAGCCAGCCACTGTGCGACCCGGTAGACCTCACCTAGCGGGCAGGTGCCGGAGCCGAGTGCCACCACGATCCCGGCGCCGACGGGGACCTCCGGGCGACTCATCCGGATCCCGTCCGACCTGGGCAGCCATTGGCCGTGGTACCCGCCGATCAGGACCGGCCCGGCGACGGGCGCCCCGGCGTACTGGAGCACGGTCTCCAGCGGGACTCCGGTCGGCGTCTCGATGACCCCGGGTCGCTGCACTGCGCCAGCGACGGTGAGGAGTTGCGTGCCGGGCTCGTTGATCAGGCCGGTGCTGCTGAACTCACGGGAGCCGAGCCGAGCGAGCACTGCGAGCTGGGCGAAGGTCTCCACGTTCGAGAGGAAGGTCGGGCGCTGGTGGTAGCCCTTCCTCGTCGGCAGCACCCTGCGCCCAGGCGGAACGGCCGGGCCGCCTTCCAGGATGCTCAGCACGGCCCGCGCCTCACCGGCAACGAACCGCCCGGGACTGTCGCTCACCTGGATCTCTACCGGGTCCTGACGCTCCCGGATCGCTGCCCGGATCGACACGGCTGCTGCTGCATCGTGGACTGCTATCAGGACTTCCTTGGCGGCCAGTGCTCTAGCTAGCCCTGTCGCGCCATCTAGTACCAGGTGTGGCGCGAGGGTGAGGAGCAGGCGGTCCTTGCGGCTCAGCGGCTCACTCTCGGAGCCGTTGACGACGACCGCCTCGATGCCCTTGGCCGGGAGATCGGCCAGCTTGAGTGCTACCGGGAAGCCTGCACCACCGCGACCCCTGAGCCCGACAGCTTCGGCTAGCTCTGCGTACGCCGCCCTGGTGAGCTCTGGTTGCGCCCCATGGGTCCAGAGGTGATGTTGAAGGTCAGCGCGGCCCTCTTTGAGTCCGGCGAGCAGTCGCGGCTGCCCGATGGACCGGAGCAGCGGTGCGGTCTCCTGCACGAGTGTCATTGGAATCTCCCTGCTCTGGCGAGGCTGAGCGGCGTACGGGCCTGTACTGCGTGGCTGCGTGCTCGTACCGCGACGGAGCCGGCGACTGCGGCCAGGCAGCTGATGGTGATGGCGAGCATCCACGGCGTACTGCGATCAGTGCCCGCCAACAAGCCGTGGCCGACCGACAGGAGCCAGCCGACGGATGCGGCGATGTGAATGGAACGCCAGCGCTTGGTGAATGCCTGCGATCTGGCTAGCCGTCCCCTGGCAGCTCCGACGAGTGCGGCGAGCGCCAGGCCGTACATGGCGAGCACGCCCAGGGTCACTGCGAATGGCCGATAGCCGGAACCGAATGGCCAGACCAGGACAGAGAGACTGATGTCCACAAAGGCGTCAGCGATCACTGCGGCTACGTGTGCCGCAAGGAGAACCAGGCCCGTGACTGCGGCTGAGCGGTGAACGTACTGGAGCCAGAACCGCCGCTCTGGTTTGCGACTGCCCGCACCGAGTGCGCCGATGGAGGCAGCGACAGTGAACAGGACCATTGCCATCACCCCGGCTGCCCGGGCGAGGTACCACAGCGTCATCAGGCCGCCCTGCTCGCAGCGGGCCAACCGGCCAGCTCAGTGATCTCGCCGTCGTCCGCGACCAGCCGCGCAGGGTGCCCTGCCAGTGTCAGTCGCCCGAGCGCTGCTTCACCGGTCGCGACGAGCGCAGTACTGAAGGTGTTCGCCCGTACTGCGGTTGGCGCCCAGACCGAGGCAGTGCGCCAGGGACCATCGGCCGGCGCACCAGTACGCGGGTCGATGACGTGGTGCGCTTCGCCCTGGTGCGTGGCCCACCTGCGCGCAGTACGGGTTGATGTGGTGAGTCCGCCGTGTGACAGGGTCACCTTGGCGACGGGGTCGCCTTCTCGCTCGGCAACTCCGATCACCCACGGCTCTGCCGGAGTACCGGCTGCTCTGAGGTCGCCGCCGATCTCTACTAGTACTGCGCATCCGTGGCGCTTGCTGAGGACAAGAGCGGCTCTGTCTGCGGTCCAGGCTTTTGCAGTGGCTCCTAGGTCGAGCATGGTGCCTTTGGGGATGCCAACTAGCGCCAGCTTGCGGTTGAGCTGGACGTTCTGCCAGCCAGCGGCAGGGACTGGACTGGCCGCAGTGTGTGGAAGGCGGTTGCGTACTGCGGCGATGTCCTGGTCGTAGCCGGCGGCAACTACTGCTGCGCCGACAGTGGGGTCAACTGCGCCGCCACTGATGGATGCGGCGACGAGGCTGACGTCTACGAGGTCGACCAGCAGGCGCGAGACCGGCACCATGGAGCCGGCTCGCCTGTTGACCGCGGCGAGCTCCGAGTCGGGGCGGAACCTACTGGCGGCCTTGTCGACGCGGTCCATCAACGCCTTGAGCGCCCCACACGCTGCGCCTAGTACTGCGGGGTCGTCGACCGTCAGTCGCACTGTGCAACTCCAGGCAGACCAGGTTCGCGAGACACTCAACCGCTCGCGGGTGCTCATGAGCCGTGGCTCCCGCCTTGGGTGGGAGCGTCCTGCTGGGTAGTGCCGAGTCCACTGCTGCTGTTGTTGTCACTGCTCGAGCCGCCAGAGCTGCTGCTACCGGTGTCGCCCGAGCCGTCGCTGCTTGAGCCGGAGCTGCCGGAGTCGGTGCTGGCCGTAGTACCGGCGGCTGGTTGCTTGGCCGCTACTACAGCGACGACTAGGCCGGTGCCGCCGATACCGACGACGGCGGTTGCGAAGGCCGCAGCACCGGCCCGGCGTAACCAGCGGGCTCTCTGGAGATGGGGTTCGAAGGCATCTTGGGTGACCATGCCTGAAGCCTCGCCGCGATGGCCTCAGCCGCACGCCAAGAGAACATCAAGCCACCATCAAGTTGTCCTGAGAATTACCGAAAGAAGCTCTCAGCTACAGCTGACGGAAAGGCAAAAGGCGCGGGACGTGGGGTTAGCAACCGCTCACGTCGGGTGGGCAGTTGGTGTGCTGGTGCTTGCCGATGGCGGCGATCACGTCGTCCGAGGCGGCTCCGAGCATCGCCATCCGGTCGGGACCGAAGACATCGACGAACAACTCGCGGACCCGCCCGACATGCGCCGGCGCGCAGGCCTCGATCGCGGCCCGGCCCTGCTCGGTCAGCGCGATCTCCGGGTAGCGCGCGTCGCACGCCTCCTTGCGGATCAGGCCGCGCTTCTCCATCCGGCTCAGGTGGTGCGACATCCGGCTCTTCTCCCACTGGGTCGCCTCGCCCAGCTCGAACGCGCGCATCCGGCCGGTCTCGGACTCGGACAGGTTGACCAGGATCTCGAAGTCGGACCCGGACAGCCCGAACTCCCGCTGCAGGTGCCGCTCCAGGTGCGACTCGAGCGTCCGGCGCATCAGCAGATAGCTGCGCCAGGACTTCTGCTCCTCGTCGGTGAGCCACGGTTCGTCTGCCACAGCACCCATCGTAGCGGACGAGGTTGACACATCAACTCAGAGCGCTATGCTCGAAGTGAGTTGACACATCAACCAACATTTTCGAGCAGGAGATTCGGATGACTGACAAGAAGCTCATCGCCGTAGTCGGAGCCACCGGTTCGCAGGGTGGCGGGCTGGTCCAGGCGATCCTGGACGACGGGACATTCGGCGTACGGGCGCTGACCCGGAACGCGCAGTCGGCCGGCGCGCAGAAGCTGGCCGCGGCCGGCGCCGAGGTGGTCGAGGCCGATCTCGACGACGAGGCCGGCCTGCGGAAGGCGTTCGAGGGAGTGCACGGCGCGTACGTCGTGACGAACTACTGGGTCGAGCGGACGCCGGCCGAGGAGGCTGAGCGGACCCGTGGGCAGATGGAGTTCGACCAGGCGGAGAACGCGGCCCGGGCGGCGAAGGAGGCCGGCGTGGCGCACGTGATCTGGTCGACGCTGGAGGACACCCGCAAGCACTTCGGCGAGACCGACCGGGTGCCGGACGTCGACGGCAACTACAAGGTGCCGCACTTCGACGCCAAGGGCGAGGCGAACGAGCTGTTCACGAAGTACGGCGTACCGACCACGTTCCTGCAGACCACGTTCTATTTCGAAGCGATGCTGCAGGGCATGGGACCGGCCCGCGACGGCAGCGGCAAGCTGATCCTCACGCTGCCGATGGGCGACCAGCCGCTGTCCGGCATCGCCGCCGCCGACATCGGCCGCACCGCCCTCGGCGTCTTCAAGCGCGGCGACGAGTTCATCGGCCAGACCGTGAGCATCGCCGGCGACCACCTGACCGGCAAGGAGTACGCGGCCGCCCTGACCGACGCCCTCGGCGAAGAGGTCACCTACCAGCCCTACACCTGGGACGAGTTCCGCGCCCTCGGCTTCCCGATGGCCGTCGAGTTCGCCAACATGTTCCAGTACTACGCCGAAGACTCGGAACGCTTCACCGGCGACCGCGACCTCAACCTGGTCCGCGAACTCAACCCCCAGCTCCAGTCCTTCAGCGACTGGCTCTCTGAGCACAAAGACAAGGTCAAAGCAGTCACCAACTGACACATTTCAGCTCACCCCGGCGGCTCGGCTCCATCAATCCGAGCCGCCAACCAACCCGCCAATCCTGCTCATTGCTTCGCATCATCAGCCACCCTTCAGCGGCCTCCCACGGAGCAGAGACGGAGCAGGAACCAGCCAGAAACCGCCGCCGGACACCTACAGCCAGGACACCCAGCCCTCGCCACGGATCGAGGAGATGACCAGCAACGCCGAAGCCCGCCTCACCGAAGCCAAGGACAGGGCCTGGCTCGGCGAGGTGGCCGCGCTGGAGGAATCGCTGAAGCTCCACCGCATGGGCAAGCTCCAATCCGGCTGGCCCGAGAAGATAGGGCGCCAGTTCGCCCACACAGCCAGTGTGTGCGGCTCTCGGCGCCGGCACTAGTTGCCCAGGGCGACGATCGCCACTCGGTCACGTCTCAGTCACAGACGATCACGACTGATGCCGCGCCACCCGCCCAGTCACCGGGCCTCTAGGCGCCGCGCAGTGGTGGCGCATCTGATGGACGGGCCTCAGGTTGTCGGTAGGACGATGACGTATTTCCCGGGTTGGTGGCGGGACTCGAGGTCGCGGTGTGCTTCGGCTACCTTTTTCGAGCCCTTCAACGGGCCTGGCGGGCGACTCGGCGCTCGTAGGCGGCACGGGCGGCCGCATCGGTGTGAACGCCGCGGTCGTCGCCAGCCAGCCGCAACCCGAGAGCCAGCAGGGGTTCGGGTACCACTGCTGCCAGCAGGTCCCAGCCCGCTAGCCATCCTGGCACCACGGTGGCGGCCTTCTGGGTGTGGCAGGTCCGGATCACGGCCGCTGCGACGTCTTCTGGGTTGACCGTCGGTAGTGTCCCGCCGAGTTGGACGCCGGAGGCGAGTTCGGTGCGTACGGCGCTGGGCAGCACGGCGCTGACTGTCACGCCGGTGCTTCGTAGCTCGCGCCGGACTGACATGGTCAGTCCGACGGCGGCGAATTTGCTGGCGTTGTAGACGGCCATGCCGGGGAAGGGGATCCGGCCGGCCATCGAGGCAACGTTGACGACATGTCCGCTGCCGCGGGCGACCATGTCGGGCAGTACCAGCCGCATGCCGTGGATGAGGCCCCAGATGTTCACGTCCAGGGTGGCGCGGCTGATTGAGTCCGGCTCGTCCAGGAACGATCCGAGCGGCATGATTCCTGCGTTGTTGACGAGGACGTCGATCCGCCCGAACCGCTGCAACACTTCGTTGACGAAGCCTTGGTAGGACGCTCGGTCGGTCACGTCGAGTTTGGAGCCGATGCAACCGAGTTCGGTCGCGGCCACGGTGGCGGTGTCCTTGTCCAGGTCGCCGATGCACACGGTGGCGCCGTGTCCGGCGAAGGCTCGGGCGGTCGCGAGTCCGATGCCGCGGCCGCCGCCAGTCACCACGACGACGGCCTGTTCCAGGTCGATCCTGCGGCGCATCATGCGTCCAGCTGCGCCGGTGCTGGTGTCACGTCGTACGCCGTTGGGTCGAAGGAGCCGACTTCGCGGCGCAGCCGGCTCGACGACCAGGGCCAACTGAAGCTGTTCCGGCCGTTCGCGTCGTGGTAATAGCTCGCGCAGCCACCGGTCTCGTAGACCGTGCCGGCCAGGGCGCGTTGGACTTCGGCGTTGAAGTCGTCTTGTACGTCGCGGCGTACCTCGATGCTGTGCCAGCCGTTGTCGAGTACCGCACGGACGCCGGCGATCGTGTGCTCGAGTTGGGCCTCGAGGATCATGAACGCGGAGGTGTGGCCGGTGCCGAGGCTGGGTCCGAGCAGCAGGAACAGGTTCGGGAACCCGGCCACGGTGGTGCCGCGGTAGGCCTGCGGGCTGCCTTTCCAGTGCTCGTCCAGGTTGTGCCCGGCCTGGTCGTACACGTGGCGCGCGATCGGCATGTCCTGGATGTGGAAGCCGGTGCCGAGAATGACTGCATCCACCTCGGCCGTGGATCCGTCGGCGCCCATCATGGTGTTGCCGTCGATGGCGCGCAGGCCCGGGTGGACGGTGACGTTGGGTTGGGCGAGTGCTGGGTAGTAGTCGTTCGACAACAGCAGCCGTTTGCATCCCAGCGTGTAGTCCGGTGTCAGCGCCGCCCGCAGTTCCGGGTCCTGGATCGCGCGCCGCAGGTGCAACCGGCCGACGCGTTGCACCTGCTTCAGCAGCCACGGGTGACGAAAGCCCAGACCGAGCGTCTCCATCGCGCCGTACTCGATCGTCCGCAGCGCCCGCTGCGCCGCAGGCACCCGGCGCATCAGCGAGCGCTCCACGAGCGGGACATAGTGGTCCGGCTTGGGCAGCACCCACTGCGCGGTCCGCTGGAACAGATGCAGTTCCGACACGAGTGGCTGGATCTTGGGGAGAAACTGTACTGCTGATGCCCCGGTGCCGATCACCGCGACGCGCTTGCCGCGCAGGTCGTAGTCGTGGTTCCAGCGCGAGGAGTGGAACATCTCGCCCGCGAACTCCGGTCCGCCGGGGATGTCGGGCACCAGCGGCTCGTGCCAGGGCCCGGTCCCGGCCACGACGATCCGCGCCTGGTACGGGCCGTCGCTGGTGTCGAGCCGCCAGACGCTGCCGTCCCACTGCGCGCGTTTGACCTCGACACCTAACTGCAGGTGCGGAACGACGCCGAACCTTTCGGCCACGTCGTGCAGGTAGCTGCGGATCTCTGCCTGCCCCGCGAACGCGCGGGTCCACTCCGGGTTGGGAGCGAACGAGTACGAGTACAGCGCCGACGGTACGTCGCACGCGCAGCCGGGGTAGGTGTTGTCGCGCCACGTGCCGCCGAGCTCGGTCGCTTTCTCCAAGACGGCGAAGTTCGTCACGCCGGCCTGACGGAGCCGGATGGCCGCGCCGATACCGGACACGCCGGCCCCGATCACCACAACGTCGTACTCGGTCATGCAAGGGCTCCTTCGTCGGTGCCATCGTTGCTTGCAGCAACGATCTGGCGCAGGGTTGCGGTACTGGTTCTCAGCGAGGTGTCGAGCACGCGGCGCCGGCGGCGCCGGTCCATCAGGTAGGCACCCATCGCGGCGAGGTCTTCCGGACCGGGCTCGACCCTGATCACACGGCTGCCGGCGGCACGCAGGGCGTCCACCTCGGCGTCGAGGCCACGGGTCATGACCCGTCTCAACTGCTGCTCGATGCGGCCGAGCCCGGTTCGCCGGCCGGGCTGGGCCGATGCCATCGGGGCGAACACGAGGACTTCTCGCGGCGGCCGCGGCAGCAACAGGTCGGCCGAGGCGGTCGAGACGATCCCGCCGTCGGCCAGCCGAAGGCCGCCAGTGACCACCGGCGGGAACCAGCCGGGGACGGCCCAGGACGCCCGCAGAGCATCACCGAGCGAGATCCGCGGCGCTCCCGGAGATCCGAAGGCGATCCGTGCACCGGTGCTCAGATCCGCCGCCACCAGCCAGGTGGCCGGATGCTCGACCCAGCCGCCCGCAGGCACCAGCCGGTCGGCCAGTCGCGCAAGCCAGGACGCGTCGCCGCGCCCGGCCGGCAGAGCTCCGGCCAGTGCGGTCAGCGCCGCCGTGTCGCGCGCCAGGCCCCGTGCGGCCAGTCGCATCGAGGTTGGTCGCGGGCGCGGCCACGGCGGCAGC